>NZ_JBVAYX010000001.1:0-401836 GCF_055412825.1 Pseudarthrobacter linnaei
TGCCGGCGGGCGGGGCCGCTGCGGGCACGGCGCCGGCCGGTAGGCCGGGAAGTCCCGGCGCTGGGGCCGGCGCCGGGGCACCGGCGACCTTGGCCGCGGCGACTTCCGCTTCGGCCTCCGCGTCGAGCCCGGCCGCGGATACGGCCGCCGGCAGGCCGCCCGCTTCTGTTCCGGCGGCGGGCGCGGTGATCATGGCCTGCAGGTTGCTGGCGAACAGTGCCATCATCTGCTCGGTGACACTGCCGATCACGCCTTTGCCCATCGCGGCGGCCTTGCCCGACAGTGACAGCTCGGCGTTGACGGTGCCGCGGGTGGTGCCGCCGGCCTCCTCCGTCAGCTGCAGGGTCACCGTGGCCTCGGCGGTGCCCTGGCCGCGGGTTTCCTGGGCTTTGCCGCCAAGCACGGCGCGGTGTTCGGCGGCGTTGCGTTCGATCACGTTGAGCAGCCCTTTGTACTGCATGTTCACCGGTCCCAGCTTCACGGTCATGCCCACCTGGTAGGCGTCGTCGGAAAGCTTGTTCAGGATCCTGGCGCCGGGGACGCAGCCCGCCACACCTTCGAAGTCCATGATGGTGTCCCAAACGGTGTCGATCGGCGCGACGACCGAGAAAGTGCTGTTGATCTGCATTAGTTGCCTCTTCCCTTGAATGATGACTGGCCGTTGAGTGATGACTGGCCGTCGCCGCGGATTGCGGCCGCCACCTCTGCCAGAGCGGTGTAGCTGTGTCCGCTGACAAAAGCGTCGCAGTACGGCAGGGCCGCTGCCATACCGCCCGCCAGCGGCTGGTAGTGGGGGGCGGCCTTGCGCGGATTGACCCAGATGATCCGGTGCGCCAGGCGCCGCAGCCGCGCCATCTGGGCCGCCACTTCTCCGGGGTCCTCCTGTGCCCAGCCGTCCGAGAAGATCACCACCACCGCGCCCCGGGCCAGGCCCCGGCGGCCGTGTTCGTCGACGAAGTGCCGGATGCTGTCGGCGATGCGGGTGCCGCCGGCCCAGTCCGGGGCGGCCACGGCGGCCCGGGCCAGGGCCGCGTCCGGATCGCGCAGCGCCAGTTGCCGGGTCAGGCGTGTCAGCCGGGTGGAAAACACGAAGGCCTCGGCGCCGGCAGTTGCGACAGCACCCTGCAGGAGCGAGACGAAGATCCGCGCATACGGTTCCATGGAGCCGGAGACGTCGCACAGCATCACCAGCTTGCGGCGCTGCTCCCGGCGCCGGGCATACAACAGCCGGGTGGTGTCGGTGCCCGAGCGCCGGGCCGCGCGGACCGTGGCGCGGACGTCCAGCCGGGCGCTGCTGTGGGCGGACTTGCGGGTTCGGCGGCTCAGGCGCACGGGGGTGGCGAGCAGCAGCCGGGACGCCAGCCGCCTGATTTCCAGGACTTCCTCCTCGGTGAGCTGGGCGAAGGACATCCCGTGCAGCCGTTCCTCGGTTGAGGCCATGGCCAGCACGGCCTCCCGTTCCGGGGCGTCGCGGTCCCCGCCGCCGTCCTGCCCCGCGGAGGCAACGGCCGGCGCCGTCTGCTGCAACCCCGCCGCCTGTCCGGGGGCACGGTCCCCGGCCGGGGAGGGCCGGGTGCTTGCCTGCTCGGGGCTGCCGGGCGGGGACGGGCGCGTAGCGCTTCTGCGGTGCCCGGAAGGGTCGAAACCGCCGCGGAAGACTGCGGCGAACACGGCGTCGAACACCGGCAACTGTCCGCGCGCGGACACCAGCACCACCCGGGACGCCCAGTAGAGCTGCTCGACGTCGGAGGGCGGGATCAGGCGGAGGGCCTCGGCCAGCCGCACGGCCCGGTCGGGCGAGCACGTCAGGCCAGCCCGGCGCAGGGCGGTCACGAACGCCGCGGACAGGGTCGCGGCCTCCACTGCGGGGGGTGCAGCGGCCGTGTCCCCGGTAACCGTGACCCCGATGACCCGGGCCATCGCCGGGCTCACCCGCCCGTCCCGGCCACGAGCCAGTCTGCCCCGCGGGCGACCACCAGCTCCAGGTCGTCGCGGTTCTTGACGATCGAGCCAAGCGTCTGCTCCACCGTCGTGGCGTCGATACGGTCAATGCCCAGCACGGCCAGGGCGGACACCCAGTCGATGGCCTCGGAGATCCCCGGCGGTTTGGCAAGGTCCAGGGTACGCAGCCTGGTGATCACCGCAGCGGCCTGTAACGCCAGCGGGCCGCTGCTGGCGGGCACGCGGCGGCGCACGATTTCCGCGATCCGCTCCGGCCCGGGGTAGTCGATCCAGTGGTAGAGGCAGCGCCGGGTCAGGGCGTCGTGCAGGTCCCGCGTCCGGTTGGAGGTCAGGATGACGATCGGGGGGTGGGTGGCCCGGATCGTGCCCAGCTCCGGGATGGTGACCGCGGCCTCGGCGAGGAGCTCGAAGGTAAAGGCCTCGAACTCGGCATCGGCCCGGTCGATCTCGTCCAGCAGGAGGACCGCGGGGCGAGGGCCGGGATGTTCGATCGCCTGCAGCAGCGGCCGGCGCAGCAGGTACTCAGGGCCGAAGAGGTCCGTCTCGGTGACGGAGCCATCCCGGACTTCCGCCAGCCGGATCCCGAGCAGCTGGCGCTGGTGGTTCCACTCGTAGAGGGCTTCGCCGGCGTCGATTCCCTCGTAGCACTGCAGCCGGTACAGCGGCGTGTCCAGCAGCTCGGCCAGGGCCTTCGCTGCCTCGGTTTTACCGACGCCCGCCTCGCCCTCGAGCAGGATAGGCTGCGGCAGCCGTACGGCCAAGAACAACGCCGTGGCCAGCCCGACGTCGGCCAGGTAGTCGCTGCTGTCCAGCGCCTCCATCAGCGAAGCGACGTCGGGAACCCTGCGCTGGACGTCCTCCTCCGCGCCGGTGCGCGCCGCGGTGTTCATAGCGCGCCTTCCAGGCCGGCCAGGACCCGGCGGTAGTCCTCTTCCGTGTCAACGTCCGGCGGGACGGGGCCAGGAACGGGGAGTTCGACGACGTCGCCTGCCCGCTGCTCCAGCAGTCTCCAGACTGCCTTGTCGCCGTGCAGGGCGGCCAACTCCGGGAGCATCCGCCGGGCGAACGCCAGCGGGTGGCCGACGCCGTCGTCATAACGGCAGACGGCGATGCCGGGGGCGCCCTCGCCGGCGCCTGGCCCGCCGGTGAACAGGAGCTCCAGCAGGGCCCGTGCGGTGTCGGCCCGGACGCCCGGCTGGTCCCCGAGCAGCAGGACGACGGCGTCCGTGTCCGGGTGGAGCGTGGCGATGCCGGCGGCGATCGAGGAGGAACAGCCCGCGCCGAAGTCCGGGTTGAGCACGATCTCGCAGCCGGTCGTGTCGACCGCGCGCTGCACCTCCCCGGCTGCACCTCCCAGGGCCAGCACGGTCTGGTCGAAGCCGCAGTCGCGGGCGGCCGCCAGCACGGCGTCGAGGAGGACCCCGCGGCCGTAGGGGAGCAGCTGCTTGGGCCGGCCCAGGCGCCGCGACGCCCCGGCCGCCAGGATCAGCCCCGCCGTCCGGTGCGTGGTGGCTGCGCGGTCAAGGTATGAGGGCATAGCGCTCCGGATCTTTGCGGAAGGCCGCTCGGCAACCGGGCGAGCAGAAGTACACGGTGACGCCATTATGCTCGAGCTGCAGCGAGGATTCCGCGGCGGCGACAGTCATGCCGCACACGGGGTCTACCGCCGTCGCCGCGGTGTGCGCGGCGGCCGCCGGGGCCGGGGATGTTGTGGCCGACGCAGTCACCGGCGCCGCGGCCGGCGCGTCTGGCGCCGTTTCAGTGGCGGCGTGCCGGGACTTGGCCCGCTCCTGGATGAGCTCGGCCAGGATCGAGAGCGCGATCTCTCCGGGGGTGCGGGCGCCCAGCTGCAGCCCGGCGGGGGTGAAGACCCGTGATCGCAGCGCCGGGTCGACGTCGAGGGATTCCAGCACTGCGGCTCCCCGCGTCCCGCTGGCCACGAGCGCGACATAGGGCACGCCGGCGCGCAGGGCCGCCTCGAGGGCGACTTCCTCCGCTTTGCCGTGCGAGGCCACGATGAGCGCGGCGTCGTCGGCCCGGGGCCCCGCTGATTCCCCGTCGGTGAGTTCCACGGCCAGGCCCACGCTGGCGCCGAGGGTCTCAAGAGCCTGGGCCACGGGCGTGGTGCCGACCACGACGACCCGGGGCGCCGGAATGTGCGGCTGGAGGAAAATCTCGATCGCGCCGCCGCTCAGGCAGGGGTTGGAGACCTCGACCGCGCCTTCCCCGGCGGTGCGGGACGGCTCGCCCGGGACCACCCGCAGCAGCAGCGGTTCCTGCGAGACGAGGACCTGCCGGCTGTACTCCCGCACCGAGGACTCGACACAGTTTCCGCCGACGAAACCCTGGATCTCCCCGCTGGGGAGCACCAGGGCGGTGTCCCCGGCGTGGGCGCTGGTGGGGTGCTGGGCGCGGACCACCGTGGCGTGCACGAACGGCTCACGGCGGGAGGCAAGGTCGTTCGCCCGGGCCGTGAGGGAGTCTGCTGTCGTGGTCATCCTAGATCGGCGGCCTTGCCCGGCCCTGCATGGCGGCCCAGACCCGGGCCGGGGTGCAGGGCATGTCCATGTGAACCACCCCGTAGGGGGCCAGCGCGTCCACAACCGCGTTCACGATCGCCGGGGGAGACCCGACGGTGGCGGATTCGCCGATGCCTTTTGCGCCGATGGGGTGGTGCGGGGACGGGGTGATGGTGTAGCCGGTCTCCCAGTCCGGCACTTCCATCGCGGTGGGGATCAGGTAGTCCATGAAGGACCCGCCCAGGCAGTTGCCGTCAGCATCGAACTCGATGATCTCCATCAAGGCCATCCCGACGCCGTCGGTCAGTCCGCCGTGCACCTGCCCCTCGATGATCATCGGGTTGATCCGGGTGCCGCAGTCATCCACCGCGATGAAGCGGCGCACCTTGACGTGACCGGTGCCCGGATCCACGTCGACGACACAGATATAGGCGCCGAAGGGGAACGTTAGGTTCGGCGGGTCGTAGGTGACCTCGGCGTCGAGGTTGCCGTCGACGCCCTCGGGCAGCGTCATGGTGCCGTGGGCCGCCATGGCGATCTCGGAGATGGTCTTCCCGGCGCCGGGATCGCCCTTGACGAACCACCGGCCCTTCTCCCACTCGAGGTCCTCAGGCCGGGTCTCCAGCATCGCCGCGGCGATCAGCTTCGCCTTCTCCCGCACCTTCCGGGCAACGAGCGCGACGGCGCCGCCGCTGACCGGCGTCGAACGGCTCCCGTAAGTGCCGAGGCCGAAGGGCGTCTGGTCGGTGTCGCCGTGGACGACGTCGATATCCTCCGGGGGGATGCCGAGCTCTTCCGCGACGATCTGCGCGAAGGTGGTCTCGTGGCCTTGGCCCTGGCTTTGCACCGAGAGCCGGACGACGGCCTTGCCGGTGGGGTGGACCCGGAGTTCGGCGCCGTCGGCCATGCCGAGGCCCACGATGTCGAAGTGTTTGCGCGGTCCGGCGCCCACCGTTTCGGTGAAGAAGGAGATGCCGATCCCCATCAGTTCGCCGCGCTCGCGCTTCTCACGCTGCTCGCGGCGGAGCTCGTCGTAGCCGGCCAGCTGCATGGACAGCCTCATGGCCGGTTCGTAGTTGCCGGAGTCGTAGACCCAGCCGGTCTTGTTGGCGTAGGGGAACTGCTCGGGCTTGATGAAGTTCTTCAGCCGCAGTTCCGCCGGGTCCATCTCCAGCTTGCGGGCGAGGATATCCACCATCCGCTCGACGAGGTACACGGCTTCGGTGACGCGGAAGGAGCAGGCGTAGGCGACGCCGCCGGGTGCCTTGTTCGTGTAGACGCCCGTGACGCTGCAGTAGGCGGCTTTGATGTCGTAGCTTCCGGTGAAGATGGAGAAGAAGCCGGCGGGGTACTTGGTGGGCTGGGCGGTGGCGTTGAACGCGCCGTGGTCGGCCAGGACGTTGGTGCGTACTGCGAGGATCTTGCCGTCCTTGGTCGCCGCGATCTCGCCCTGCATGATGTAGTCGCGGGCGAAGGAGGTGGACATCAGATTCTCCGAGCGGTCCTCCACCCATTTCACCGGCTTGCCAGTGACGATCGACCCGACGACAGCGAGGATGTAGCCGGGGTAGATGCCCACCTTGTTGCCGAAGCCGCCGCCGATGTCCGGGGACACCACACGGATCTTGTGCTCGGGGATCCCGGCGACGATCGCGAAGAGGGTGCGGTGCGCGTGCGGGGCCTGCGTGGTTTCGTACAGGGTCAGTTTGCCGTCGACGGCGTCGAAGTCGGCGATCGCGCCGCAGGTTTCCATCGGGGCGGGGTGCACCCGCGGGTAGACCATCTCCTGGGCGACCACGACGTCGGCGCTCGCGAAGACAGCCTCGGTTTCGGCCTTGTCGCCCATTTCCCAGTCGAAGATGTGGTTGTCGGTCTTGCCCTCGATCTCGTCGCGGATTACGGGGGCACCGGCGTCGAGGGCCTTCCGGGCGTCGATGACCGGGGGCAGGACATCGTATTCGACGTCGATCAGCTCCAGCGCGTCCCGCGCAGCGTAGCGGTCCTCGGCCACGACGAACGCGACCTCCTGGCCTTGGAAGCGGACCTTGTCTGTCACGAGGACTGCCTGGACATCCGCGGAGAGGGTGGGGGCCCAGGCGAGCTTGAGGCCCAGCAGGTCCTTCCCCGTGATGACGGCGATGACCTTGGGGTGGGCGAGGGCGTTGGTGGTGTCGATGGAGACCAGCCGGGCGTGCGCCACCGGGGCGCGCAGGATGGCGCCGTGCAGCATGCCGGGCAGGACGATGTCGTCCAGGTAGTTGCCTTTGCCACGGACAAACCGCGGATCTTCCTTCCGCTGGATCCGGCCGTAGCCGATCGGGCGGTCCTCGTCGCCGGCCGCCGGGTTGCTGGGCCGTTCGTGGATGACGGTCATGCCCTCACCTCGTTGTCTGCAGTTTCCGCTGTTTCCGCCGGGATGTCCTCGATGACCGTGTCCGTGCCCTCGATGACCTCGTCCACCGTGGGGTCCGTGTTGCCGCCCGCCGGGTGGGCGGCGGCCCACTGCACCGACCGGACGATGGTCGCGTAGCCGGTGCACCGGCAGATCTGGCCCGAAATGGCCTGCCGGATCTCGGTGGTGTCCGGGTGCGGGTTCTTATCGAGCAGGGCACGGGCGGTCAGCATCATCCCAGGGGTGCAGAAACCGCACTGAAGCCCGTGCTCCTCCATGAAACCCTGCTGGACCGGGTCCAGGGTGGCGCCGCTGGCGAGGCCCTCGACCGTGCGGATGTCGTGTCCGGCGGCCATCGCCGCGAGGACGGTGCAGGACTTCACCGGCTGGCCGTCCATCAGGACCACGCAGGTCCCGCAGTTGCTCGTGTCGCATCCCCAGTGGGTCCCGGTTAGGCCCAGGACTTCGCGGATGTAGTGGACCAGGAGCACCCGGGGCTCAATATCGCTGGTGACTTCGTTGCCGTTGACGGTCATGCTGATCTGCATCCGCTTCAGCCTTCCTGTGTCCTGGCGGCGCGGGTACAGGCCTGCCGCAGTACCCGCCGGGTGAGTTCGTCGGCGAGATGCCGTTTGTAGTCAATCGGACCGCGCTGGTCGGCCACGGGGTCGCAGGCCGCTGCGGCGAGCCGCCCGGCTTCCACGAACAGTTCCTCCCGGGGCTGCCGGCCGCGGAGCAGGTCGGCGGCCCCGGCGATGGTGTGGTCGAGTCCGAGGGCGGTCAGCCCGACGGCGGCGTCGGCGATGGTGCCGTCCGCGGCCAGCGTCACGGACGCGCCGGCGGCGCCGACCGCCCAGTCGCCCACGCGGCGTTCCACCTTTTCGTAGGCGCTGCCCGACCGGGGAAGGATGGGGATGCGGACTTCGCACAGCATTTCGTCCTGGCCCACCGCTGTCTCGTAAGGTCCGCGGTGGAAGTCTGCCATGGCCAGGATGCGCTCGCCGGCCGGTCCGCGGATCACGGCTTCGGCACCCAGCACGTCGCAGACCGTGGACAGGTCCTCGGCCGGGTCGGCCTGGCAGAGCGAACCGCCGATGGTGCCCCGGTTCCGCACGACCGGGTCGGCGATCACGGCTTCGGCGTCCCGGACGATGGGGAAGAGCGCCGCGATTTCGTCCGACTCCAGCAGCGTCGTGTGGCGCGTCAGGGCGCCGATGCGCAGTTTGTCGCCGTCGCGCAGGATGAAGTCGAGTTCGTACAGGTCGTTGATGTCGATCAGCCACTCCGGTCTGGAGAGCCGGAGCTTCATCATCGGCAGGAGGCTGTGGCCCCCGGCGATGACCCGCGACTCCGCACCGTGGCGGGAGAGGAGTTCCAGGGCGTTATCCACGGACGTGGCCCGAACGTAGTCGAAAGGAGCCGGAATCTGCATAGTCCCCACCTCACGTCAGGGCGCTGGCAACGTCGTGCAGCACCGATTTCAGGCCAGTCTTGCCCCGCCTGGGACGGAGTGTCAATATCGTCATAAGCGAAAGGTTATGACGCCATGTCGATGACATTGAGCCAACTCCGCACGTTCGCTCTCGTTGCCCGTCTGGGCTCGCTGCACGCTGCCGCGGAGACCCTCGGCGTCAGCGAACCGGCGGTCTCCTCTGCCCTGACGGCGCTCCGGCAGGACCTCGGCGATCCGCTCTTCGTGCGCGCCGGGGGTGGCATTGCGCTGACTCCCGGCGGCCGGGCGCTGGCGGAATATGCCCAGGACATTGTCGGGCTGGCGGACCAGGCCCGCTGGGAGGTTTCCAACGCCACGAACGACGCCGGGCGGCTGAAGATCGTGGCCACCGCGCCCTTTGCCGAACATGCGGCCGGCCGGCTTCTGGACCTCTTTACCAAGCGGGTTCCCGGCGCTTCGGTGGACGTGGTGGTCGAGTCCGCCGAGGACCTGTGCTCGCTGCTGCAGGAGCGGGCCTACGACATCGCCCTGGGTGCCCGGCCGACGGCGCCGGCGGGGACCGCGGTGAGCAGCCCGGGACTGAAATGCGTGCCTTTCCTGCGCTACCAGCGCATCCTGGTCGCCGGTTCCGGGCACCCGCTGGTCCGGGCGCCCGGACCGGTATCCGTGGCCCGGCTGCTGGACCAGCGCTGGTTCGCCGGACCGGCGGGGATCCAGGACAGCGCGGAGGAGGGCCGTTGGCTGGCGTCGACGGGGGTGGCGCCGGAGATCATCCGGCTCAGCAGCGAGACGGAAGCCCTGGCCGCTGTGCGGGCGGGGGAGGGCATCATGCTGGCGCTTGGCCACATCGTCCGGTCCGAACTCCAGAGCGGGATCCTCGTGCGGCTGCCTGTCGTCGGCACGCCTGTCACCGGATTGTGGTGGGCGAGCACCCTGGACAACCACCGGACCACCACGATGGCGCGGACGCTGCAGCGCTTTGCCGGCACGGCTGAGGCGACCGCGGCGATGGTCGCTCCCGGCGGCTCCCGGGGACTGGAACGCCGGGGATCGAAGTTCCACGTCGCGTTGTGGAGCTGAGGCAGTTTCAGGCTGTGGCCTGTTCCGGCGTCGGGTTTTGCCCGTGTCGCGTTGCGGAACCCCGGCGTCGGGCTATGTCAGTTTCCGAAGCCCTGCACGGAACGTCCACACTCGTCTGCACGACCCACATGTTCGTAGGGGGAACCCTTAGCGGACACCGCGCGGAGATTTCAGATGTTTTTTTGTCGAGGGTTGCGGTCGGATTCCTTACGACGTTCCGTAGTGGGTGTGGATTACCCGCCGAGTGGGGCAATACCCCCGAATTCCACTTTGACCGGGCACCCAGCTGCCTGCGAATACTTCCGCTCCAGGTCGGCGACGTCCGATGCGGCCCTGACTGATTCATCCAGCGTGAGGGTCAGGTGCGACCCATCAGGCGATACCGAAGTGATGTTCACAGCAGGGTCTGACGCCAACAGCTCGCTGGCGAAATCGTTAAGTTGCGCAGGGGAGCAGTCGGCGGGCTGGACTGAAATGTCGACGCTCGGAAACCGGGCCAGTAGGTCCCGCAGCTTCGCGCTCACCGGGCCGTGCCAATGAACGATAATTCGGTTCCCGTTGATCACTTCGACTGAGGCGAATTCAGCATCCCCTGCCAGCTCCCGACTCAGCGTGCTGGCAACATGAGCGATCGCTCCGTCAGCCGGCGCAGCTTCAGGACTGACCAGTGAGCCAGTAGGCGGTTGGCTTGGCGCCGACTCATGCGTGGGCGGCTGAGGAGTTTCGCCGCCCCGACCCGCAGGCCCCGTTCCGGCGCAGGACGTAGCGAAAAGAGAAAAACCGAGCAGGACAACCGTTAGGCGCCTGATCAACTTTGAACTTTCACTTGGCGTGGCCACACCTCATGCTATTGATCGGTGCGGAATAGGGCTACCCCGCCGCCGCGGCTGGAGCCATTTAGGGATCCATGGCCGGACGCGCTCACGCGATGGGGGGGAGCCGTCCCGCAGCGGGTCCGCTTATCGACTCGTTGCTGGCCCGGCCTGTTCAACCTGGCGTCAGCCGCGGGCAGGTTGGACCGTCTTGCGCATCACGGTCTTGCTCTTGCCGATGTGGCGCTCGAACGTGAATCCCGCCTTCTCGAACATGGCTCGCGTGCCGTTGTGAACGAACGACGACGACGTCCTCTTGCCGAGAGTGAGTTCGTTGGGAAACGAGATCACCTCGCCTCCGCCGGCCTGCGCGATCAGCTCGAGCGCACCGTCTAGCGCTTCCCGTGCCACGCCCGGACGTCGGTGGTCGCGGTCGACGAAGAAGCACGTGATGCGCCATGGCGCTGGCTTGATTTCACCCGCATTTACTCCTTACGGTGATAGATCCCCGGCAGCTCAACCGGACTTCCGTACTCGCACCATGCGATCGCGTCGCCGCCGTCGAAGACGAGCGCGGCGTGTGCGACGCCCTCCGCCACGAGGCGCTGCTTGAACGTCGGCCGGTCGTACTCGCTTTTGACGGTGTCCTCGGTGTCGTCGTGGAAATACGAGCAGTAGCACCCGCCCCAGACCCCGTTGTGTTTCTGCGCGAGCGCCAGCCACGCCGGAAAGGTCGCCGGGGTGAGCGGCTTGATCACGTGCGGAGCTGCCACGCCCACCTCAGCGGTTGTCTCGGAAACGAGTTCAAGAAGGTCAGGAAGCTGACTTCGTCGCCGGCGACCCGGCAACGCACAGGACCGCTCTGTTGCCGTCCTGGTCGGCGATCACGGTGAGCGACGGCGAACCGCTGTCATCCACGACGGTTCCCCCCGCAGCGACGGCAGCGGCGATTCGTGGCTCGGCCACCTCGGGCGCCACATAGACCTCGACGTGGAACCGCTGACTCGGCGTCTCGTGCTCGTCGGCGTCACCGAACCACAGGTTGGGTACACGCCCCGTGGCGTCCCGGATCTCATCGCTGGGTGACCCGTGGCCCTGGGCGTCCGCGTTGCCGGTCAGCAGGGCTGCCCACACCGGGGCGATGGTCGCTGCGTGCCCCGTGTCGAGGCCGAGTTCGAGGACGCTGACCGAGGCCGGGTCGGCGGCGACCTTGTGGTCGACGGCGATCTCGGTGATCCGTCGCGCGAGGTCGACGTCCTGCTGGGTGACCCATTCGACGACGTGTAAGGTGCCCTCGTCGCCGCGGTAGATGGCGTCGGCGCTGACCATGGCGTGCAGTCCTCGGGCCAATATGCGCCAGTCGGCTAGCTTGGCCTCGGCGATCGCCTCGCCCGTCAGCATGTTCATATTTAGAGACCTAGTTTGTGATTCAGCTGCAGCGTTCGAGATCGTCATTTTTGAATGCCTCCCCTACGTGTGCCAACAGTGAATCCGATGTCGGACGCATCTTCAAGGGAAATGGGCGCCTGCTGCATTAGCGAAGCGGCTTTCACTAACCTGAGCGCGGATGCCGAGTAGCCGCCCGCAGGCCGGTCCTCCACCGGTCGCACACACCGCTGAACTGCATCAATGCGAGCTGGGGTTCATCAGCGTCCCGTGTGACTGTCAATTCAGAATGGCGGTTTTTCCACAGCTCGGTTTGGCGGTTCAGGTGCCCTCAGGCGGAACCGACGGCGACTGGAAGGCCCACGCCCGCCAGGTAATTGGTGATGACGCTGTTGAACACTTCTTCTGGTCTCTCGGGGTCGTGTTGCCCGGTAAGTGCGCCCGCCAGGAACGGGTAATTCCCGGACTGGACTACATCGGAGAGGTACTGCAGGCGCGCGTTCGCCCCGTCGAGGCCCGTCCCGGAGCTGTCGGCTGATGCCAGCTCATTTTGTACAAATGCGGAGGTGATGGCCGTCATCATGGCCACGGTCTGCAGCTTGGCGGGCCCGGGCATGTCCACCGCCTCCATTGCGGACAAGGCACGCTCCAGATATCGGAGAGCGTTGGGGCCCATTGAGGGCCGGGTCAGCAGCAGCGGAGCCAGCCACGGGTGCCGGTGCATAATGGCCCGGCCTTGCCGTGCCAGATTCAGCAGCTGGATCGGTGGTGGTTCATCGGAGGGGGCAAGGTCGTATTCACTGCTGACCGTGTCAACGATGAGTTCGATGAGCTCGTCGTGGGATTTCAGATACCGGTACAGGGACGCCCCGCCGGCTCCGATGGCGGCCGCCACGCGTCGGATGGACACCGCCGTCAGGCCGTCCCGGTCGGCGATATCGATCGCCACCGCGGCAATCCCCGCGCGTGAGTGCTCCGGTTTCGGCCCGACACCGGAACGCTCCGGCCGCAGCCAGATATTAACGGGGTCATGAGAGGGCATACCAGTTCCGCCTTTCGTCTAGCCGCCTGGGTTAGGTGCCGTACCTATTCCACTATATTCTTAATTGCGAACAGTGATCGCAATCAAGCGGAATGAGGAATGTCATGCGGGTACTCATGATTACGCCAGGGACCCGAGGCGATGTCGCCCCGATGGCCGGGCTCGGCAGCAGACTTCAAGCCCTGGGCTTTGACGTCGCAATCGCGGCGAATGCCGCCTATGCCCCGCTGGTCACCGCAGCCGGGTGTGAGCACCGCGAACTGCCCGGTGATATGAGCCACCTGGTCAGCCCCGCCGCGCCAGGGAAGAAGGCCACGGGCGCGGATCTGCGCAGGTACATGCGCGAACTCGGTGACTACATGGACCTGGCCGCGACCGGCACCCTTGCCGCGGCCGAGGCCGGCACCGACCTGATCCTGGCCAATGCGATCGCCCCCTATGCCTACGATGTTGCTGAGGCCCTCGGTGTCCCCGCCATCGGTGCCCACCTGCAGCCGACCGAACCCAGCACCGCCTACCCGCCCGTGGTCCTGGGGACCGCCCGCAGTCTGGGGCCGGTCGGAAACAAGCTGCTCGGTTCACTGATATCAGCGGGAAAAGCACCCTACGACGCCCCGAGCGCCCGCATCCGCCAGATGCTCGGCCTACCCAAAAAGGCCCGGTCCGCGTCCGACCGTACCCGAAGGAAAACCAACAGTCCCGTTCTCCACGGCATTAGTCACACCATATTCCCGCGCCCGGCGGACTGGCGATCCGGGCTCACCATGACCGGCTACTGGTGGCCGGAAGTTGAGCCGGGCTGGCAGCCACCTGCGGAGCTGGCCGAATTCCTCGCGGACGGACCGCCCCCGGTGTTCATCGGCTTTGGTAGCAGTGCGGCCCTGGACGCAGACTTCATGCTCGGCGCCGCGCACCGTGCGGGGGTTCGCGCGGTACTGCAGGGCGTGCAGGGTGCCTCCGGACCCGATGCCGTCAGCATCGGTGCTGTTCCGCACGAATGGCTGTTCCCGCAGATGGCCGCGGTCGTCCACCATGCCGGAGCGGGGACCGCCGCGGCGGGGCTGCGCGCCGGTGTGCCGACGGTCAGCGTGCCGATATATACGGACCAACCTTTCTGGGCCGCACGGATCACGTCCCTCGGCGCGGGCCCGCAACAGGTCCCCTACAAGGAACTCACCACCGAACGGCTGGCCGACGCCATCACGCAGGCCACCACGACGCCGGCCTACGCCGCACGAGCACGCCAACTGGCAGCAATGCTCGCAACGGAAGACGGAACCGCGCCCGTCGCGACAGCGCTGCGGGCCGCTGCTAAGTAGAGGTAGCACGTTCCAAAAACGACCGTTTCCGCTACAAACCACCAGGCGCGTTCAAAAGATTCGGTGCACTTGTCAGTTTCCAAAGTCGCCTGCATGGTGTGAATATTCGCGCTGTTTGGCGGAGTTCTGTGATCGCTATTTGGCGTCTCGATTGACAGGGTGTCGTCAGCAGCGGATTGATCCGGCAGTCAACTACTCCGATTCGCACGGCGCGACCGTCGCCCTCTCCTCAACTCTGCAGTTCGCTTCCAGCATGGTCAGCACGCTGTACCTCAGCGGCCTACCCACGTACTCAAGCGAGAACAAGGTCTTGCGAGTCTCCGGCAACACCGGTCACGTGCTGATCACAGATGTCGCACGCCTGGTCCTGCAGATTCGCACTCCAGCAGACGCACCGAACTGGCGCCGGGTCGGCGAGAACGTCACGACTTTTCACACCCACCGCAAGCGTCATCTCCGGCATCGAACGAGACCTGCACCTGAGCGATTTCGTAGGCGAGGTCGAGGCCTTTCGCCGCGCAAGCCCAGCGCATGAAGTCACCTCAAGCAACGCCGCTGACAACGTCAGCACCATGCAGTTGTGCGAACTCATCCTCCGCAACTGAGCTCCTGTCTCGCCCGTCCATGGGCCGCAGCGTGCTTGACGAATGGTCGCTCCGGCAACCGCTGGGGGCGCGAAAGGATGGACCTGCACTCCTACCGGGGGCTGATCAGGGGCGCGGCGAAGAATTCTCGCTCGTGCCTGGCCGACGCGCGGAACGCCTGGGCCATGTGGTGGCGGGACGGTTCATCCGCGGTGGCGGCAACCGTGGTGACGATCTCTATTGCGCGGGCGGTGGAGGCAGCGAACTCCTCATCCGCGTAGGTATCCAGCCAGCTGCGGTACGGATGCGCGTCGTGCGAGAGCGGATGCAGCCGCGTGCCGACATCCTGATACATCCAGAAGCACGGCAACAGCGCCGCGACGAGTACGCCGTAGTCGCCGCTCGCGCCGGCGGCCGCCAGATGGTTCAGGTAGGCGGTCGTCGTCTCGCTGGGCTGCACGCCGGCCAGGGTTTCGTCGGCAATCCAGCTGGAGTGCAGGTCGAGTTCGGCGGCGATCGCGCCATGCGCGCTGGCCGCCCAGAACACCTGCTCGGTGGCGGTCGGGGCGAGTCGGCTCGCGACGGCCAGCATCCGGGCGTAATCGCGCAGGTACAGGGCATCCTGGGCGAGGTACCAGACGAAGGCCTCCCGGTGCAGCGAGCCATCCCCAAGTGCTCGAATGAACGGCAACTCGTCGGTGTCGGTGCGGATGTCACGGATGTCGTGCCACCACGACTCAGCCACCTGCGCCGGGCTGGGCCGGTTCTGCAGGCCGCCGCGCTGCCACAGCCCGGCGAAGTGCTGGATCGGACCGTGGCCGGACCCGACCTGCAGGTCGCCGGAGTGGGCAATGCTCTCGGTCAGCCAGAGCTTCGCCTCGGAGACAGCGTCTCCCCAGTGCGCGAGGCTCGGTCCGGCCGTGCCGGCCCGGGACGCCACCCTGGTCGCGACGGCGGAGGAGAAGGAACACCCGGTTCCGTGTGTGTTCAGGGTGTCGATCCGCAGCCCGGGAAACTCTCGCACGGTGTGGGCATCGACGAGGGCATCTGGGACGAGGTCACCGGCGAGGTGCCCGCCTTTGGCCAGCACGAGAACCCCGTACGTTTCGGCGATCTGCTGCGCCTGGCTCAGGGCCGCCGACCAGCTCGTCGCCACCGGAGAACCGGCCAGGATGGCCAGCTCCGGGATATTGGGCGTCACCAGGTGCACGACGCTCAGCAGGTCGCGGAGAGCCTGCTCGGCATCCTCGGTGAGCAACCGGTCGCCGCTAGTAGCGATCATCACAGGGTCGAGCACCACGAGCCTGGGCTTCACTTGGCCGAGCCACTCGCTCACGGTGCTGGTGACGTGCACATCGGCCAGCATCCCGATCTTGACGGCATCGATCTCGACGTCGTCACTCACGGCGTGCAGCTGCTCGAGCAGGAACGAGACCGGCGGCACGTGCACCGAGCGCACACCGTGGGTGTTCTGCGCGACCAGCGCGGTCACCACGGCCATGCCGTAGCCCCCGTTCGCCGCAATGCTTTTGAGGTCAGCCTGGATGCCCGCTCCGCCGGTCGGGTCGGTACCAGCAATGCTCAGCACGCGGGCAATGCGGAGGGATGCGCCGGTCATGCCGTCGCGCCCCAGGCTGCCCGCAATTCGCGGGCGGCCTGCTCGGGGTGCGGCGCCGCACAGATCGCCGACACCACCGCGACGCCCGCCGCCCCACACTCACGGAGGGCGGCCAGGTCGCGCAGGCCGACCCCGCCGATGGCCACGGCCGGCAGCGTGCTAACCCCGACCAGGCGAGCGAACTCGACCAGCCCCAGGGCGGGGGGCGCGTCACTCTTGGTGCGTGTGGCGTGCAGCGCGCCGATGCCGACGTAGTCGACCAGGGCCGGATCCTCGGCCGCGCGGCGCAGCTCGGCATCCGTCGATGCGCTGAGCCCGATCACCGCGTCACCCCCGATGAGGGCACGCACCACGCCGACGGGCAGGTCGGACTGCCCGACGTGCACCCCGGCCGGCCGGCGCCCTGCGGCACGGGCGGCCAGGAATACGTCGACCCTGTCGTTCACGATCAGCGCCACGGTGTCCGGCAGCACATCCGCGATGCGCAGAACGGTGTCGAGGAACTCCCGCCCGGCGGTCGCCTTCTCACGCACCTGCACGGCGCTCACTCCCTCGGAAACGGCGCGGCGCACCACGTCCACGATGCTGCGCCCGGCCGCGGCGGCCTGCGCCGAGTCGGTCACCAAGTACAACGACAGGTCGAGGTTCATCGGAGCACCGCTCGGCGGGCGATGTCCTGCGCGTTGACGGTGGCCAGGGCGTCCACAAAGGCGACAGCGAAGCTGCCCGGACCGGCGGCGGACTCTGCCGCAAGCTCGGCCGCGACGGTGTAGACCGTGGCCGCGGCCACCGTGGTGGCGAACCTGTCGTCGTCGACCGCGGCGAACGCGGCCATGACCGCGCCGAGGGCACAGCCCCCGCCGGTAACGCGAGTGAGCAGCGGATGCCCGTTGTCGATGCGTACCAGCCCACGGCCATCCGTGATGATGTCGACGGGTCCGGAGACGGCGATCACCCCACCGGTCATACCTATCAGTGCGTCTGCTGCGGCCAGTGCGGCATCCACCTCGTCGGACGAGTCGACCCCGCGCCCGCCGGATCCGGCACCCGCCAGCGCGATGATCTCCGATGCGTTCCCGCGCACCACCGTGGGTCGCAGGTCGTGCAGGGCGAAGGCCAGCGGCGTGCGCACGGGCAGGAAACCAACGGCAACGGGGTCGAGCACCCACGGTGTTCCGGCGGCGTTCGCGGCGGTGACGGCCTCGACCATCGCGTCGCGTTGTTCCGCGGTGGGGGTACCGAGATTAACGAGCAGTCCGGATGCGACCCGCGCGAACGCGCCCGCCTCCCCCGGAATGTCGACCATCGCTGGTGCCGCACCTAGCGACAGCAGCACGTTCGCGGTGAAGTTCACCACAACACTATTGGTGATGCACTGCACGAGCGGCGGGTGGGACCGCACCTCGTCGAGAGCTGAACAGGTGAATGAAATCAGGTCTTCTGGCGTGCGCATATGCGCGACATCCCTTCGCTAGTACTAACTAGATCAGGTTCAACGGGTGTTATCTCAGCTCCAGATGGAGCACCCCGTGTCACTTGGCTTATGGCCCAGCGTATCGCAGCGCCCTCGTTCTCATTCATGGTTGGACGCGGCCAACACATCTACGCAGCACCGCGCTACGGACGCGACCCCCGGCAGACAAACTGAAATCGAACTAAGGCTCCCACGGCGATAGGCGCGTTGTCTCGTGTCCCTAGAGATAAGAGGCGTCCTACCGAAGAGACCGGGACCCACTCAGAACCTCTCGGAATCTCGGTGCACGGTGAATCGCGTAACTGCGTTGCGAAACCTCATTGGGCAGGAGAAGGGACTCACACTTCAGAAGACCACGGCTAGTACATCAAGCGCCCGTAAGCCGGTCCGGAAGCGGAACCCTCTACGGGACCGACAGCTGCTCCTGAAGTGGGCGGGTGGCTCGGGTAGGCTCGGGACACCAAGCCTGAGGGGGCCGCATGGAACCAGAGCATTACAGCAGACCAGACAACGATCACACCACCAGCAATGAGCCCGCTGCCAAAACGTCGGAACAGAAAAGGCGAATCAGGTTCTCAGCCTGGCTCGGTATTGGCCTCGCCATATTCATCATGGTTCCAGCCGTATACAGGCTGGCCACAGAACCGCCTCGCTGGCCAGACACCATATTCGTGAGCGTTGGAGTGGGGCTGATCATTTTCCACTCCGTCCGGGTCATCCGCCTACCCAGGGGTAACTAGGCGGTCCCCGACAGGCTCTGGACGCCAAAGAACGGCAGTAGGGGTTCGAGCGTTTGCATCGTCCAGAGGGCGAATGAGTTTCTTGAGCTTGTCCCAGGCGAAGACGTAAGGCTCGTCTGGCACGAGGCGCAGAGGACGAGTTCTCGTTGCCGGCCGCGCAGAGGACGAGTTCTCGTTGCCGGCCGCGCGGAGGGCTCCGAGCCGAACCCTCCGCGGCACCGTCCCCTAGGGGATCCTTTTGCGGGACTTGGGGACGCGCGTCCCACGAGAGCGGCCATGCTTAGGGATCGGTTCGTCCTATCCAGTTGCGGTTCGCACAAGGAAGATCGAAGTGGGTGGGCGGGCTGCTACTCGCTTTTGAAGCTGAGTGTGTCTGTTCCGCTCTTCCAGCTGAGAGTGCCCTGGCTGAATGTCAGTTCGATGGGCCGCTTCAGGAACTCCATCACCCACAGATGCTGTTCGCCGACATCGCCCGCGCACCCCATCGCTCCGGTGGCGATGTTCCTGACAGTAAGCGTGTTCCCGGTGATTGTCGCCTGCCCGCCCAGGGGGCCGCATCCGGTAGTCACGGTCAACTGAAGCTCTCCATTCGCGGAGGTCAACCATGCCCTGACGCCGCCGGATGCCGCCCAGGGTAGATCGTTGCCGGCGGCCGTGCCGGAAACACTGGCGTATCGGGAGCACTGGGTCGTTGGTAGGAACGCCGTACATGTTTCTTGGGGTGGCGTGGTGCTGGTTGAGCCAAGGGTTGAGCTGGTGGACGTAGCCGAGGTAGTGGAGCTGGGCGTGGGTATGGCAGTTCCCGGTTCGCCCGTTTTCGTGTCTCCGCAAGATGTCAACAGCATGCCGAGAAGTAGGAGGGGAACCGTGTATTGCCACAACCGATTGCGCTTCATTGTGCTCCCCTGAAGGTGGACGTTGATGGGAGCCTATACACAGACGGCCGAGTTTTTCATGAATCCCGAAAGTGTCCCGTTCGAGGTTCCCCGTAGGGGGAACCCTTTACGGTCTGGTCCTGGCGGCGAACGCTTGTTTAGCGCGCTGGAACTACTGTGGCGTCCGGTGAAGGGATTGGTGACCTAGACGGGTAGGCGGGTGTTCCGCCTCCAGAACCCGCTGCCAGGAAGACACCAACTTGGGTTCCTCCGTCGCTGAGGAATACCGGGATCTCCCGGGGTGGGCGCGGAGTGTTGAAGTTTTTCGCTGCGTCTTCCGGGCTGGTAGGCATTGGGCCGCCGTAGAGGTCCTTTGCGTAGGCGTAGCCTGATGCTCCATTAGTCGCCATGACGGCGATCAGATCCGGAACTCCGTTTTCGGGACTTTCAACCCCGTAGGTTTCACCTTTGTCGTTGACGCCTAGTTCGGTCCTTTCCTGCTTCACGTAGCTGGCGGAGAGTTGCCAGCGGTTACCCGGTTCCGTCCCGATCGTAACGGTCTCCTGTCCGGGTTCGAGGGGAATGGTGTACCGGCAGGAATTTAGACGCGTCTGCATATCGATGTCGGTGTAGCTGCAGCTGGCACCGCCTGGGAACTCGAACGAACCGGGGGTCAGGGCGGTCAGCGTCAATTCGATGTCAGTGGCGCCTGCCGGTGGTTTCCCGAGTTCCACGGTGGCTGTTCCGGTGTAGCTCTCTGTCACGGGCGAAGCCAACGGAGTCACTTGCTGGGAGCCGGGAATCTGAAAGAACCCGGCTGCGGCTGCGCCGATGCCACCGAGCAGACATGCGCCGGCCAGCGTGCCGGCGCCGAGCCAGAGACGGGTGTGTTGGCGGGCCCGTACCGGGGCCGGTTGGTGGACTTGGGCGACGAGTTCTGCTCGAAGTGCGTCGCTGAATCGGTCATCGACCTTGAACTGGTTCATGACCTGTCTCCTTCCAAAACTGACCGTGCGAGGCTGCCGGCAGTAGGAGCGCCCGTGCTGGTGGTGCCGGTGAGGGCGGTTTTCATCCGTTGCCTTGCCCGGTGCATGCGGGTCTTCGCGGCACCGGGAGTCAGATTCAGGACTGCCGCTGCGGCAGCCAAAGGGTAGTCCTCGAACACGACCAGACTCACCAGGTGCAGGTCCTCGGCGCTGAGTGTTCCGAGAGCCTTGGCGAAGTCCCGGTCCAGGGTCTCCTGGGTACCGGTGAAATGTTCAATGTCCATGGGCTCTGAGGCCCCTTCGGTGCGCGGTAATGCGTTCAGCAGCTTCCGGTAGCGGAGGGCTGCGCGCCCGTTATTGCGTGCCATGTTGGTCGTCGTGACGAGCAGCCAGGGAAGAATTGACCCTTCTACTACACGCACGTTGGTGCGTCGCCGCCAGAGTTCGAGGAAGGCAGCAGCCATGACGTCTTCGGCGTCGTGGTGGTTACCCGCGAGCCTGTACGCGTGGCGAAAAATCCGGTCACGATGCCTGTCGTACAGCACCCCGAACGCATCGCCGTCACCACTTAGGCTCCGGGACCACAGTCGGTCCTCGTCATTCTTCACGTTCCCCATGCCCTGTATTGTCCGGGACAGCCGAAAAGGTTACACAGACCCAGAGATTTCTCAGAAATCTTAGGCACACCAGCTGACTGGTGATCCTGGCGGGCTTCCTGACATGCATTACGTTGGGAAACCCTCCCCGGGACATGTCCATGCGTATGGCTCTGTTAAGCGCTACGGTCGTGGCGGGCTGCTAACTTCTCGTGCTGCTGGTTCTTCCTTGGTGGTGACGGAGCGCGATTATTAGTGTCCCAATGCTTGCAATGGTTGGAACTGTCAGGAAGGGCTGCGCTCCGCTGCCTCCTGTGTTGACGAGACCGGTGATGCCTATCCACCACAATAAGGCGGTCGTAAATGCGCACAGGTTAACAACGGAATAGGGGGCGCCGGGCAGTGGCGCGCTCCTGTGTCTGCGTTGTCGTTGCGCCGTGGGAATTGGCCAGTGGCGTCCGTGTCGATGTCCGATCATGATGGTTCCGATGGTGGCCAGGGCTGGGACGGTGAGGAATATTGCTCCACCGCCTCCAGTGGTGATGGTGCCGACGATGCCTATCCACCAGAGCATGGCGGCTGTGAACGCAGCCAAGAGAGCAAGGAGTGTCCGGCTGTCAGATCCTGCCGAGCTGACAGCGTTTCGGTGGGTCATTTCTCTGGCCCTCCGGCCTCCATGGCTGGCTGGTTCGCCGGCGGGACGGATCCAACGATGCTGTAGTCAATGGCGGTATGAGCGGTGAGATTATTGGCTCCCAGCCCGAAGAGTGCGTAAGTCATAACGGTGCGTTCACCGATGACCAGGCCAGTGGCCGGGTCAATGATGATTTCATCGCGTTGTCCTGCCCGGAGCGGCTCTGATCGACCGATGGAGATCCCTGGTTTCCCATCAAAATTGGTTTGCTCACTGGCGTTCACGCCCGGGATCAGTGCCAGCGCCTCGTAGAGGCCTGCGCGCAGGTCTGCCGGGACAAGTCCGGTCCGCAGCAGATCCGTAATGCGCACGAAGTTATCCTCGTCCCGCGACGCGGACCCTCCCTGGTACTGGGCATTAAAGTGCTCGATCAGGGCCTTGCCTTCGCGAGGCAGGCCTATAAGTTCCTGCTTATCGATCACGGTCCAGGGGATCCCGTAGAACTCGCCACCGGGTGCGTGGATGGTGTCCTTCTGACCGGGGCGCGGGGCGATGGCGCCCCAGTCCCGGTCTAGTACCCAATCGCGTGAGGGGTCCCCGGGAACGTAGACGTCAATGGTCTGGGCGTTCATGGTGAACATGTCATTTCCAGCAGTATCGCTTCGGCCCGCCAGCCAGTTGGCGTGGGTGTGGACGCGCAGGTATTCCCCTGGACCCGGCGTGGGGTCTGAAAAGGCCATAGTTTGTTCCGCTGCTGACCGCAGGAGACCGGCCGCGTGGGCGCTCTGGATCGACATATTGGTCTGACCCAGAACGATCACGCCGACACTGGCTGCGGCCATCGTCAACACCACGCGGCGCGTGCGTTGTGGTCTGTGGAGAGGACCATGATCGGTGGACGCCAGGTTGGCTGCAGGAACCTGCGAGTTTCCTGTCGGCCGTCTCCTGGGGAGCTCTTGTGCCGGCATGTCCACGAGCTGGCGGCGAAGCGCGTCGCTTCTGTCGGGCTGGAACTGGTGTGTCTTCATTGTGGCCTCCTTTCAAACGCGGCCTGACGGTCGATCGCATAAGTGCTGGAAACTTCGTCATAGAGGTGTCCGAGCTTTGTTTTGGCCCGGTTTAGTCGGGATTTCACGGTGCCTTCGGGGATACCGAGTGCGGTCGCAGCGTCTCGGATGTTCATTTCTTCAACCACGCAAAGCGTCAGCACGTTGCGGTCCACTTGGCGCAATCGTGCGAAGGCCCGGTCTAGCGTCGCGGCCTCAAATTCCTGCTGGTTCTCGTCGGCGAACGCCTCAGCGATATCGGGGCTATGTGCCGGTGGAGGGAGGCGGTTTAGAAAGTTCTTGTACCGCCGGCGTTGGCGCAGATCGTTGCGGATGGTGTTGTTCGCGGTGACCAGCAGCCAGGCAACGATGGAGCCGTTGACCATGCGCACGTATTCACGGCGACGCCACGCCTCATAGAACACCATTGCAGTGACGTCTTCGGCGGCATGAGCGGAGCCGACGAGCCTCAGGGCGTGACGCAGAACCCGATCGCGGTGGCGATCAAACAGTGCGCCAAAGGCGTCACCGTCCCCATTAACGACGAGCTTCCAAAGTACCTCGTCTGTCCCTTCGTCATCTCCGTCCATACCCCATAGTGTCCGCACACATCGAAAGGTTCCATGTTTTGCCCGACAACTTTTCGGGCGTCAACATAGAGCGGCGTTTATCGTCCAAAAGACGAATCAGGTACAGCACTTCTTTTGGCCACCGAATTAGTGGCGTCGTCCCGTTAGGGGTCTGTCCGGATTGACATTCGGGCCGTCCCGTAAGAAGGTCCTCCAGCGGTCGCACACACCGCTGAACTGCATCATTGCGAGCTGGGGCCCATCAGCGTCCCGTAAGACCCGTCCGGTGAAGTGTTCGGTAAGGGGGCTCTATATGACACACTATTTTCCATGTCAAAAATACTGGTCGGCTACGCGCGCGTGTCCACCGAGGCGCAAGACCTCACTGCGCAGCGTGATGCCCTCGCTGCCCTTGGCGTTGAGTCTGAACGAATTTATGTTGACCACGGCTTTACTGGCACGAACAAGAACCGCGCCGGACTTCGCGAAGCCCTGGCCGCGTGCCGGGCGGGGGATACCTTCGTCGTCACGAAACTTGACCGCTTGGCCCGTTCCGTCCGTGATGCCCACGAAATTGCAGATGGCCTCGCTAACCGCGAAATCAAACTCAGCATTGGTGGATCCGTCCACGACCCCGTTGACCCGATGGGCAAACTGCTGTTCAACGTGTTGGCGATGATCTCCGAGTTCGAAGCCGACCTCATCCGCATGCGCACCCGTGAAGGAATGAAGGTTGCCAAGGCCAAGGGCCGGCTACGAGGGAAACAACCGAAACTCACCGTCAAACAGGAAAATCACCTCCTCGAACTGCACGCCGCGGGGAAATACAGCAAGGCAGAGCTGGCGGAGCTGTTTAGTGTCGGCCGCTCCACTGTCTACCGGGCAATTGAACGCGGGCAACGCAGTGCGGCGGAACCAACACGCCCCTGAGAATCAGGGTGTATAGGAGTATCGAGCGAAAGCTGCGAGTCGTGCAGGAAAGTACTGAAAATTCAACGCTCAATACTGGCCTGCAGAACCTTGGAAACACGCGGAACGCTGTGCAGGCGAGTACTGAAAATGACATGTGGCCTCCTCCGGCGTCGGGGTTTTGCCTGTGTCGCGTTGCGGAACCACGGCGTCGGTGCTAACCCTTGTGAGGAACGCCAATCGGCTGACGCACCAATGTAAAGGAGCAACAATGACTTTGACCCGGGACGAAGACAGCGCACTGCGGCACTGGAGCGCCCGCCTGATTCAGGCACTGCAGATCCTTGACCTGGAAGTGGACCACGAGAAGATCGTCCAGGTCGCGGACGGGTCGCTGAAGGCCGTCGGGCCGCACGCAGACGCCATCAGCGCCTTCATCGTCGGGTACGCCGCGGGAACCGCGTCGACCGACGGCAGGAAGAGCGCGCAGGAGGCGGTTCACGCGGCGTCCAACAAAGTCCTCGAGCTCTGTGCGGACGGTGAGTCCGGCGGCCCCGACGAAAAGGGCTGGGCCAAGCGCGCCCAATAGCCACAGGATCCAGGCCCCCGGCTGGACATGCCCTCCCTGGGCGCCCGCGGATGGACATATTGGCATGATGTCCAGTGGCCGCCGCCAAAGTGGGGCATGTCCCCGTGGAGGACCTGGCAGCCACCGCGGGATATGCCCTCCCTGGGCGCCCGCGGATGGACATATTGGCATGACGTCCAGTGGCCGCCGCCAAAGTGGGGCATGTCCCCGTGGAGCTCGCACGTGGAGCTAGCCTGTGCTCGTGTCCCGCGGAACGTTCCCGCGGGGTGGCGCACTACTGCGTGCTGGCCGCGCCGGATGCCACTGTGGTCGAACCGTCCGGGGTCTGGTCCTCGCTGGGTTCGAGCCGCACGATCACAGCCTTTGACACCGGGGTGTTGCTGCCTTCAGCCGTATGGTTCAGCGGCACCAGCACGTTGGCTTCCGGATAGTACGCCGCCGCGCAGCCGCGGGCGGTCGGGTAGGAGACCACCCGGAACTTGCGGACCATACGCTCCACGCCATCTTGGTACTCGCCCCGGATATCAACGAACATTCCGTCCGCCAGGCCCAGTTCGGCGATGTCGTCCGGGTTCACGAACACCACGAGGCGCCCCTTCTTGATGCCCCGGTAGCGGTCGTTATGGCCGTAGATGGTGGTGTTGAACTGGTCGTGGGAGCGCATGCTCTGAAGGATCAGGGTGCCCGCAGGCTTCTCCACGTGCTCCAGGTCGTTGACGGTCAGCACTGCCTTGCCGGTCGGGGTGGGGAAGGTGCGGGAATCCCGCGGACCGTTCGCCAGGATGAAGCCGCCCTCCTGCCGGATGCGTTCGTTGTAGTTCTCGCAGCCGCCGACGACCCGCGAGATGTGATCCCGGATCAGGTCGTAGTTCTTTTCGAAACCGTCCCAGTCGGCCTTGACTTTGTCTCCGACCAGCGCCTTGCCGAGCCGGCTGACAATCGCCGGTTCGGAGAGCAGGTGGTGCGAGACCGGTTCAACTTTGCCCCAAGAGGGGTGCACGGCGCAGACCGTGTCCTCCACGGACACGAACTGCGGGCCGGACTCCTGGATGTCGATTTCGCTCCGGCCCATAGTGGGCAGGATCAGGGCTTCGGCGCCGGTCACGGTATGGGACCGGTTGAGTTTCGTGGAAATCTGTACGGACAGTTCGGTGTTCTGCATGGCCGCTTCGGTGGCGTTGGTGTCGGAAATGGCGCCGACGAAGTTCCCGCCGAGCGCTATGAACGCCTTGATGCCGCCGTCGCGCATCTTGTTGATGGTTTCCACCGCGTCCACGCCGTGGTCGCGGGGCGGCGCGAAGCCGAACTCCTCGCCGAGGGAGTCCAGGAAGGACTGCGGCATCTGCTCCCAGATCCCCATGGTGCGGTCGCCCTGGACGTTGCTGTGGCCGCGGATGGGCGAGGCGCCGGCGCCGGGCTTGCCGATGTTCCCGCGCAGCAGGAGCAGGTTGATGATCTCCTTGATGGTGGCCACGCCCTTCTTCTGCTGCGTGATGCCCATGGCCCAGGTGATGATGACTTTCTCGGCCTTCAAGTAACGCGCGGCGAGTTCATCGATTTCCTCGGTGCGCAGGCTGGTCGCCAGCAGGACCGCGTCCTCGTCCAGCAGGCTGAGGTGTTCCTTGAGCTCGTCCAGCCCCTCGCAGTGCTCGGCGAGGAACGCGTGGTCCAGGACGGTGCCCGGGTTCCGTGACTCGGCGTCGAACACACGTTTGGAGATGGCCTGCAGCAGCGCCATGTCGCCGCCGATGCGGATGTGCAGGAACTGGTCCGCTATCTCCGTCCCGCGGCCGATGATGCCCTTGACCTTCTGCGGGTTCTTGTACCGGCGCAGGCCGGCCTCCGGCAGGGGATTGACGGCGACGATCTCGCCGCCGTTTTCCTTGCAAGCCTCCAGCTCGGTCAACATCCGCGGGTGGTTGGTGCCGGGGTTCTGGCCCATAACGATGATTAGGTCAGCCTTGGCAAAATCGTCAAAGCTGACGGTGGCCTTGCCGATGCCGATGGTCTGGCCCATGGCCCAGCCCGAGGACTCGTGGCACATATTGGAACAGTCCGGCAGGTTGTTGGTGCCGTAGCCGCGGACCACCAGCTGGTAGAGGAAGGCAGCCTCGTTGGAGGTGCGTCCACTGGTGTAGAAGGCTGCTTCGTCCGGTGAGTCCAGGCCCTTGAGTTTGTCCGCGATGATGCGGATCGCCTCCGGCCAGCTGACCGGCTTGTAGTGGTCCTCCCCGGCCGGCTTGTGGACCGGCTCGGTGAGCCGGCCCTGCATCCCCAGCCAGTACTCGGAATGCGTCCGCAGTTCACTGACGGAATGTTCCGCCCAGAACTCCCGGCCAATGACCACCGGCGTCGCTTCCCAGGTGACCGCCTTCGCGCCGTTCTCACAGAACTCAAAAGCCTTGCGGTGGTTCGGGTCCGGCCACGCGCAGCTGGGGCAGTCGAAACCGTCCTTCTGGTTCATCGCCAGCACCGTCTTGCGGGTGCGGTTCAGGCCCATGTGTTCGATCGCCGGCTTCATGGAGTGCAGCACCCCGGGGATGCCGGCGGCCCAGTCCTTTGGACCGTCGCCGACCACGATGTCCTTTTCGTCGTTTTCCTCGACCTGGGGATTCTTGCGGGTCACGTGAACTTCCCTTCTGCAACCACCGCCTGCTCAGGCCGTGGGTCTCTAGTATTAAGCACCCTACCTTTTGGCCTGTTACAGGCCTATCAGCTGATTCGGAGCGCCGCAAGGGATCTGCCGTCGACGGCGGCGCCACCGGTTCCGCAGCATGTCCGGTACGCGGGCGGCTGAAGTGTCTCCAGCAGTGCCGCCCGGAACCGAGGGGAGCCGTCCATGCCGGAGCACCGGGAACCGTCCGAGCACCGGGAGCCACCGGAGCAAGGGGAAGCGCTGGGGGGCTTCACCGAGTCGACCTTCAGCCACGGCGGCATCCGCCACCAGGTCTTTCGGGCCGGGGCGGGCACGGCCGTGATCCTGATCCACGAGGTTCCCGGGATCCACCCGGGCGTGCTGGACCTCGGCCGCCGGCTGATCGAGCGGGGCTTCACCGTCTACCTCCCCTCAATGTTCGGGCGGCCCGGCGGAAAGGCGGGCGAGGGAATCGTGAAGTCCATCGCGAAGGTCTGCATTTCCCGCGAATTCGCCGTGCTGGCGAACCGCAGCAGCCCGGCCACGAGTTGGCTGCGCGCCCTCGCCGTCCAGGCGCACCGGGAGTGCGGCGGTCCCGGCGTCGGGGCGATCGGCATGTGCATGACGGGGAGCTTCGCCCTCGCGATGGCGATGGAACCCGCAGTCCTGGCGCCGGTCATGAGTCAGCCCGCGCTGCCGGCGGGTCTGACCGCGCGGAGGCGTGCCGCGCTCGGGCTGGATGGGGAGGAACTGGCGCGCGTGAAGGCGCGGACCAGCCAGGGACTCCGGGTGCTCGGTCTGCGGTTCAGTAACGACCGGGGGTGCCCGGCGGAGCGCTTCGCCACCCTGCGGCGGGAGTTCGGTGAGAGCTTCGAAGGCATTGAGGTCGATTCGTCGCCGGGCAACCCGTTCGGCATCGCATCATCCGCGCACTGCGTCCTGACGGTGGACCTGGTGGACACCCCGGGACACCCGACGAAAGCGGCGCTGGAACGGACCATCGAGTTTATCGAAGAGCGCCTGCGGCCGGACATCACTACGGCCAGTTAATAGCTGGGCGCTGGAGGGCGTCGCAAATGGGGGCTTGGCTCTGAAGGGCGTCGCAATTACATCTACATGTCTGGGATGACTTCTTCGCCGCTACCAATTTTCCAAGTAGTCGCAATTACTTTTCGAGTAGCCAATCGATCTTCACAGAGGCGATGCGGGTACAGACTACTCGTGTACTGGTGACTCTGAACCTGTTTGCTTGGATAGGAAGGTCTCAGAACAAAGAATTTGCAGCGGAAATAGTGGATTGTCCATTGATTACGCCGTTGATTGCTCCGTTCTCCCGAGAAGTTACGTGGCATTTTGAGACCCGCCTGCATTTAACCGGATTTGTCATGAGCTGGATAAGCATCTGATTATATTGGGGGTCAGCGATGGTTCAAAGAGTGTGTGCGGAAAGACTTCTTGGCCGGGAAGCCATCCATGTCTACGGACAGAGTGCCAAAGCGCTCATCGAAGACAAAACTATCCTGGTAACAGGGGCCGGTGGGTCAATCGGTTCTGAACTTGCGCGGCAGATCCGACTCCTGCGGGCGAAGCAGATCTACTACGTGGACAATGACGAATTTGCCCTCTACAACCTCCAGATGGGGGAGGAGGGTGTGGCGCTGCTTGACGACGAAACCTATCGTCTTGCTGATGTCAGGGACGAACAATTGATGCGGCGCCTCATGCAGGAAGTGAAGCCCGACATAGTCTTCCACGCTGCGGCCCACAAGCATCTTCCACTCCTGGAACGTGCTCCCGAAGCTGCAGTCAAGACCAACGTCTTCGGCACGGAGGCCGTGATTGTCGCCGCAATCGCGGCGAATGTGGACCGTGTGGTCAACATCAGTACTGACAAGGCTGCTAATCCGACGTCCGCGCTCGGCTGGTCCAAGAGACTCGCAGAACATGTTGCAGCCAAGTATGCGCGCACGTCTGATACCAAGATCGCCAGCGTCCGTTTCGGTAACGTACTCGGGAGCCGCGGGTCCTTTCTTCCGACTCTCGTCACGCAGATCGAGAACGGGGACTGTATCAGGATTACCGACCCTAACGTTTCACGCTATTTCATGACCATCCCGGAAGCGGCGGGCCTGGTGATTGAAGCGGCGTGTCTTGCGCAACAGGGAGAAACGTATGTCCTTGACATGGGATCGCCAGTTCTTATCGAGTCACTGGTACGGCGCTACGTCGAATTGGCTGGATGCCTTCCTCCGGCCATTCAGTACACCGGGCTTCGTCCTGGCGAGAAGCTTTCGGAAGAACTCTTTGATCAGCGCGAAACATACTATTCGACGGCACACCCGAGGATCCTCAGGGTGGACGTCGGCTACTACCCAATAGAAGAAGCCCTGAATTCACTTCGCCAGCTCGTTAGCCATGGCGCACATCCCGGTCTCGTCCGGACAGCGCTTGAATTCAATGTTGACCGAAAGGCGAATAATGGACTGGATCGGAACCGTACTACCACTTTTGCTGCTGCCCGCACTGGCAGTAACAGTTGATGCGATTGCGGCTGCGCGCAGTAGCCTATTCCGGAATCACGAACTTGAAAAAATTCAAGCGGGGGAATCGTTCGAAGTCCTAGTTCCGATCTATGGGGATACCAAGTATCTGACCAACATCGAATATCTCCGCAAGTATGGGAATTCCGTCATCTTATGCACGACGTCCGGCGAGACTGAGGCTTTTCACGCTTCTCTCCAGCGAATTGCATCCATCAACGGTTTTAGAATATTCGCGAGCGACTATACAGCGCCGCCGTCCAATGGTCTCAGAAGGACCGGAGGGACTATCCGTGATCGTGTGGTCCGTGATGCCCTGGAGTCAGTCGTGACCGCTACCTATGTCGTGTGTATGGATGCGGATACAACGTCGTCGAGACCCCTGCGGGAATTGGTGGACGAACTCTCGCTGAGAGGGGACGACGTTGCATCCGTAGAGTTGGTTCCCCAGGATCAGGGGAATGCGTTGGTCCAACTGCAACGACACGAGTACCGTCTCGCGATGCGTCTTCGGTTTGTCATTCCGTGGCTCCTCAGCGGGGCGTGTCACGTGGGTAGATCGTCTTCGATGCGGAGGATCATGGCGCAACACTCTCTGTTCTTCCAAGGAAATGATGTCGAAACGGGTTTGATCGCCGAACGACTCGGGTACCGGGTGACACACATCCCCTTCTCTGTCCATACGGATGTTCCGTCAACGTGGGGTTCCTGGTGGCGGCAGCGGTTGGCGTGGTCCGGCGGTGAGTTCAGACTGTACGTGATGAATATCCGATTCAGCTTCTGGCATCCCTTTTTCTGGATTTACGGAGCCGTAGTCCTCTTCGCTTTCTTCTTCCTGCGATGGTCGGCTCTCCTGCAACCAGGGTGGTCACTCCTCGTGGCCGGTCTACTCTATTTCGGCATGGTTTACTGCATTCACTGGAGGACCCGGAACTCTTGGTTGCTGTTGATGCCCTTCTATACCCTGCTCACAAGCCTTATCCTGCTTCCCCTCGGTGTCGCCTGGTACCTTGCGATGGCCCTACCGGAAAAGAACTTCGGGCTTATTCGCTTCAGGCGTGGAAGCAGGCAGACCTCGCCGTTGGCCCGGCTGCGCGCCGGAGTCCCTGCCGACACCAGCCTTTGAGGGGCCGGCTGATGCGCCGGCATGGCCCGCCGGAGTCGTGGCCGCGGCGAGGGTCGAAGGTACTCCCGGCGGGCGAAAAGCACCGCGAAGGCCTGGTCGGGCTGGCCCGGGACCGCCGGAGGGCTGCGGCACACTGAAGTCAAGAAACTTGGAGGAATCGCGAACGGGGCACCTGTGCGCGACCTCATGATCGACAACGCCCTGGCCGACGTCCGGTCCGCGGAATCGCCAAGGTCATCGCGGTCTGGGCGCCAAACACCGGCGCACGGAACCCCGCCGCCCCTGGCAGAACGGCAAGGCCGAACCATGTAACCACACCCTCCAGGAAGGCGGGGCCCACAGGAACGCCTATGAGTCCAGCCAGTCAGTGACCTGCGACGAGGGTGTCCCGGATTTCCCGGCGGAGGACCTTGCCGATGAGCGAGCGGGGCAAGGAGTCGAGCACCACCACCCGGCGCGGCACCTTGTAGGCGGTCAGGTGTTTCCGGGCAAAGACCAGGAGCGCGTCGGGATCGATGGTGGTTCCCGGGATGGGCACGACGGCGGCGACCACGTCCTCGCCCCCTCCGGGACGTGGCAACCCGACCACGGAGACTTCCGAAATTCCGGGGAACGTGGCGAGGACGTCCTCCACCTCGCTGGGTGAGACGTTGAATCCACCCGTGATGATCAGCTCCTTGATCCGGTCCCGGATCGTCACGAAGTAGTCGTTGTCCACGGAGACGATGTCGCCGGTGCGGAACCAGCCGCCGTCGAGCAGTGACTCCTCGGTCTCCTCCGGGCGGTTCCAGTAGCCGGAGAACACCTGCGGGCCGCGGATCAGGAGTTCCCCTTCTTCGCCCGGGGCGCGGTCCAGGGCGACGTTCCGGGGATCCACCACCCGGATGTCGGTCAGTGGGAACGGCACCCCGACGGTCCCCGGTTTGCGGCTGGGTCCGAAGGGGTTGCCGATCGCGATCGGGGACGTTTCGGTCAGTCCGTAGCCTTCGATCAGGTAGCCGCCGGTCGCCTTTTCCCAGGTCTCCACGGTCGACGTCGGCAGGTTCATTGCACCGGAAATGGAGAAGCGGATGCTTTCGAGCCCGATGCCGCGTTCCGCCGCCGCGGCGGCGATCCGGTCATAAATGGGCGGCACGGCCGGCAGGAAGGTCGCCGGGGACTTCTTGAGCGCCTTCAGGACCAGGTCGACGTCGAACTTCGGGAACAGTACCAGCTTCGCGCCGATGCTTAGGGCGAACGTCATGCACAGGGTCAGACCGTAGGCGTGGAACATCGGCAGCACCGCGTACACGGTCTCCCGGCCGTCCTTGAGCCCCGGCACCCATGCCCGGCCCTGCGCCGCGTTGGCCTGCAGATTGGCGTGGCTGAGCATGGCGGCCTTCGGCAGTCCCGTGGTGCCGGAGGTGTACTGGAGGACTGCGAGGTCCCGGGCCGCGGGCCGCGGATGTTTCCTCTTGAGTTCTCCGGCGTCGAGAAGCTTCCGCCAGGGAAGCACAGGGCGGGAGGCCGGGGCCGTCCGGCCCCTGGGCTGGTCCTTGCCGACGGAGAGGGCAGCTCGGGCCTTGCGGGCTGCGGGAACCGGAAGCCGCAGCGCCAGGCGCTGCAGCAGCGGCATCGCGGGGATGAGTTCCACCGAGACGATGCTGCGGAGCCCGACGTCGGCCGGCAGCTGGCGGACCCGCTCCACTGCCTTGTCCCAGACGATCGCAACGGCGGCCCCGTGGTCCTCGAACTGGTGGCGCAGTTCCCGGTCCGTGTAGAGGGGATTGTGCTCGACGACGACGGCGCCGAGGCGCAGCACGGCATGGAAGGCCACGATGTGCTGCGGGCAGTTCGGCATTACCAGGGCAACCCGGTCGCCTGCTTTGACACCGAGCTTCTCCAGCCCCGCGGCGGCCAGACTGATCAGCCTGCCGAGTTCGCGGTAGCTGGTGCGGGCGCCGAAGAATTCCAAGGCGGTCTTCGACCCGTAGCGGCGGACCGAGCTGTCCATCAGGTCCACGAGCGAACCCTCGGGGAGCACCAGGTCCGCCGGAACGCCTGGACCGTAGGAAGCGGTCCACGGGCGGTCACGCCAAGGCTGCCCAGGCTGCTGTGTTGTGCCCTTGGGCGCCGTCCGCGTGGATTTCTTCTTCATCATCAGTCCTTGCCGCTGGAATCCGCCGGGTGTTTGCGAGTAAAAGGGCCCGCCGGAAGATCCTACCGGTGCCCGGGCCTGGCTGCGCGGGGTTACCCGCCGGGCCCTGTGCCCGGACCCCGTCCATCGGCGCCCGCCGGGTCCTGTGCGGCACCCCGCACAGCGGCGCGCGTCGCCGCGGCGGCTCGTGACCTTCGGCCCTAGGGGCGGGCCTGGCCCGGGCGGAAGCTTGGTACATCGCCTGCGCGGATCAGCCGTGCCGTTTCGTATCGATGCAGGTCAGTCGAGGCAGGGCATCCGGGATCGGGAGCACCATGAAACACCAGCAGCCCACCCTCCGATTCCTCGGAGCCACCGACACCGTCACCGGTTCCAGGTACCTTCTCGAGGCCGGCGGAAAACGCGTGCTGGTGGACTGCGGCCTTTTCCAGGGCTACAAACGCAGCCGCGAACGGAACCGGACCCCGTTCCCGGTCCCGCCGGCCTCGATCGACGCCGTGGTCCTGACCCATGCGCACCTGGACCATACCGGCTACGTCCCCGCGCTGGTGCGGGACGGGTTTACCGGACCGGTGATCGCCACCGCCGGTACCACGGACCTGTGCAAGCTGCTCCTCCCCGACAGCGGCTACCTGCAGGAGGAGGAAGCCCGGTACGCCACCCACCGCGGATCGTCCACGCACAGTCCGGCCCTTCCGCTCTACACGGCGGCCGACGCGGTGAAGTCCCTCAACAGCTTCCAGACCCAGGATTTCGACGATCCGCTGGACCTCGGCGGGGGCATGGAACTGACGTTGCTGCCGGCCGGGCACATCCTCGGCGCCGCGCAGGTCCACGTCCGCATCGGTTCACGGTCGGTGCACTTCACCGGGGACCTGGGCCGGGCGGACGACCCGCTGATGTACCCGCCCCGGCCGCTCGTCGCGAGCGATGTGCTGGTCACGGAGTCCACCTATGGGAACCGGAAACACTCCACCGTGGACCCTGAACAGCAGCTCGGGGACATCATCAACCGCGTCGCGAAGCGCGGCGGTGTCGTGCTGTTCGCCGCGTTCGCCGTCGGCCGGGCGGAAACCCTGATGCTGCACCTGTCCCGGCTCCGCAGCAAGCACCTGATCCCGGACATCCCGGTGTACCTCAACAGTCCGATGGCCATCGATGCGTCCGGGATGTACCAGCGGCACCCCGAGGAGCACCGGCTGAAGGAGCAGGAATACCTGAATATGTACAAGGTCGCCAAGCTCACCCGCTCGGTCGACGAATCCAAGCTGTTGAATCTCCGCGGCGGCCCGATGATCATCATCTCCGCCAGTGGAATGCTCACCGGCGGAAGAATCCTGCACCATCTCTGCGCGTACGGGCCTGATCCGAAAAACGCGGTGATCCTCAGCGGCTACCAGGCCGGCGGCACGCGGGGCTCCACCCTGGCAGCCGGCGAGCGCGAGCTCCGGATCTATGGTGAGGACATCTTGGTCCGGGCTGAAGTGATCCAGATGGAAAGCCTGTCCGCGCACGCCGACGCGGACGGCATCATCTCGTGGATGCAGGCCGCGGAACGGGAACCCCGGATGACCTACATCACCCACGGCGAACCGGACGCCTCGGATGCCCTGCGCATCAGGATCAAACGAGAGCTCGGCTGGCGTGCGCGGGTCCCAGAACACCTGGAGCAGATACCGATCGAGGAACCGCGATGACTTCCGGCGTCGCCAAATCCTCAGTCCTGGCCGAAATCCACTCACTGGCCCGGCCGCTGAAGACGGACCGGGACCTCAACGGGCTGGTCCGGCGGGCGGCGGACTGCCGGTTCGTCGCGATCGGGGAAGCCTCCCACGGCACGCACGAGTTCTATACCTGGCGTGACACCCTCAGCCGCCGCCTCATCGAAGAAGAGGGCTACAACTGGATCGGGGTGGAGGGGGACTGGCCGGACTGCTGGCGGATCAACCGTTGGGTGCGGGGCGAGACGGGGCAGGAGCAGGGTGTCCATGCCCTGCTCGCCGGCTTCGAACGCTGGCCCACGTGGATGTGGGCGAACGAGGAGGTTGCCGCGTTCCTGGACTGGCTCCGCACCTGGAACCTGAGCCGTCCGATGAGCCGGCGCGTCGGCTTCTACGGACTCGATGTGTACTCGCTCTGGGATTCACTCCGGGAGATCATTGGCTGGCTTCAGGACAACGTGCCCGAGGCCGTCCCCGCAGCCCTGCGTGCCTGGCAGTGTTTCCTGCCCCACAGCGAAGACCCGCACAAGTACGCCTGGAGTACGCGGCTGGTTCCGCAGTCCTGCGAGGCTGACGTCATCGCGCTCCTTACTGAGGTCAGGAGCCGGGTGTCCACCCCTGGCGGGCACGACGAGGCCGCCTTCGGCGCAGTGCAGAATGCCGAAGTGGCCGCCAACGCCGAGCACTACTACCGGATCATGGTCCGCGGCGACCGCCAGTCCTGGAACGTCCGGGACCACCACATGGCCGACACCATCGACCGGCTCAGCAGGCACCTTGGGCCTGACTCGAAGGGCCTCATTTGGGAGCACAACACCCACGTGGGGGATGCCCGGGCCACCGACATGGCCCAGGACGGGCTCGTCAACGTGGGGCAGTTGCTGCGTGAACGGCACGCCGCGGACGGCGTCATGCTGGTGGGCCTGGCCTCCCACCGGGGCGAGGTGATCGCCGCGGACGCGTGGGGCAGCCCGGAACGGATCCTGCCGGTTCCGCCGGCCCGGCGGGGCACCCACGAAGACTTCCTGCACGAGGCCCTGGGTGTGCCGTCGGTCCTGGAGTTCGGTGAGGACAGGTCCGGCCCGTGGCTCTCGACCTGGCTTGGCCACCGGGCGATCGGTGTGGTCTACCACCCCGAGCGGGAGCTCGGGAACTACGTTCCGACCCGGATCGGTGAACGCTACGATGCGCTGATCTGGTTCGAACACACCAACGCACTGCGACCGGTGCACCATGAAAGACCGCCAACGGAATCGGAATTCGAGACGGAACCGACCGGCTTCTAATCCGTTCCCCGCGCCTGGACACCGGGCCGGCGCAGCATGGCGACGGCGGCGAGCAGACCGCTGGGCGCGCCGCTGAGGCAGTACAGCCCGGCGGGGGCCTCCGCATGCCTGCGGGGGTGGTCCATGTTGGCTCCTGTCAGGGAATCGGAGCCTGGGCCGGCGTGCTCCGGGGGCCGGGGTCTGGCGGGTCCGGCTCACGATCAGGCCGGCCATCACGAGGCAGCTGATGGGGGCCTCGGGGGCTTGGGCCAGGGGCCAGGATCCGGACGGCGCTGAGAGTCACAAAGTCGTTCGGCCCCGTTCTGCCCCAGTCAGTCACGTCAGTCTGGCCCTTCGACCCCGGCGGGTGCCACCAGGCCCCCTCGACCGGCCACCGGCCGTCGGGCAACATCTTGCTCCGCAGCACGTCGCAGGCATCCAGCGCACGCGGGTCTCCGCACAGTCCCATCCGGGACAGCAGCAACAGGGCCGGGAGGATGCCGTAGTGCCAGAACTCCGGGTACCGGAGCTTGACCCAGCGCGGGTCGATCGGAAGCCCGGCCGAGGAGGATTTGAAGAGCCGGTGTGCCAGCAACAGCTCCGCCGTCCGTTCCGCGGCGGCCCAAGCCGCAGGGTCACCGCGGGCACTCCAGTACGCGTACAGCCCCTTGGCGGCAGGCAGCGATTCGTGGAACGAGGAGCGGTCTCCGCCTGCGTCGACGTCGCAATTCCAGCCGCCGTCGGGCCACTGCCAGCGGATGAGGTCGTCGGCCAGCCGGGCCACCCGGGGGTCTGTGGCCAGACCCAGCCGGCTGCAGACGTACAGGGCGTTCCCTTCCTGCGATGCGCAGCGGCGGGTGAGTCCGTTGATGATGCGGATCTGGCTCCGGTGCTGGTCGCTGTGCAGCCAGTCCAGTACTGTGCCGGCGGCGTCCAGCAGTGACGGGGCATCCGCTCCCGACACTCCAAGGTCGACCAGGGAGACGAGCCGCCAGTGTGCGCCCGTCCATTTCCGGTACGGGTGGACGCCGAAGCTGCCGTCGGGCCGCTGGCCGGACAGCAGGGAGGCCACGATCCTGCCGTTGATCACGGAGCCACCCGGCCACGGCGTGCCAAGGAATTCCAGATGCGCCGCCCGGCGGACGGCAGGTTCTTCGGATGCCGCCAGCCACGCAACGGCTGCCGGCAACGCGTCCTGGTGCATGGCTCGACGCTACGCACGGTGCCCATGGGGAGTGAGGGGCTTAAGGCCCTAACCGGGGGTCAGGGCCCGGCGCACACTGAGGTCAGGGCCCGGCGCACACTGAGGTGTCGGCGGACTCTTGGGCTGCCGCCCGGATCATGGCCTTGCAGAACTGACCGCGCCACGGAAAAGAGCAGGATTCAGAATGAATAAACCAATTGTCGTCGGTTTCAACGGATCAGCCGGCAGCGAGGCCGCGCTGGCGTGGGCCCTCCAAAGGGCGGGCAGCTACAAGCTTCCGGTCACCATCATCCATGCCGTGGACGACCGCTGGATGTCCCCGGATTTCCAGTACCACGAGCTGATCAGGCAATCGGGCATGGACCTGCTCCAGAAGGCGCAAGCCAGCGCCGCGGAGCAGGCGCCCGACGTGAAGGTCGACATCCAGTTGCGTCATGGCGGCGGCGGCTCGGTCCTGCGCGACGTGTCGAAGGAAGCATCCATAGTGGTCGTCGGCGAGCACGACAAGCACTGGATGGATGGCGGCCCGCTGACGGACCGTGCCCTGCAGATCGTCTCTGCCTCGGAAATCCCGGCGGCCGTGATCCCGCTGAAGCGCGGGTCCAGTGGCCACGGCGTCGTGGTTGGTGTGGACGGCTCGGAAGAATCCCTGCAGGCAGTGGACATCGCCGCGGCGGAAGCAGACCGCGGTGGTGACGAGTTGACCGTAGTCCTCGCCTTCCGCCGGCCCGCCCGTTGGATCGAGAGCCAGTTGCCGAAAAGCGGGCTCGCCGAGACCATCCTCGAGGAGGACCGGGTCGTCCTGGCCGAATCCGTGGCCGGGCTGGGCGACAAGTATCCGGACCTCGTCGTCCACCAGAAGCTCGAGCCCGATACCGAACCCGCCAAGGCCCTGGTCGAAGCGGCCAAGGACGCCCGGCTCCTGGTGATCGGCAGCCGCGGACGCGGCGGTTTCTCCCGGATGGTCCTCGGGTCCACAGCCCACGCGGTCCTTCTCAACCTGCCGTGTCCGACCATCGTCACCCGGTTGCACAAGGTCAAGCACGAGGACTGAGCGGCGGAACGGCCAGTCCTTCGCAGGACAGTCCCCTTGAGCGAGGGGGCTGTCCTGCTGCGCGACCCTTGAGCCTGTCGGGGACGGATGCGAGGATGATGCCGTGGAACCCATCTTGGATTTTGTCGGTCACTTCTGGTGGCTCATCTTTCCCCTGAGCGGACTGTTCGGCGGCTGGGCCCGCTCCTGGTCCAAAGCCAGCGAACGACGGCACCGGCGCAAGGTGGAACTCTATAAGCTCCGGAACCAGGCAGCCGAACTGGAACAGGCCAGCCGGACCCAGGTCCGGAAGCTCATGGACAGCCACGACGCCGTCAACGGCCGCTGGCTCGACTACGAGCTTGACGTGGGGAAACTCATCGACTTCCCGGTCATGACCGATGTGCGCGAACCCTTGACCGTGGCGTTCCTGCGGGCCAAGCGGGCGGCCGACAGCCTGCGGCCGGGAGCGCCGGAGGACATCACGACGGCGGCGCAGCTGGGGGAGTACCGCGAGGCCGTCCACGGTTTCGAGCTGGCCTTCGACGTCGCCGAGCGGGAAGCCCGGCGGATCAAGGACAGCAACTTCACCGGGCCGGAGCGGGACCGCCTCGCCACGGCCCGCAAACTGCTGCGGATCGCTTCGGACGCTGCCGCGACACCGGCGGAGCGGCAGACCGCGTACAAGCGTGCGCGGCGCGAACTGGACGGGCTGATTGTTCTGCCGGCCGCGACGCTAGCCGCGCTTGAGGAGAAGATCGCCGCAATGATCGGCGCGGGCAGAAAACCCGATGACCATCAGGGCTGACGGCGGCGGGCCCGGGTGCGCAGACCCGGGCTCTACCTGATCATTCCCAACTTCAGCAAGTAGCCCCGGGCTTCCGGGCCGCGCACCGGAGCGGCGCACGGCACCGCAGGGACCCGGAGGATGGGCAGCCCGGCCGGGATTGGCTAGGCTGGGGCCATGTCTGGATTCCAGTATTTCGTCGCGTCTTCGCTGGACGGGTTCATCGCCACTTCCGATGACCAGCTGGACTGGCTGCTCCAGTTCGACGGGTTCGCCGGCGGCAAGGACAGCTACGACGCGTTCATGGCCGACGTCGGCTGCATCGTTATGGGGGGCGACACCTACGCCTGGCTGAGGAAACATGAACCAGGCAACTGGCCGTATCCCGCCACGCCGTGCTGGGTGTTCACCCACCACGAGCTCTCCGCCCCCAAGGGGGCGGACGTGACCTTTGTCCGCGGCCCCGTGGCCGAATTCGTAGAGGACCTCAGGGCCGCAGCGGGGGGCCGGAACGTCTGGGTCGTCGGGGGAGGGGTCCTGGCGGCCCAGTTCGCGGACGCCGGGGCGCTCGACGAAATCATCATCTCGATCATTCCCGTGGTCCTTGGCAGCGGCAAGGCGGTGCTGCCCATGACGGGCCCGACGGCGCCGCTGGAGTTGCTGTCCTCGCACACCATGGGGCGGGGAATCGTCGAGTTGCGGTACCGGTTCGGGCCCGCCCCGGCGTAGCCCCCGCCCGGGCGGTGGCCACGCGGGCGGTGCCTATTCGGAAGTGTCGCGGATCAGGTTGGTGATCCGCGCCGTGGACAGCCGCCGGCCCTGCTCGTCCGTCATGACGATCTCGTGGGTGGTCAGGGTGCGGCCCAGATGGATCGCCGTGCACGTGCCGGTCACGGTCCCCGTGGTGATGGCCCGGTGATGGGTCGCCCCGACCTCAATCCCCAGTGCCTGCCGCTTCGGCCCGGCGTGCATTCCGGCAGCGAACGAACCCAAAGTCTCGGCCAGGACCACATGGGCGCCGCCGTGCAGGATCCCGGCCACCTGGGTGTTGCCTTCCACCGGCATGGTGGCGACCGTGCGCTCCGGACTCATCTCCAGGAATTGGATCCCCATCTTCACGACCAGGGCACCCACGCCGTATTGCCCCAGCCAGTCGTGCATTTCCTCGGGAATCCCGGCAGCCGCCAGTTCGGCCGCGAACGGGCCCGGCGTGAAATTGTCCTTCATGGGAACTAGGCTGGCACCTGTGAGCGAAACTACCAAACCGGCCCCTTCCCCTTTTTCTGCAGACACCGCAACAGACCCGGCTCCCGCCGCCGGCACCGCGTCCGTGCTCGTCGCCGAGCCTGCCAGGAAGACCCGCCGCACCGCCGCGGAGGTCTCCGCCACCGAGGCGCCGGTCGTGCCGATCACAGACCAGCCCCGCCTGTTGGTCCTCGACGGCCACTCCATGGCCTTCCGGGCCTTCTACGCCCTGCCGGCCGAAAACTTCGCCACGTCGACGGGCCAGCACACTAACGCGGTCCACGGGTTCACGTCGATGCTGATCAACCTGATCAAGGAACAGAAGCCCACGCACGTCGCCGTCGCCTTCGACGTCTCCGACGACACCACGTTCCGCAAAGCTGAATACGACGGCTACAAGGCCGGGCGGAACGAGACGCCACGCGAGTTCAGCGGACAGATCGACCTCATCGAAAAGGTCATGACCGCGTGGGGCATCAAAACCATCAAAATGCCCGGCTACGAGGCGGACGACATTCTCGCCACGCTGGCAGCCCAGGGCGACGCCGCAGGCTATGAGGTGCTCCTCGTCTCCGGGGACCGCGACACCTTCCAGCTCATCACGGACAACGTCTTCGTCCTCTATCCGAAGACGGGCGTGAGCAACATCCCGCGGATGGACGCCGAGGCCATCGAGACCAAATACTTCGTCACACCCCCGCAGTATTCGGATCTCGCCGCGCTCGTCGGTGAGTCGGCGGACAACCTTCCCGGCGTCCCCGGCGTCGGACCCAAGACCGCCGCGAAGTGGATCAACCAGTACGGCGGACTCGAGGGCATCCTGGAGAACCTGGACTCGATCGGCGGCAAGGTCGGCGGTGCGCTCCGTGAGCACATCGACTCCGTCAAGCGGAACCGCCGGCTGAACCGGCTCCTGACCGACCTGGAACTGCCCGTCTCGCTCAAGGAGCTGGAGGAGCCGCGCCCGGACAATGACGCGATCGAAGAGATCTTTGACCGGCTGGAGTTCAAGACGCTCCGTCCCAGGCTGTTCGCGCTCTACGCTGCCGACGCCGAGGATGCCGGGCAGGACAGCATTGAGGTCCCGGAATTCTCCACGCTCAGCGACGCGGCGGAGCTCAAGGCCTTCTTCGACGCCGGAAAGGGCCACCGTTCGGCCCTGGCCGTCGACTTCGTCCCCGGCCGCATCGTCGACGACGCCCCCGCCATCGCCGTACTCCGCGAGGACGCGGCGGCCTACATCGACCTCACGGCGCTGGACGCGGCGGCCGAGTCGGTGCTCGCCGGCTGGCTGCAGGACCCCGAGGCGGCCAAGGTCACGCACGGCTTCAAGTCCGCATTGAAGGCCTTCACCGCCCGCGGCCTCGGCCTGGACGGCGTTGTCGACGACACGTCGATTTCCGGCTACCTGATCCAGCCGGACCGCCGCAGCTACGAACTCGCCGAGCTCGCGCAGCACCACCTGAAGATGACGGTCTCCACGGAGGCCGCCAAGACCGGGCAGCTGGAACTCGCCCTCGGGGGAGAGGACGACGACGCCGCCGCCGGCGCGCTCGTCCAGCGGGCCGCCGTCGTGCACGCCCTGAGCCACCACTTCGAAACGGAACTGAAGGTCCGCAAGGCCCAGGAACTGCTCACGAGCCTGGAACTGCCGGTCAGCCGGGTCCTCGCCCAGATGGAACTCGAGGGCATCGGCGTGTCCATGGACCGGATGAACGAACAGCTCGCGGACCTGGCCAAGGTGATCGACAACGCCCAGGAGCTCGCGTTCGCCGCGATCGGGCACGAGGTCAACCTCGGTTCGCCCAAGCAGCTGCAGACCGTGTTGTTCGAGGAACTGGGGCTGCCCACGACCAAGAAGATCAAGTCCGGCTACACCACCGACGCCGCGTCGCTGAAAAACCTGCTGGAAAAAACCGGCCACGAGTTCCTGGTCCAGCTCATGGCGCACCGGGAATCCGCCAAGCTGCGGCAGATGATCGAATCGCTGAAGAAGTCCGTCGCCGAGGATGGCCGGATCCACACTAGCTATGCCCAGAACGTGGCCGCGACCGGGCGTATCTCCTCAAACAACCCGAACCTGCAGAACATCCCCATCCGCAGCGAGGAAGGCCGCCGGGTGCGCAGTATCTTCGTGGTGAGCGAGGGCTACGAGTGCCTCCTTTCCGCGGACTACTCGCAGATCGAAATGCGCATTATGGCCCACCTTTCCGGCGATCCCGGACTGATCCAGGCATACCAGGAGGGTGAGGACCTGCACCGTTACGTCGGCTCGCACATCTTCCATGTGCCCCCCGCTGAGGTCACCAGTGCGATGCGGTCCAAGGTCAAGGCGATGTCGTACGGCCTGGCCTACGGGCTGACGTCCTTCGGGCTGTCCAAGCAGCTGGAGATCTCCGTCGATGAGGCCAGGACCCTCATGAAGGAGTACTTCGAGCGTTTCGGTGCCGTCCGCGACTACCTCCGCGGCGTGGTGGAGCAGGCCCGGATCGACGGCTACACCGCCACCATCGAGGGCCGGCGCCGGTACCTGCCGGACCTGACCAGCACCGACCGCCAGCTCCGTGAAATCGCCGAACGGGTCGCGTTGAACTCGCCCATCCAGGGCTCAGCCGCGGACATCATCAAACGGGCCATGCTGGGCGTCTCCGGGGCCCTGGCCGGCCAGGGCCTGAAATCCCGGATGCTGTTGCAGGTCCATGATGAACTGGTCCTCGAAGTGGCCCATGGAGAGCGTGAGGCCGTGGAGAAGCTCGTGACCGAGCAGATGGGCTCGGCCGCCAGGCTGACCGTTCCGCTCGACGTCCAGATCGGTGTCGGATCCAGCTGGTACGAGGCCGGGCACTAGTCATCCAGCCAGCCCGGCGCCGGGGTCCCCTCCGGGGGTTGCCGGCACCGCAACATTTTCAGGGGGAGCAACACGTGGCAGAAAAATACGAAATCCGGAGGTTCCGCTCGGCCGAAAAGGGCGAACCGGACTACGCGCTGGGAGTCGCCTGGCTGCGCGGCGTCGGCGTCGGGTTCTACGACGAGCGGCACAAGGACGAGTTCGTCGACAAGGTCATGGCCATGTACCGGACGGACAACCGGGAGATGACCGGGGTCTACCAGGCCGGCACCGTCGCCGCGCACTCCCTGGCGGCCGATGTTCCGGTGGCAACCTTCGGCACCCTGCGCAAGCACCTGAACGTCGGCTACGGCCGGCAGCTTGAGGCGCAGCTGATCACCGCCGTGACCGTCCGCGGAACCCACCGCCGGCAGGGACTCCTGCGCCGGATGATGACCGAGGACCTCGCCGCGTCGCGGGCCGACGGCCTGGCGATGGCAGCCCTGACGGCATCGGAGGCCTCCATCTACGGCCGGTTCGGCTTCGGCGTCGCAACGTTTGAGCGCAGCATCAAGGTCAACACCGGACCGCGGTTCCGGCTGCGGCACACCCCGACTGGTTCAGTGGAGATCGCCGACCGGAAGGTCCTGCTGGAACTGGCACCGGTCGTGTTCGAACGCGTCCACCGGGCCACACCGGGCTCCCTCGTGCGGCAGGACGCCTACCGGCAGCGGAGCTCGGGCACGCTCGGCCAGGACGGCGCGGAGGACGAATCCATCAGGTGCGCCCTGCACTACGACGCCGACGGCGCCGTGGACGGCTATGTCGCCTACAAGTTCTCCGGGTGGGACACCAAGCCTCCCGCCATGGAAGTCATCGACCTCGTGGCGGCCACCGAGCCCGGCTACCTGGAGCTGTGGCAGTTCCTCGGCAGCCTTGACCTCATCGACCGGGTCACCTGGGCAGAGGCGCCCGTGGACGATCCGCTGGCGTGGGCCCTGGAGGACCCGCGCTGCATCGAGTCCAGCGAAAACGGCGACATGCTCTGGCTCCGGATTCTGGACACGGTCAAGGCCCTGGGCGCGCGGCGTTACTCCTCCGATGGCAGCCTGGTGCTGCGCGTCACCGACACCCTGGGATTCGCGGCCGGCGTGTTCACCCTGACCGTGAGTGCCGGGGAAGCAAGCGTCGCGGCGGCCCCGGACGGCGCCGGTCCGGAGCTGACCCTCGACGTCGCGGAACTCGGATCCATCTATCTTGGCGCCGTCTGCCCGGTGACCCTGGCCGCCGCCGGGCGGATCACCGAGCACGCGCCCGGGGCGGCGCTGACGGCGAGACTCATGTTCGCCGTCGAGCGCGCACCGCACTGCCTGACGCACTTCTAGGCGGATCCCGGCCGCCCCGTTGCGCTTTGACCGGCGTTCCCGTAAACGACTACACTAAACGGGCGTGTACTACGTGCGCGCATCTACAATCCATAAATCAGGATGACCCGGCGATATGCCGTGTTCTGTGCCCGTGTCGCCGACGCGGGCGCAGCGGTTTGCCTGACCGACTAACTATCCACAACGGAGCCCCTACTACATGACCATCACCTCCACCGAGAAGCCCGGTACACCCGTAGTCGCCATTAACGACATCGGTACCGCTGAGGACTTCCTCGCAGCAGTCGACGCCACCATCAAGTACTTCAACGACGGAGACCTCGTCGAAGGTACCGTCGTCAAGGTCGACCGCGACGAAGTCCTGCTCGACATCGGTTACAAGACCGAAGGTGTCATTCCCTCCCGCGAGCTGTCCATCAAGCACGACGTTGATCCCGGAGACGTCGTCTCCGTTGGCGATCTCGTCGAAGCCCTGGTGCTCACCAAGGAAGACAAAGAAGGCCGCCTGATCCTCTCCAAGAAGCGCGCTCAGTACGAGCGTGCCTGGGGCGACATCGAGAAGGTCAAGGAAGAAGACGGTGTCGTCACCGGTACCGTCATCGAGGTTGTCAAGGGTGGTCTTATCCTCGACATCGGTCTGCGCGGCTTCCTGCCCGCATCCCTCGTCGAGATGCGCCGTGTGCGCGACCTTGCTCCGTACATCGGTCAGAAGATCGAAGCCAAAATCATCGAGCTGGACAAGAACCGCAACAACGTTGTGCTGTCCCGCCGTGCCTGGCTCGAGCAGACCCAGTCCGAGGTCCGCTCCACGTTCCTCAACAAGCTGGAAAAGGGCCAGGTTCGTCCCGGCGTCGTTTCCTCCATCGTCAACTTCGGTGCCTTCGTGGACCTGGGCGGCGTAGACGGCCTGGTTCACGTTTCCGAGCTGTCCTGGAAGCACATCGACCACCCGTCCGAGGTTGTCGAAGTCGGCCAGGAAGTCACCGTCGAAGTTCTCGAGGTCGACCTGGACCGCGAGCGCGTTTCCCTGTCGCTCAAGGCTACGCAGGAAGATCCGTGGCAGACCTTCGCCCGCACCCACGCCCTCGGGCAGGTTGTGCCGGGTAAGGTCACCAAGCTGGTTCCGTTCGGCGCGTTCGTTCGCGTTGAAGACGGCATCGAAGGCCTGGTCCACATCTCCGAGCTCGCCGTGCGCCACGTTGAGCTGGCCGAGCAGGTTGTCTCCGTTGGTGACGAGCTGTTCGTCAAGGTCATCGACATCGACCTCGAACGCCGCCGCATCTCGCTGTCCCTCAAGCAGGCCAACGAGGGCGTCGACGCCGAGTCCACCGAATTCGATCCGGCTCTCTACGGCATGGCCGCTGAGTACGACGAAGAGGGCAACTACAAGTACCCGGAGGGCTTCGATCCGGAGTCCAACGAGTGGCTTGAAGGCTACGAGACGCAGCGCGCCGCCTGGGAGCAGCAGTACGCTGACGCCCAGACCCGCTGGGAAGCCCACAAGAAGCAGGTTGCCCAGCACGCTGCCGACGACGCTGCAGCTGCAACGTCCGGTGAGAGCGACTCCGGCACCACCAGCTACTCCTCCGAGCCGGCTGCAGCCGAGACCAACACCGGTGGCGGCACGCTCGCTTCCGACGAGGCTCTTGCAGCACTGCGCGAGAAGCTGACCGGCAACTAATTGCCTCTGCTCTTCAGGGAGTCCGCTCCCTGAGGCGTGGCAGTAGGTAGCTTGAAGCAGCACCGTGAAGGTGGCCGTCCCTGCGGGGGCGGCCACCTTTCGTTAAGGACATGCCCCGCGGGTGCTTGTCCGGGTGGGCATGCCCAGTGCTGCCCCCTTTCCGAGGTGGACATGCCCAGTGTTGCCCCCTTTCCGAGGTGGACATGCCCAGCCCTGACCGCGGCCCCTGGACATGTCGGCAATATGTCCAGCCACGGACCTGCGGGCAGGGCATGCTCCGGCATGCGTCTCCGGGGTGCCCAAGGGGCATGCCCACTCTTCCCTCCGCAGCGTGGACACAGTGGCATTATGTCCAGCCCCGGGTCCTCGCGCGAGGCATGCCCCGAGGTCCCAAACTGAGGCCGCCCGGCGTGTCGGATTCCGATGCCGCGGGGTCTCGACTGCAGTGCTCCACCGAGGTACACGCCGTGAACGCCATCGACGCCCTGTGGGCCGAACTCGCGGGCGGCGGCCTCGGGCCACTCAACCGACCGATGGACCGGCCCTGGGCGATACGAACGGCCAATGTCAGCCATCCAGCCGGCCACATCGGTGAAGTTGCAGCCCCGCCCGCGCAGCCAGCGGCAGGACATGTCCAATCGCGGGCCACCCGAATGGGCGCAATGGGCATATTTCCAGTGGCTGCGACCGCGGCGGGGCATGTCCAGTCGCGGGCCGCGGACCGGAGGCGGGCATGTCCAGTCACGGGACACGCGAATGGGCACAAGGGGCATATGTCCAGCTGCTGCGGCGAGAGCGGGGCATGTCCAGCGGAGCGCGTGTGGTCCGGCGGGGCATGTCCAGCGGAGCGCGTGTGATCTGGTGGGACATGTCCGCTGGGAGGGCAGGCCGTGGGGCATGTCCAGCCGGGCCCTCAGCGCAGCGGGATCCTGGCCTTGACCGGGACCGCTGCGGCGTCTGAGGCTTCGCCTTCCACGAACTCGGCCCCGGCTGAGCGCAGGAGGACCAGCGCCGCAGCATTGCCCGCCGTGGTGTCGGCCTCCAGGACGGCAGCCCCGGACGCGGCAGCCCGCCCAATCACCAGGCGCAGGGCCTCACGTGCGATGCCGTGGCCACGGAAGCTGCGGCCCAGCCAGATACCCGTTTCCAGCGAGTCCGCTCCGGTCCGCTGGAGCCGGATGGATCCTGCCAGCTTCCCGTCCGAGCTGATTGCCCAGCTCTTCTGCTTCGCCGGCCCGTCGAGCCCTGCGGCAGCGTGGTGGTACTCGCGGAACCAGCTAATCCGCTCCGAGTTCCAGCCGGAGGCCCTGCCCAGGGGAGGGGTCACCTCGTCCGGGTCTGCGTCCTGGATCGCGACGGTCAGGAGCTGCTCCAAAACCGGCTCGGTGACGTCGACGAGCCGGACAGCGGCAGGAGAGGGCTCAGCCGAGGGGGACATCGATCCACTCCGTTTCTCCAGGCAGCAATTCGGCGGTTCCGGCGGACAGGGCGGCGACACGTTCCCCCGCCCGGGCCAGACCCGCCGGATCATCCGGCAGGGCAAGCCTCAGGACAGTAGTCTGCACTTCATAACTGGTTTCGGCCATTACATAGCCCGCGGCGCGCAGCTCGTTCTCCAGCCGGCCGGCCGCCGTGTGCGGGACCGTCACCGCGCAGATCCGCAGCCGGCGGCGCTGGGCGAGCGGTGCCCGGTCGAGGGCAGCGGACACGGATTCGGAGTAGGCCCGGACAAGTCCGCCGGCGCCGAGCAGGATCCCGCCGAAATAGCGGACGACGACGGCGGTCACGTCGCTGAGGTCCGTCACACCCGGCGCGGTTTCGCGTTTAAGCAAGGCGTCGAGCATCGGGGTGCCCGCGGTGCCGGACGGCTCGCCGTCGTCGTTGGAGCGCTGCACGGCGCGGTCGGGACCCAGCACGAATGCGGAGCAGTGATGCCGTGCATCGTGGAATTCCTTGCGCAGCCCGGCGAGGACGGCGCGGGCGCCCTCCTCGTCTTCGGTGCGGTGCAGCACGGTGATGAACCGGGAGCGTTTCACTTCGATCTCGTGGCGGAACTCCCGCCCCGCCGCCAGCGTGGTGTAAACGGTGGCCCTGCTCTCCGGGAATTCCGCATCTTCAGCCACCGGATCAGTTTAGTCTGGAGGGGTGCTGAAAATCGGATTGACGGGCGGCATCGCCTCAGGGAAGTCAGTGGCCGCCGCACGCCTGCGCGAACTCGGGGCCGTGGTGATCGACGCCGATGCCCTGGCCCGTGAGGTCGTGGAACCCGGAACACCGGGACTCGCCCAGGTCGCCGATGCCTTCAGTAAGGCCATCCTGGCGCCCGACGGCGGCCTGGACAGGCCGAAGCTCGGCGCCCTCGTCTTCGGCAACCCGGAACGCCTCGCCGTACTTAACGCCATCATCCATCCCCTCGTCAGGGAGCGCGCCGCCGCGCTGGCCGCCGCCGCTCCGAAGGGCGCCGTCGTCGTCCAGGACATCCCGCTCCTCGTCGAGACCGGCCAGGGCGCCAACTTCCATCTGGTCGTGGTGGTGGACGCCCCGGACGACGTCCGGGTGCAGCGCATGGTGCAGCACCGGCACATGACCGCCGCGGACGCCCGGGCCCGGATGGCCGCCCAGGCCACCAGGGCCGACCGGCTGGCAGCAGCCGACGCCGTCCTGGACAACTCCGGCGCCAAGGAGGAGCTGCGGGACGCGGTGGACCGGCTCTGGAAATTCCGTCTGGCACCGTTTGCCGTGAACCTGGCCAGGCACCGCCTCGCACCGCGGACCGGGGGGCCGGTACTGGCGCCCGCCAACCCTGTCTGGCCCGCGCAGGCCGCCCGGCTCATCGCGCGTCTGCGGGCGGCCGCCGCCGGGGACATCCTCACCCTGGACCATGTCGGTTCCACGGCCGTCCCCGGACTCCCGGCGAAGGACATTCTGGACCTTCAGCTCGGCGTCGTGGACATGGCCGCCGCGGAGCGGCTCGCGCCGCTGCTGGCCGACGCCGGATTCCCCTCCTGGCCCGGCATCCTCACCGACAACCCCAAGCCCTCCCACCCGGACCCGTCGGACTGGCCGAAACGGGTGCACGGCAACGCGGACCCCGGCCGCGCGGTCAACCTGCACGTCCGCGCGGTGGGCTCCCCGGGCTGGCGCTTTGCGCTCTGCTTCCGGGACTGGCTGCGCGACGACGAAACCGCCCGGACCGACTACCTCGCCGAGAAGCGCCGGGTAGCCAGGCTGCACGGCGTGGACAAATCCACCGCGCGCTACGCCGCCGACAAGGAAGCCTGGTTCACCGGGCACGCGGCCCCTCGGATGCAGGCGTGGGTGCAGCGCACCGGCTGGTCCCCTCCGTCGTACACCGGCCCCGGCCCCGGGACGGAGACAGCGACAGCGACAGCGACAGAGACAGAGACGGATCGTACCGCCCAAAGCTGAATCAGGACCTCGTGTCGGGGGCCGGCGGTAGATTAGATACATGAGTCTTGCGCAGCAGATCAATCGTGTCGTGGCGCCCTTTGAGGTCATCAGCGAATTCCAGCCGGCCGGTGACCAGCCGGCGGCGATCGCTGAACTGACCGAGCGCATCAACAACGGCGAGAAGGACGTGGTGCTGCTCGGTGCCACCGGCACCGGCAAGAGCGCGACGACGGCGTGGCTGATCGAGCAGGTCCAGCGGCCCACCCTGGTGATGGTGCAGAACAAGACCCTCGCCGCGCAGCTCGTCAACGAATTCCGCGAGCTGCTTCCCAACAACGCCGTCGAGTACTTCGTGTCCTACTACGACTACTACCAGCCGGAAGCCTACGTGGCGCAGACGGACACCTTCATCGAAAAGGACTCCTCAGTCAATGAGGAAGTCGAACGGCTCCGGCACTCCGCCACCAACGCGCTGCTGACCCGCCGTGACGTGATCGTCGTGGCCACCGTGTCCTGCATCTACGGCCTGGGCACCCCGGAGGAGTACATCGCCGGCATGGTGACGCTCCGCAAGGGTGCCCAGATGAACCGGGACGACCTGCTCCGCAAGTTCGTCTCCATGCAATACGCCCGCAACGACATGGACTTCCACCGGGGCACGTTCCGGGTCCGCGGCGACACGGTGGAAATCATTCCGATGTACGAGGAGCTGGCGATCCGGGTCGAGTTCTTCGGCGACGAGATCGAGAACATCTATACGCTGCACCCGCTGACCGGGGAGATCATCCGGGATGAGACCGAGATGTACGTTTTCCCTGCCTCGCACTACGTGGCCGGTCCGGAACGCATGGGCCGGGCGATCAAGCGGATCGAAGACGAACTCGCCGAGCGGCTCCAGGTCCTGGAGAGCCAGAACAAGCTCGTGGAGGCGCAGCGGCTCCGGATGCGCACCACCTATGACCTGGAAATGATGCAGCAGATGGGGTTCTGCAACGGCATCGAGAATTACTCGAGTCACATCGATGGCCGCGCCCGCGGGACCGCGCCGCACTGCCTGATCGACTACTTCCCGGACGACTTCCTGCTGGTGATTGACGAGTCCCACGTCACCGTGCCGCAGATTGGCGCCATGTACGAGGGCGACATGTCCCGCAAGCGGAACCTCGTGGACCACGGTTTCCGGCTGCCCTCCGCGATGGACAACCGGCCGCTGAAGTGGGATGAGTTCCAGGACCGGGTGGGCCAGACGGTCTACCTCTCGGCGACGCCGGGCAAGTATGAACTCGGCAAGGCTGACGGCTACGTCCAGCAGATCATCCGGCCCACCGGACTGATCGACCCCGAGATCGTGGTCAAGCCGACCAAGGGCCAGATCGATGACCTGCTCGGTGAGATCAGGACCCGCACGGCAAAGAACGAGCGCGTCCTGGTCACCACCCTGACCAAACGGATGGCCGAGGACCTCACCGACTACCTGCTGGGCCACGGCGTGAAAGTGGAATACCTGCACTCGGACGTGGACACCCTGCGCCGGGTGGAACTGCTCCGCGAGCTCCGGATGGGCGTCTTCGATGTCCTGGTGGGCATCAACCTGCTCCGCGAAGGCCTGGACCTGCCCGAGGTGTCGCTCGTCAGCATCCTGGACGCGGACAAGGAAGGCTTCCTGCGCTCGTCCACCTCGCTGATCCAGACCATCGGCCGTGCCGCCCGCAACGTCTCCGGCCAGGTGCACATGTACGCGGACCGGATCACCGATTCCATGGCCCACGCCATCGACGAGACCAACCGCCGCCGCGCGATCCAGGTCGCGTACAACACCGAAAAGGGCATCGACCCGCAGCCGCTGCGGAAGAAGATCGCCGACATCACCGACCAGATCGCCAAAGAGGACGCCGACACCCGCGAACTCCTCGCCAACGCGGGCAAGGCCCGCGGGAAGGGCAAGGGCGCCTCGAGGATCCGCGCGGACGGCCTCGCGGCCGCACCGGCCGAGGACCTGGTGGGGTTGATTGAGCAGCTCACCGAACAGATGCACTCCGCCGCCGGGGAGCTCCAGTTCGAGCTTGCCGCACGGCTCCGCGACGAGGTGGGCGAGCTCAAGAAGGAACTGCGCCAGATGCAGTCCGCGGGGCATGCCTAGGGTAATGTTGCGCGGACGTAGGGGAGTATCCCAATCGCTACGATCGTCAGCACGCACGGCACAGATGCCGTGCCGGGCGTAGCGGGCAGCCAAGCAGAACCGGATTCGTTAGTACCGGACACTAAGGCCAGTCGGACAGACTTACACCGCACGGTCTCACCCTGCGAAAGGTACCTTCGTGCCCGAACTTCCCGTTTGGTTTGAGATCGGTTCCTTCGTCGTTCTCGGCATCATCCTTGCCATCGACCTGCTGCTGGTCCTCAAACGTCCGCACGAGCCTTCCATGAAGGAAGCCGGCCTGTGGGTGTCCTTCTACATTGCCTTGGCCCTGGTCTTCGCCGGTGCCATGTTTGCCTTCACCGGCCCGGAATACGGCGGGCAGTTCATCGCCGGCTGGATGACGGAATACAGCCTCAGCATCGACAACCTTTTTGTCTTCATCATCATCATGGCCCGCTTCTCGGTACCCCGTAAGTACCAGCAGGAAGTCCTGATGGTCGGCATCATCATCGCGCTGATCCTGCGCGGCATCTTCATCCTTCTCGGTGCCCTCGTGATCGAGCAGTTCAGCTGGGTCTTCTACATCTTCGGTGTCTTCCTGCTGTGGACCGCGTGGAAGCAGGCCCAGGACGACGGTGAGGACGAGGAGGACAAGGAAAACCCGCTCATCGCCCGGATCCGCAAGGTCCTGCCGATGTCGGAGAAGTTCGACGGCGGCAAGCTCCGCACGGTGGTCGACGGCAAGAAGGTCTTCACCCCGATGCTGATCGTCTTCGTCACGATCGGCCTGACGGACCTGCTCTTCGCGGTGGACTCCATCCCGGCCATCTTCGGGCTGACCCAGAGCGCGTTCATCGTTTTCACGGCCAATATTTTCGCCCTGATGGGCCTGCGGCAGCTGTACTTCCTCCTGGGTGGCCTGATGACCCGCCTGAACTACCTCAAGCACGCACTCTCGGTGATCCTCGCCTTCATCGGTGTGAAGCTGGTCCTGCACGCCATGCACGTCAACGAAGTGCCCTTCATCAACGGCGGCCAGCACATCGAGTGGGCCCCCGAGATCCCGACGTACATCTCGCTCGGCGTGATCGTCGGCACTATTATCGTCGCTGTGATCGCCAGCCTGGTCAGCTCCAAGGCCACGCAGTCGAAGCTCGATGCCCGGCTCGAAGAGGACTCCCGCAAGAGCCTGGTCGACGCCGAGTAGCCCTACGGTTCGGCTAGGCTCGGACCGTGAAAATTTTCGACACTCCAGCAGTCAACGGTACGGCGCTGGACCCGCAACGGGTCCAGCGCCGCACCGTTTGGGTGCTGAGCTGCGCCCAGCTCCTCAGCGGCGTCGGCAGCGGCGCCAGCCTGTCCGTCGGGTCGCTGCTGGCCGTCCAGCTCTCCGGCTCGAACGGCTGGGCGGGCTCGGTTACCACCACCATGACCCTCGGAGCCGCGGCGGCCGCCCTGCCCCTCGCCGGGCTGGCCGGACGGCGCGGCCGGCGGGCCTCCCTCGTGACGGGTCTGCTCGCCGCCATGGCCGGGGCCCTGCTGGTGATCGCCTCTACGGTGACGGGCAGCTTCCCGGTACTGCTGCTGGCCGCGGCCCTCCTGGGGCTCGGCACGGCCGCCAACCTGCAGGCCCGCTTCGCCGCCGTCGACCTCGCCGCGCCGGAACACCGCGGCCGGTCCCTGGCAATCGTGGTGTGGGCCGTGACCATCGGCGCCGTCGCTGGGCCCAACCTGATCCGTCCCGGCGCCCTCGTGGGGGCGGCCCTCGGGCTTCCGGCACTGGCCGGACCCTTTGTGTTCTCGACGGCGGGGCTCGCGCTGGCCGCGCTGCTGCTGCTCATCGGCCTGCGCCCGGATCCGCTGCTGCTCGCGGCCCGGCTTTGGGCAGACGGACGGCACGCCGGCGGCGGGACGGCGAGCACAGCGAGGGGCGCGGCCGGCGGCTCCGTCGGAGGCGCCGGCGGAACCCGGCCGCGGCACGGCATCCGTCACGGCATGCGCGCCATCCGGGCCTCGCCGCGGGCCGGACTGGCACTTCTCGCGACCATTGCCGCGCACGGCTGCATGGCCGCCGTGATGTCAATGACGCCCCTGCACCTGCAGCTGCTGACCGGGGGCCCCCTGGCTGACATGCCGGCCGGCCACGCCCACGCGGCCAGCACCGACGTGCTGGTCCTGATTGGGTTCACCATCTCGCTGCACATTGCCGGGATGTACGCGCTCTCGCCGGTGATGGGCTGGCTGACCGACAAGGCCGGGCGGCTTCCGGTCATCCTGCTGGGCCACGGCCTGATCCTGCTCTCCGTGCTCGTGGCAGGCTTCGGCCAGGCCGCGCCGGTGCTGGTGACGGTTGGCCTGGTGCTGCTGGGGCTCGGCTGGTCGGCGGCCACGATCGCCGGCTCCACGCTGCTCGCCGAGAGCGTCGGCGCCGACGACCGAGTCCTCGTCCAGGGCGTCTCGGACACCATGATGGGGGTCGCCGGCGCCGTGGGCGCAGGGTTCTCCGGGTTGGTGATGAGCGGCGTCGGCTACCAGGGCCTCAACATGGCGGCAGCCGCCGTCGCCGCGGTGGTGTTCGCCGTCGCCCTCCGCGCTGCCGGCCAGGACCGCGGCGGGCAGGCACCGGCCTAGGCGCCGGAGGCACCGCCGGGTTCCGTCACGGGTTCAGTCACGGGTTCAGGCCCGGGTTCAGTCCCGGGTCCAGTCACGGGTCCAGTCCTGGGTTCAGTCCCGGGTTCAGTCCCGGACGGACCGGGTCAGGCCAAGGAGCCGGGCGAAGATGCCCTCGCCGTCGTCCGAGATGCCGTCATGGTGGAAGTCAGCGGACTCCCAGACCTGCAGGCCCCGGACGGCCGCGGCCGTCTCGAGCGACAGTCCGCGGTCGACGTAGATGTCGTCGGTGTAGACGGCAGCGGCCACCGGGACGGTGTTGAGCGCGAGCCGCTCCGGGTCGTAGAGCCGGGGCCAATCGTCCTTTTCGGCGAGGCGCCGGGCAACGTCCTGCAGCGGCCGGAGTGCGGGATCCTGCTCGAAGTGCCAGGGATAAACCATTTCGCCGGTCAGCAGCGGCTCGGGGGCCCCGGGGGAGAACTCCGGGAAATCCTGCAGCACCCGCCAGGCGGCCCAGTCCGTTGACTCGCCCTGGCCGTAGATGGACTCGTGCATCAGCGCGTACAGGGGGTTGGCGGCCCGGGACACAAGCCCGCGGACCTGGTCAAGGAACGCGTCCGAGAGGCGATCCCCGCCGGGCGTGCCGACGAAGGCATCCTCCAGCAGGTGGTGCAGGGCATCCACCCGGGTGTTCCCGCCCAGGAAGGACCCCACCATCTGGAAGCGTTCCACGGTGAGCCGTTCGCCGTCGGGCAGGTATTCCGTCGTGTCGCGAAGGTGCCGGGCGATCCGGGTGACCGCGGCGCGGTCCTCGGGGTACAGGCCGAAGTATTCGGCGTTGCGGGCCGCCACCCGCCCGAAGGTGGCCCGGTAGACCCGGTCCGCGGGTCCGGCGAGGGGCGCGAGGCCGCCGGTGATGAGGACTTCCCGGAGGCCCCCGGGGGCGAAGGAGAGATAGCTAAGGGCACAGAAGCCTCCGTAGCTCTGCCCGTAGATCGTCCACGGACCGGAGCCCAGCGCCAGCCGGATGGCCTCGGCGTCGGCGACGATCGAGTCTGCCCGGAAGTGCGCGAGGTAGTCGGCCTGGTCGGCGTCGTTCCCGCGCAGCGGCAGGGTGTTGCGGTCGACGGCGGCGGACAGGCCGGTGCCGCGCTGGTCCAGCATCAGAATCCGGAAGTCCTTGGCGGCGGCCTTGCTCCACCCGCCCAGCGCCGGGAGGCGGTTGCCGCGGCCGCCCGGGCCGCCCTGCAGGTACAGCAGCCACGGGAGCTCGGCGGCTTCGGCCTCGCTGTGGTCCGTGGCGACGTACTCGCGGGCAAAGACCGTGATGGTCTCGCCCGCTGGCGCGCCGGAGCCGAAGTGGTCCAGGGGCACTTCGAAGTAGTGCTCCGCCGTGCGCATCCCGCGGTACTCGTGCCGCGCCTTGATGGTGTGCGCGACGGTCGGCGGCACCGCCTCCAGCAGGCCGGCGGCAGCGGTCCCCGGCCGGGGAAGGCCCGGCAGGGGAAGGGCAGCCCGGGGCAGGTCAGCCATGGGCGCGGACTTTGTGCGCGATCCCGAAGGCTTCCAGCGCGTCACCGGTCAACCGGAAAGTGGACCAATCCTCCATCGGGTTGGCCCCAAGCTTCTTGTAGAAATTGATGGAGGGCTCGTTCCAGTCCAGGACGCTCCACTCGACGCGGGCGTAGCCGCGGTCGACAGCGGTCGCGGCGAGATGCTGCAGGAGCGCCTTCCCGTGGCCTTCGCCCCGGGCCTCGGGGCGCACGTACAGGTCCTCGAGGTAGATGCCGTGGACGCCTTCCCAGGTGGAGTAGTTCAGGAACCAGAGGGCGAAGCCACGGACCTCGCCGGCCTCGTTCTCGGCCACCGCCGCGAACACCCGCGGGTTCCCACCGAACAGTACTTCGGCAAGCATCTCCGGGGTGTTCCGGACCGCGTCCGGCTCCTTCTCGTAGGTGGCCAGATCATGGATCATCTGCAGGATATCGGGGACATCGTTCGCCGTCGCCGGCCGGATTACACTCATCACCCGAGTTTACTAGCGCCGGACCGCTGCTGCCGATCCGGCCCGCTGGTGCCGATCAGGTTCGCGGACCCGCTAGAGCCGGTTCACGTCCGTGACCCGCACGACGGCGGTTCCGGTCTCGTCAGATGCCGCGAGGTCCACCTCCGCGGAGATGCCCCAGTCATGGTTCCCGGCCGGGTCCTCGAAGATCTGCCGGACCTTCCACCGGCCCGGCTCCTCGGTGATGATCAGCAGGCCCGGGCCGCGGGCGTCCGGGCCGGTGCCGATGTCGTCGTGTTCGTCGAAGTAGTCATCCAGCATGTCCTCCCACCGTTCTGCGTCCCAGCCGGTACCGGCGTCGAGTTCGCCGAGGGCGGTGGCGTCCTCGTCCGCGAAGAGCTCCACCCGGCGGAACATCTCATTGCGGACCATCACACGGAAGGCGCGGACGTTGGAGGTCAGCGACGGCGGCGGCGGCGGTGGCGCGTCGTGCGGCGTCGGCGCCTTGCCGGAGGTCAGCTCCTCCCACTCATCGAGCAGGCTGGAGTCGACCTGGCGGACCAGCTCGCCGAGCCATGCAATGAGGTCCTCGAGGTCTTCGCGGAGGGCGTCCTGCGGGACGGTCTGCCGCAGCGCCTTGAAACCGTCGGCAAGGTAGCGCAGCACAATGCCCTCGGAACGTGCCAGTCCGTAGAACTGGACGAACTCGCCGAAGTTCATCGCCCGTTCGTACATGTCCCGGACGATGGACTTGGGTGCGAGTTCGAAGTCGCCGATCCACGGGGCGGCCCGGCGGTACACATCGAACGCCTCGCCGAGGAGCTCAGCGAGCGGCTGCGGGTAGCTGACTTCCTCAAGCATGGCCATGCGTTGGTCGTAGTCGATGCCGTCGGCCTTCATTGCGCCGATCGCCTCGCCGCGCGCCTTCTTCAGCTGCGCGGACAGGATCTGCCGGGGCTTCTCCAGCGTGGACTCAATCACGGACACGACGTCGAGGGCGTACGACGGCGACTCCGGATCCAGCAGCTCCAGCGCCGCGAGGGCGAAGGGCGACAGCGGCTGATTCAAGGCGAAGTTGGCCTGCAAGTGGACCGTCAGGCGGACCGTGCGGCCGTCCGCGCCCTGCTCCTGCAGCGGGATCCGCTCCACGACCCCGGCGGCCAGGAGCTCCCGGTAGATGCCCAGTGCCTTCTTCATGAGCTGCAGCTGGGATGAACGCGGCTCATGGTTTTCGGTCAGCAGGCGGCGGGCGGCCTTGAACGGATCGCCCGGCCGCTCCATCAGGTTCATCAGCATTGCGTGGGTGACACTGAAACTGGACGTCAGCGGATCAGGGACCGACTCCACGAGGCGCTTGTAGGTCGGTTCGCCCCAGGACACGAAGCCCTCAGGCGGCTTTTTCTTGACCACCTGGCGGAGCTTTTTCTGGTCGTCGCCGAACTTCGCCGTGGCTTTGGCCATCGCCTTGACGTTCTCCGTGACATGTTCCGGGGCCTGCACGACGACGGTCCCGGCGGTGTCGTAGCCGGCCCGGCCTGCGCGGCCGGCGATCTGATGGAACTCCCGGGAATTCAGCAGCCGGGTGCGGACGCCGTCGTACTTGCTCAGCGCCGTGAGCAGCACGGTGCGGATGGGGACGTTGATGCCCACGCCGAGGGTGTCGGTACCGCAGATGACCTTCAGCAGCCCGGCCTGGGCGAGCTGCTCCACGAGCCGGCGGTATTTGGGCAGCATGCCGGCGTGGTGGACGCCGATGCCGTGCCGGACCAGCCGGTTGAGCGTCTTGCCGAAACCGGCTGCGAAGCGGAAACCGGCGATCAGTTCCGCGATTTTGTCCTTCTCCTCGCGGGTGCAGACGTTGACGCTCATCAGGTTCTGGGCCCGGTCGATCGCCTCCACCTGGCTGAAGTGCACCACGTAAACGGGGACCTGCTTCGTGGCGAGGAGTTCCTCGAGCGTCTCGTGCACGGGCGTCTGCTCGTAGTAGTAGTGCAGCGGGATCGGCCGCTCCGCCGAACTGACGGTCGTCGTCGGCCGGCCGGTCAGCTCGGTGATGCCGGCCTCGAAGCGGCCCATGTCCCCGAGCGTGGCGGACATCAGCAGGAACTGCGCCTGGGGGAGTTCCAGCAGCGGGACCTGCCAGGCCCAGCCGCGCTGCGGGTCGGAATAGAAGTGGAATTCATCCATGATGACGGCGCCGAGCTCGGCGGCGGCGCCTTCGCGGAGGGCGATGTTGGCCAGGATTTCCGCCGTGCAGCAGATGATCGGGGCGTCCTGGTTGACGCCGGAGTCGCCGGTGATCATGCCCACGTTCTCGGCGCCGAAGATCTCGCACAGGGCGAAGAACTTCTCCGAGACGAGGGCCTTGATCGGTGCGGTGTAGTAACTGCGCTGTCCGCGGGCCATGGCCTGGAAGTGCACCGCGATCGCGACGAGGGACTTCCCCGATCCGGTCGGGGTTGCCAGGATGACATTGGCGCCGGCGGCAAGCTCCATAACAGCCTCGTCCTGGGCGGTGTACAGGGCCAGCCCGCGGGTTTCCGTCCACTCGACAAAGCGGGTGTAAAGCTCGTCCGGGTCCAGGCCGGCCCGGCCGGGAACTCGGGCGGCCGGGGCGGGGAGCTGATCAACAAGTTTCATTGCTCACCAGCTTAGTGGCCGGAGCCGCGGCGCAGGGCTGTGTCCGGGACGCCGTGCCCGCCGGCGCGCCAGGGCCGGCGCGGCAGGGCCGGCGCGGCAGGGTCGCGCGCCTCCTGGGCTGCCATTCCGGCCGGGGTTAGGCTTCGGACGTCGCGTCGTTCGCCGGTGACTGGAGGAAGCAGTGAAATGGGATCCCGCCAAATACGTGCAGTTCGGGGACTACCGGGGCAGGCCGTACTCTGACCTGACTGCCCGGGTCCTTGCGGACGCGCCCCGTCAGGTCGTCGATCTCGGCTGCGGTCCCGGCAACCTGACGGCCACCCTCGCCGAGCGCTGGCCCCTGGCCCGGGTCACCGGACTGGACTCCTCCGCGGAAATGCTGGCCCAGGCCGCCGGCTATGCGGAGCGGCTGCCCAATCTGTCCTTCGGCGGGGCAGACATCGCCGGCTGGATGCCCGCCGCGGACACGGACGTCGTCGTCACCAACGCTGCGCTGCAGTGGGTTCCGGGCCACCGGGACATGCTGGCCCGCTGGCTCGCGGCGCTCCGGCCCGGCGCCTGGTTCGCGCTGCAGGTCCCCGGGAACTTCAATTCCCCCTCGCACACGCTGATGCGCGGGCTGGCTGAGTCCCCGGCGTGGGCGGGGCGGCTCGCCGGAGTGCTGCGCCACGATGACGTGGTGGGCGAGCCGGACGATTACCTGGCCATCATGCTCGACGCCGATTGCGACGCCGACGCATGGGAGACCACGTACTTCCAGCTCGTCCCCGGCCCGGACCCCGTCCTGGAGTGGGTCCGCGGCACCGGACTCCGGCCCGTGCTCGCGGCACTGTCCGGCGCGGACGCCCGTGTGTTTGAAGCCGAATACTCGACGTTGCTCGCGGAGGCCTACCCGGCCGGGCCGCATGGCACCGTGTTCCCCTTCCGTCGGATCTTCGCCGTGGCCCGGAAGCGGGCCTGATCCGCAGCCGGGACCGGCAGACCGGCCGGACAACATATGACAAGGGAGCACGGTGTGAGACTGCTTACAATGTCGAGGCAGCGTGGGGGCGGCTGCCTCGACCCATCCCGATCCGTGCCCTGACGTAGCGAAGGAGGTTCGGTGCTTATTGGCCTGACGGGCCGGCTGTTGACCGCCCACAAAGGGACCATGCTGGCCATCGTGGTCCTGCAGCTCGTGCAGACGACCGCGAACCTCCTCCTCCCCACCCTCAACGCGGCCATCATTGACAACGGGATCGTCGGCGGCCACATCCCGGAGATCCTGCACCTGGGTTCGTGGATGGCCGCGATCGCCTGCGTCCAGGTGGCGGCGGCGGTCGCCGCCGGGTATCTCGGCGCCGTCGTGGCAATGGAGGTCGGCCGGAAACTGCGCGAAGAACTGTTTGCCAAGGTGCAGTCCATGTCCTCCCAGGAAGTCGCCGCGTTCGGCGCCGCCAGTCTGGTCACCCGGGCCACGAACGACGTCGCGCAGATCCAGACCCTTATGGTCCTCGTATTCACGATGCTGGTCGCGGCGCCCGCCATCTTCATCGGCGGCATCGTGCTGGCCGTGCACCAGGACATCGCCTTGTCCGGCATCGTCGTCGCGGTCATTCCGGTGCTCGCGGTCATCATGGTCCTGATCGTGCGCCGCCTGGTCCCGCTCTACCGCCAGGGCCAGGAACTCATCGATCGGATCAGCCGGGTGCTGCGCGAGCAGATCATCGGCGCCAACGTCATCCGGGGCTTTGTCCGCCAAGGCCACGAGATGCGGCGCTTCGACGGGGCCAACAGGGACCTGACCCGGAACAACCTGCGTTCCGCGCTGCTGGTCGCGGGAATGATGCCGCTGATCATGCTCGTGGTTAATCTGTCCTCGGTCGGTGTGGTCTGGTTTGGCGGTCACCGGATCCAGTCCGGCGACATGCGGCTGGGCGCGCTGACGGCGTTCATCGCCTACATCCTGCAGATCCTGATCGCCATCATGATGGCGATGTACGTCTTTATGACGGCACCCCGCGCGGCAGCCTGCGCCGAACGGATCCAGGCGGTCCTGGACACGGCGCCGGCGATCACGGACGGTCCGGGCGCAGCCGCACCCGAGGGCAACGCCGTGGAGTTCCGCGACGTGTCCTTCGCGTACCCGGGCGCCGAGGCGCCGGTCCTCGACGGCGTCAGCTTCACGGCCGCTCCCGGGGCCGTGACGGCGGTCATCGGCGCCACCGGCACCGGCAAAACCACCCTGCTGAACCTGCTGCCCAGGTTCCTGGAAGCCACCGGCGGGCAGATCAGCATCGGCGGATGCGATGTGCGCGGCCTGCCCCTGGCGGCGCTGCGGAACCTGGTCGCCGTCGTTCCCCAGCATTCGTACTTGTTCTCCGGAACGCTCGCCGGGAACCTGAGGATGGCGGCGCCCGCGGCGACGGACCAGGATCTCTGGCAGGTGCTGGACGCCGCGCAGGCCGCGGAGTTTGTCCGGGAGCTGCCGCAGGGCCTGGAGTCACCGGTGAGCCAGGGCGGCACGAATTTTTCCGGCGGCCAGCGGCAGCGGCTGTGCATCGCGCGCGCGCTGCTCCGGAAGGCTCCCGTGTACCTGTTTGACGACAGCTTTTCGGCCCTGGACTACGGCACCGACTACCGGCTCCGTGAGGCGATGGCGCCGCTGCTGCACACGGCCACCGTCCTGATGGTCGCCGAACGGGTCGCCACGATCGTGGACGCCGGACTGATACTGGTCATCGAAGACGGCCGGGTCGTGGCGCGGGGAACACATCACGAGCTGATGGAGTCGTCGCCGAGCTACCAGGAGATCGCAGCGTCGCAGCTGGTGCTGGAGGAAACCCTGTGACCCGTGAACCGGCGCTCGACGCAGGGACCGACGCACCCACCGCCCGGGACGCCCCGGACCCGACCCGGGCGGACCTGATCCGGGCGGACCTGACCTCCGGCGGCCGCAATGAATCCCATCCGGTGTCCTCTGAGGACGCGGGAAGTGGCAGCCGGTTCCGCTGGCGCACGGCCGGACGGCTGCTCGGGCTGCTGCGGCCATCAAAGTGGCGGATGGCCGGCGTCATCGCCGCCACCTGCGCCTTTGTGGCGCTCAATGTGGCGGCGCCCAAAATCCTGGGGGACGCCACCGACGTCGTCGTCGAGGGCGTGGCCACCGGATCCTTCGACCAGGAAAAACTGGTAACCCTGCTGGCGGCGGTGTCCGTCATGTATCTGGGGGCCGCTGTCTTCAGCTGGCTCCAGGGAACCCTGACGGCCGTAGCGGTGCAGCGCCTGGGCTACGGGCTCAGGGCCTCGGTGGAGGAGAAGCTGCACGTCCTGCCGTCCAGCCATTTTGACGTCCAACACCGCGGGGACGTGCTGAGCCGCGCCACGAACGACGTCGACAACATCGCCCAGGCCCTCAACCAGCTCCTCAACCAGCTGATCCTGTCGCTGCTGATGCTCTCCGGGGCCCTGGCCATGATGCTGTGGCTCTCCCCGGTCCTGGCCGTGATCGCGCTGGTCTCCGTTCCGGTGTCCACCCTCATCACCTTCCTGCTGGCCCGGAAGTCCCAGGCCCATTTCACCGAGCAGTGGGGGAGCACGGGCGAGCTGCACGCACAGCTCGAGGAGTTCTGCACCGGCCACGAGGTCATCAAGGCCTTCGGGCGGCAGGAGGCCGCCGCGGCCAGTTTCAAGGACGGCAACGACAAGCTGTGCCGTGCCAGCGCCCGCGCCCAGTACGTGTCCGGCGTCGTACAGCCCCTCATGGTCCTGGTGTCCAACCTCAACTACGTCGCGGTCGCCGTCGTCGGGGCCCTTCAGGTCCTCTCCGGCGCCCTGACCATCGGCGGCCTCCAGGCGTTCTTCCAGTTCAGCAGGCTCTTCAGCGTGCCGATGGGGCAGATCGGCGGCATGCTGACCCTCATGCAGTCTTGCCTCGTGTCGGCGGGGCGGGTCTTTGAACTCCTCGACGCTCCGGAGATCCCGCCGGAACCTGCCCCGGCTCCACCGGCAGGTGCGCCGGGGGGCTCCGCTGGGGCCTCCGCTGTGGCGTCCGCCGCCGGGGTGCCGGCGACCGGGCCCGCCGGCCGGGTCACGTTCGAGCGTGTCACCTTCGGCTACCGGCCCGGCTCGCCCGTGGTCCGGGACCTGTCCTTTGCCGTGGAGCCGGGCCAGACCGTAGCGATCGTGGGGCACACCGGCGCCGGCAAGAGCACTGTGGTGAACCTCCTGATGCGGTTCTACGAACTGGATTCGGGCAGGATCACGGTCGACGGGGCGGACATCGCGGCGCTCCCTCGGGATGAACTGCGGGCCAATTTCGGCACAGTGCTGCAGGACACGTGGCTGTTCACCGGAACCATCCGGGACAACATCGAGTACGGCCGCCCCGGCGCGGGCGACGCCGACATTGTGGCCGCGGCGCAGGCCAGCCACGTGGACCAGTTCGTCCGTGCCCTGCCCGGCGGCTACGCCACGATGCTCGGGAACGACGGTGACTCGCTGAGCCGCGGCCAGCGCCAGCTGATCGCGATCGCCAGGGCACAGCTGGCCGGGCGCGGCATCCTGGTCCTCGACGAGGCGACCAGCTCCGTGGACAGCCGCACGGGGGCGCAGATCCGGCAGGCCATGCGGCGGCTCCGGCAGGGGCGGACCAGCTTCGTGATTGCCCACCGCTTGTCCACCGTCCGGGACGCTGATCTAATTCTCGTCATGGACCAAGGACGGATTGTTGAACAGGGCACCCACCGGCAACTCATGGCCAGGGGCGGGCTGTACCCGAATCTGCACGAGGCGCAGTTCGCCCGCCGCGAACACGGCAAGCACCCCAAGGAGCCCGGACAGTGACCCCCACCGAGACGTCCATCACACCGTTCCCGGGTGCCTGGCGGCCCAATCCGGGCAGCTCCGTCCCGCTGTTCGAACAGCTCCGGCTCAACGTCATTGAACGGGCGGACAACGGCACCCTGGCGCCCGGGACCAAGCTTCCTGCCGTCCGGAGCCTGGCCGGCGAACTGGGCGTCGCGCCGCATACCGTGGCCCGCGCCTACAAGGAACTCGAGGGCGCCGGCGTTGTGGTGACCAGGGGCCGGAACGGGACGGTGGTGTGCGCCCGGGACGAGGCCTGGAGTTCCCTCTCCGCTGCCGCCGCCGAGTTCGCTGCCGCAGCAAAGGCCCAGGGCGCCAGCTTCGCCGAGGCCGTCCAACTCCTCGCCGCCGCCTACGACCGCGACTAGCGCACCATTAACACATCGGGTGGCCTGGCCCGCCCGGCGGCACGGCCGGAAATGGAAATTCGAAGAAGTTTTCGATTAGCATTGGTAGCGTGCCTAAAGCCGTAGCTGAAGATCCAGCCGTTGATTCCCCGCCCTCCGCAGTCCAGGAGAGCCCAGTTCCGATGGACTCCGATCCGATGAGTCCGGTCAAACCGGGCCGCGCGGCGGATCCCCGCCCCGCGGTGAAACGCCCGGACATGTCCCGGCTCATTGTCAAGGGGGCGCGCGAGCACAACCTGCGCAACGTTGACCTGGACCTGCCCCGCGACTCCATGATTGTCTTCACCGGGCTCTCCGGGTCGGGCAAGTCGTCCCTGGCCTTCGACACGATCTTCGCCGAGGGCCAGCGCCGGTATGTCGAATCCCTGTCCGCCTACGCCCGGCAGTTCCTGGGCCAGGTGGACAAGCCCGACGTCGACTTCATTGAGGGCCTCTCGCCCGCGGTGTCCATCGACCAGAAGTCCACCAGCAAGAACCCCCGCTCCACCGTGGGCACCATCACCGAGATCTACGACTACATGCGCCTGCTGTGGGCCCGCGTCGGCCGCCCGTTCTGCCCCGTCTGCGGGGAGCTCGTCGCGAAGCAGACCCCGCAGCAGATCGTCGACCAGCTGCTGGAACTGCCGGAGGGCACCCGCTTCCAGGTCCTGGCCCCGGTGGTCCGCGGCCGCAAGGGCGAGTTTGTCGAACTGTTCAAGGAACTCACCGCGAAGGGCTACTCGCGGGCGCGGGTCGATGACAAGCTGATCCAGCTGAGCGATCCCCCCAAGCTGGGAAAGCAGTTCAAGCACACCATTGAAGTGGTCGTGGACCGCCTCGTGGTCAAGGAAGGCATCAGCCAGCGGCTCACCGACTCGGTGGAAACCGCTCTGGGTCTGGCCGAGGGGCGCATCCTCGCCGAATTCGTCGACCTTGAAGCTGATGACCCGGAGCGGATCCGGGCGTTCTCCGAGCACCTCGCCTGCCCCAACGAGCACCCCCTCGCCATCGACGAGATCGAGCCCCGCTCCTTCTCCTTCAACAACCCCTTCGGCGCCTGCTCGGCCTGCAGCGGCATCGGCACGAAGCTGGAAGTCGATGAGGAACTCATCATCCCGAACGGGGAACTGTCCCTCGCGGAAGGGGCCATCGCACCGTGGTCCCTGGGCACCGCCACGACCGAGTACTGGAACCGCCTGCTCGGCGGTCTCGCCAAGGAACTCGGTTTCTCGATGACGACCCCGTGGGACAAGCTCTCCGAGGACACCCGCCAGACCGTGCTGCACGGCAAGGACCACAAAGTCGTGGTGCAGTACCGCAACCGCTTCGGCCGGGAACGCAAATACAGCACCGGCTTCGAGGGCGTCATCCAGTACGTCCACCGCAAACACCTCGAAACGGACTCGGACTCGGCCCGCGACCGCTACGAGGAATACATGCGGCAGATCCCTTGCCCGGCGTGCAACGGCGCGCGCCTGAACCCGGCGTCGCTCTCGGTGCTGATCAACGGCAAGTCCATTGCCGAGGTCGCCGCCCTGCCGATGCGCGAATGCGCCCACTTCCTGGACAATCTCGTCCTCACCGGCCGCGAAGCCCAGATCGCGAACCAAGTCCTCAAGGAGATCCAGGCCCGCCTGACGTTCCTGCTCGACGTCGGACTGGAGTACCTGAACCTGGAGCGCCCGTCCGGCACCTTGTCCGGCGGCGAAGCCCAGCGCATCCGGCTGGCCACCCAGATCGGCTCCGGCCTCGTGGGCGTGCTTTACGTCCTGGACGAGCCGTCCATCGGCCTGCACCAGCGGGACAACCGCCGCCTGATCGAGACTCTCACCCGGCTGCGGGACCTCGGGAACACCCTCATCGTGGTGGAGCACGACGAGGACACCATCCAGGAAGCCGACTGGGTGGTGGACATCGGACCGGGGGCCGGTGAACACGGCGGCATGGTGGTGCACTCGGGTTCCTACAAGGAGCTGCTTGAGAACACCGGATCGCTCACCGGCGACTACCTCTCCGGCCGTAAACGGATTGAAATCCCCAAGAAACGCCGCAAGTACGACAAGAAGCGCGAACTCAAGGTCGTCGGCGCCAAGGAGAACAACCTCCTGAACGTGGATGCCGCCTTCCCGCTGGGCCTGTTCACCGCGGTGACCGGCGTCAGCGGCTCCGGCAAGTCCACCCTGGTCAACGAGATCCTCTACAAGGTCCTCGCCAACAAGCTCAACGGCGCCAAGCAGGTGGCCGGGCGGCACAAGTCAATCCAGGGCCTCGAGCACCTCGACAAGGTGGTCCACGTCGACCAGAGCCCGATCGGCCGGACCCCGCGGTCCAACCCGGCGACCTACACGGGCGTCTTTGACAACATCCGGAAGCTCTTCGCCGAAACCACCGAGGCCAAGGTCCGCGGCTACCTGCCTGGCCGGTTTTCCTTCAACGTCAAGGGCGGCCGCTGCGAGGCCTGCTCCGGCGACGGAACGCTGAAGATCGAAATGAACTTTTTGCCGGACGTGTACGTGCCCTGCGAGGTATGCCACGGCGCCCGGTACAACCGCGAAACCCTGGAAGTCCACTACAAGGGCAAAACGATCGCCGATGTCCTGAACATGCCGATCGAGGAAGGCGCGGAGTTCTTCGCTGCCTTCTCGCCGATCGCCCGGCACCTCAGGACCCTCGTCGACGTCGGCCTCGGCTACGTCCGCCTGGGCCAGCCCGCAACGACGCTCTCCGGCGGCGAGGCGCAGCGCGTCAAGCTCGCCGCGGAGCTGCAGAAGCGCTCCAACGGGCGCAGCATCTACGTGCTGGACGAACCCACCACCGGCCTGCACTTTGAGGACATCCGCAAGCTGCTCCTGGTCCTCCAGGGCCTCGTGGAAAAGGGCAACACGGTCATCACGATCGAGCACAACCTCGATGTCATCAAGAGTGCGGACTGGATCGTGGACCTGGGCCCCGACGGCGGGTCCGGCGGCGGCCGGATTGTCGCCTCCGGAACCCCGGAACAGGTGGCCAAGTCCACCGAGAGCCACACGGCGGCCTTCCTCGCAGAAATTCTGGCCTGACCCGGCCCGGCCCCGGTGCCTCCACGCAGTCTCCGCGGAGGCGCCGGCCCTCCCGCCACGGATACATTCCCACCGGGGCATGCGAGTTTCTGGCATCCGTGCTCTCGTGAGAAACTAGGCCGGTGACGCAAACAACAGTGCCCGTGATCTTCGACCTGGACGGCACTCTTGTCGATCCGGCCGGAGGGATAACGGACGGAATCGCAGCGGCCCTCACGGAGCTTGGACTCGGCGTTCCCGGCCAAGCCCTGATGGATGCCATGATCGGCCCGAAACTCAGCCATTCCCTCACGGACATCGCCGGCGTGCCGGCCGAACGGCTCCAGGACGCCATCCGCATCTACCGCGGGCACTACCGCGCCACGGGCATCGGCCAAAGCCTGCTGTACCCGGGAATCCGGGCATTGCTGGAATCCTTCGCCGAGGCAGGCCGGCCCATCGCCGTCGCGACCCAGAAGCCTGAAGGCCTCGCCCGCATTGTCCTGGAGCACCACGGCATCGCGGCCCTGTTCCACACCATCCGCGGCTCGGATGCCGACGAGGCGGCGGCAGCCGGGGGTCCCTCCGGGAAGGCGGCGATCGTGGCCGCAGCGCTGGCGGACCTCTCCGGCCACTACGGCGTGGACACCCGGCATGCCGTGATGGTGGGAGACCGCGCGCAGGACGTGGCCGGAGCGGCTGCCAACGGAATTGAATGCATCGGCGTAGGCTGGGGCTTCGCTCCGGACGGCGAACTCGACGCGGCCGGCGCGGTGGAGATCGTGCACAGCAGCGCGGCCCTCCACGAGACCATTGCCCGGCGGGATCCGGGGCGGGTTACCGCCGTGAACCCGGACGCAGTGACCGCTGACCCGATGACCGACGCCGTAGACGAGGTGCACACCGATGGCAATGTTTGATGCAATCCGCTGGACCACGCGGGGCCTGGTGACCTCGACGTGCCGGCCCACGGTCATCGGACTCGAAAACGTCCCCAAGGAGGGGCCGTTCATCGTGGCCCCCAACCACCTGTCCTTCCTGGACAGTGTGATCGTCCAGGCGCTTATGCCCCGCCCCGTGGCCTTCTTCGCCAAAGCGGAATATTTCACCACCGGCGGGGTCAAGGGCAAGGTGATGAAGTCCTTCTTCGAAGCTGTCGGTTCCATCCCGGTGGAACGCGGCGAACAGGCCGCCAGCGTCCAGGCGCTCAAGACCCTGCTGGAAATCCTTGACTCCGGCAAGGGCGTCGGCATCTATCCGGAGGGAACACGTTCCCGCGACGGCATCCTCTATCGCGGCCGCACTGGCGTCGGCTGGCTGGCCCTGACCACGGGCGCCCCGGTGATCCCGGTCGGACTGGTCGGCACCGAACACCTCCAGCCCGCAGACAGCAAGTCGGTCAAGCCGCAGCACTTCACCATGAAAGTCGGTGCACCGCTGTACTTCGACAAGACCGGGCCGGACCACTCCCTGCCCGCCCGCCGGCAGGCCACCGACCGCATCATGGATGCGATCGCGGAACTCAGCGGCCAGGAACGCTCCCCGATCTACAACCAGAGCAAATCCATTGAATAAAGGGAGGACCGGCACGGCCTGAGCGCCAGGGGCCGAGCGGCCCGGGACCCGCCGTCCGAGTCATCGCCGCAGGCTCAGTAGACTTGAACCGTGGCAGATCCAGCGAGTTACCGACCCCAGACGGGTGAGATTCCGACCAATCCGGGCGTGTACCGCTTCCGCGACCCGCATGGCCGGGTCGTCTATGTCGGCAAGGCCAAGAACCTGCGCGCGCGGCTGAACTCCTACTTCGCGAACCCGGCAGGGCTGCTCCCCAAGACCCATGCGATGGTCCATGCGGCCAGCAGCGTCGAGTGGACCGTCGTCGGCAGCGAACTCGAATCGCTGCAGCTCGAGTACACCTGGATCAAGGAATTCAAGCCCCGGTTCAACGTGATGTTCCGGGACGACAAAAGCTACCCGTACCTGGCCGTCTCAATGGGGGATAAGTACCCGCGCGTCCAGGTCCTGCGCGGCGAACGCCGCAAGGGCACCCGCTACTTCGGCCCCTATACCGCCGGTGCCATCCGCGACACCATGGACACCCTGCTGCGCGTTTTCCCCGTCCGCAGCTGCAGCACCGGCGTCCTGAAGCGGGCCGAGGCCAGCGGCAGGCCTTGCCTGCTCGGCTACATCGACAAGTGCGCGGCGCCCTGCGTCGGACGCATCTCCGCCGAGGAGCACCGCGCCCTGGCCGAGGACTTCTGCACCTTCATGGGCGGCGAGGCCAAGCCCTTCGTCACGCGGCTGGAAAAGGACATGGCCGCCGCCGTCGCGGAACTGGACTACGAGCGGGCAGCGCGGATCCGCGACGACATCGTCGCGCTGAAGAAGGTGTTCGAACGCAACGCCGTCGTCCTCGCCGAGGGCACCGACGCCGATGTCTTCGCCCTGCACGAGGACGAACTCGAAGCCGCCGTGCAGGTTTTCCACGTCCGTGGCGGCCGGATCCGCGGCCAGCGCGGCTGGGTCGTCGAAAAGGTCGAGGATTCCACCACGCCGGACCTCGTTGAGCACCTGCTCCAGCAGGTGTACGGCGAGGAAGCCGGCCTCCAGGGCAGACTGCCCCGCGAGGTCCTCGTCCCGGCGGAGCCCAGCAACGCCGCGGAGCTGGCCCAGTGGCTCAGCGGGCTGCGCGGGGCGCGCGTCGATGTCCGAGTGCCGCAGCGCGGGGACAAGGCCGCCCTGCTGTCCACCGTCCGGGAAAACGCCGAGCACGCCCTCAAGCTCCACAAATCCCGCCGCGCCGGGGATCTGACGCTGCGGTCCCAGGCACTGCAGGAACTGCAGGAGGCCCTCGATCTGCCGGTCGCGCTGATGCGGATCGAATGCTTCGACATCTCACACGTCCAGGGCACCAACGTGGTCGGTTCCATGGTGGTGGTCGAGGACGGTCTGCCGAAGAAGTCCGAATACCGGAAGTTCTCCGTCACCGGCGCCGCCGCCACGGACGACACCGCGGCCATGCATGACGTGCTGACCCGGCGGTTCCGGAACTACCTGCAGGAGAAAACCGTCCAGGCGGACGCCGCCCGGCAGCCGGGGCATCAGGCCATGCTCAACGCCACGGCCGACGCCGCCGTCGCGGCTTCTTCCGCGGTTGCACTGGCCGACACGACAACCCCGGCGCCGCGGACCAGGTTCGCCTACCCGCCCAACCTCGTGGTGGTCGATGGCGGCAGGCCGCAGGTCAACGCGGCCGCCCGTGCCCTGGCCGAACTGGGCATCGACGACGTCTACGTCGTCGGGCTCGCCAAACGGCTCGAGGAGGTCTGGCTGCCGGACAGCGACTTCCCGGTGATCCTGCCGCGCGCCTCGGCCGGGCTGTACCTGTTGCAGCGCGTCCGCGACGAGGCCCACCGCTTCGCGATCTCCTTCCACCGGCAGAAGCGGGGCAAGGCGATGACCGTGTCGGCGCTCGACGGCGTGCCCGGCCTCGGCGAATCCAAGCGCAAGGCCCTGCTCGCCCAGTTCGGCTCGGTCAGGAGCATCAGGACCGCCAGCGTCGAGGAACTCACCGGCGCCAAGGGGATCGGCCCCTCGCTGGCAGCGGCGATCGTCCGGCACTTCAGCGACGACGGCGGCGGCTCCGCCACCGTCCCCGCCATCAACATGACCACCGGCGAAATCCTGGAGACTTAGCTAGCCCCGGCAAACTTAGCTAGGGTAAGGACTTGGGAAACGGCGCGCCGCGGTTCATCGCACCGCGGGCCGCTCCTGTCAGACATCGGGAACAACAGCACAGCAGAACGGGGCTTCACTGATGGCAGAGTCGACGGTAGGATCCGGGACGGAGTCGGACGGCATGACGCCGGTCAAACCCGTCGAGGCCGAACTGCTCGTCGTGACGGGCATGTCGGGAGCCGGCCGGAGCACTGCGTCGGACGCGCTGGAGGACCACGGCTGGTACGTCGTGGAAAACCTCCCCCCGCAGATGCTCGGCACCCTCGCGGAAATCGTGTCCCACGCGCCGGGTTCCATTTCCAAGCTCGCGGTCGTGATGGACGTCCGCAGCAAGGAGCTGTTTGCTGACATCCGCACCGCCCTGCGCAACCTGGAAGCCAGCGGCGTCGGATTCCGGGTGCTGTTCCTGGACGCGAACGACGACGTCCTCGTCCGCCGGTTCGAGCAGGGCCGGCGCCCCCACCCGCTGCAGGGCGGCGGCAGGATCCTGGACGGCATCGCCGCCGAACGCGAGGTGCTGCACGAACTCCGCACCTCCGCCGACATCGTGCTGGACACCTCGACCCTGAACGTCCACGGCCTCGCCACCGCGATCACCGAACTGTTCAGCGAAACTGGGCCCGTGGCCCTCCGCCTCAACGTGATGAGTTTCGGTTTCAAATACGGGCTCCCGGTCGACGCCAACTTCGTCGCCGACGCCCGCTTCATCCCCAACCCGCACTGGGTCCCGGCGCTGCGCCCGCACACCGGGCTGGACCGGGACGTCAGCGACTACGTGCTGGAGGCCCGTGGCGTCAGCAGCTTCGTGGAACGCTATGTGCTGGCCCTCGAACCGGTCCTCGACGGCTACCGTCGGGAGAACAAGCACTACGCCACCATCGCCGTCGGCTGCACCGGCGGCAAGCACCGCTCCGTGGCCGTCGCCGTCGAGCTGTCCCGCCGGCTCGCGCAGTACCCGCGGGTCACCGTGACCACCACCCACCGGGACCTGGGCCGCGAATAATGGCGCTGCTCACCGGTCCTCTGCCGCTTGTCCCCCCGGCCAGCGCCGCCTTCGCCAGCCAGCAGGACAAAGGTCCCTCCGTGGTGGCGCTCGGCGGCGGCCACGGCCTCGCCGCGTCGCTGTCCGCGCTGCGCCTCCTCACCTCAGAGCTGACCGCCGTCGTCACCGTCGCGGACGACGGCGGGTCCTCGGGACGGCTGCGCGAGGAGTACGGCGTCCTGCCGCCCGGTGACCTCCGGATGGCGCTGTCGGCGCTCTGTGACGACACCGACTGGGGCCGCACGTGGCGCGACGTCATGCAGCACCGCTTCGCGCCCGGCAAGGGCCGCGGCGGTTCCCTCGACGAGCACGCCATGGGCAACCTGCTGATCGTGACCCTGTGGGAGCTCCTCGGCGACACCGTGGCCGGCCTCAAATGGGCCGGCGCGCTGCTGGGCGCCCGCGGGGAGGTCCTGCCGATGTCCAGCGTCCCGCTGACCATCGAGGGCCAGGTCCGGGTCACCGCGCCGGACGGCAGCCAGGCGCTGCAGACCCTGACCGGCCAGGCGAAGTGCGCCATCGCCGGCTCGCTGGAACGCGTCCGCCTGCTGCCTGCGGACGCCCCCGCCTGCATCGAGGCGCTGACCGCGATCGAACTGGCCGACTGGGTCATCCTGGGCCCCGGCTCCTGGTACACCTCCGTGCTGCCGCACCTGCTGCTGCCGGAAATGCGCGAGGCGCTCTGCAGCACGGCCGCACGCCGCTGCCTCACCATGAATCTCGCCACCGACACCAAGGAAACCCTCGGCATGTCCGCCGCCGACCACTTGCGGGTGCTCCGGGACTACGCCCCGGACTTCACGATCGACGTCGTCCTGGCCGATCCGGCCTCCGTGACGGACCTCGCCGATTTCGAACAGGCGGCCGGGATGCTCGGCGCGGAGGTGGTGTTGGGTAAAGTGGGGGCGTCGAGCCGCCGGCCGATCCACGACCCGCTGCGTCTGGCAACGGCGTACCACGACATTTTCGGGAACAGGTAGGAAAAGTGCCATGGCACTGACAGCATCAGTCAAGGAAGAACTTTCCCGGCTGGACATCAAGAAGTCCTCGGTCCGCAAGGCTGAAGTGTCCGCCATGCTTCGCTTCGCCGGCGGACTCCACATCATTTCCGGACGGATCGTGATCGAGGCCGAAGTCGACCTCGCCTCGACCGCGCGGCGGCTGCGCGCCGCCATCGCCGAGGTTTACGGCCACCAGAGCGAGATCATTGTCGTGTCCGGCGGCGGACTGCGCCGCGGCAGCCGCTACGTCGTCCGGGTGGTGCGCGACGGCGAGGCCCTCGCCCGCCAGACCGGCCTGCTGGACGCCCGGGGCCGCCCGGTTCGCGGCCTGCCCTCGGTCGTGGTGAACGGATCCGCCGCCGACGCCGAGGCTGTCTGGCGCGGCGCCTTCCTGGCCCACGGCTCCCTCACCGAGCCCGGCCGGTCCTCCGCCATGGAGGTCACCTGCCCCGGCCCCGAGTCGGCCCTGGCCCTCGTGGGCGCGGCCCGCCGGCTCGGCATCCAGGCCAAGGCCCGCGAGGTCAGGGGAGTGGACCGCGTGGTGATCCGCGACGGCGACACGATCGCCGCGCTGCTGACCCGGATGGGGGCCCACGACGCGCTCATGGTGTGGGAGGAACGGCGGATGCGCAAGGAAGTCCGGGCCACCGCCAACCGGCTGGCCAACTTCGACGACGCCAACCTGCGGCGTTCGGCCCAGGCTGCAGTCGCCGCGGGCGCCCGCGTGGACCGTGCCCTGGAGATCCTCGGCGACGACGTCCCGGACCACCTGAAGTACGCCGGTGAACTCCGCGTGGCGCACAAACAGGCCAGCCTTGATGAACTTGGCCGCCTCGCGGACCCCGTGATGACCAAGGACGCCATCGCCGGGCGGATCCGCCGCCTGCTGGCCATGGCGGACAAACGAGCGCAGGACCTCGGCATCCCCGGCACGGAAGCCAATGTGACGCCGGAAATGCTGGACGAGTAGCCTCTCCGCAGAAACATCTGCAGAATCGGATCGGGCCGGCGGGAATACCTCAGGGGGACCGGAGGCTATGCCCACTGGATTCCGATCCAGAGCCTTCCGGGTGCCACCGCATCCGGATGCACAATCCGAGAGTTACCCAACGGACAACCAGTCCACGACATTGGAGGATTTTGTGACCGAGTATGTACTGCCCGAACTGAGCTACGACTACGCAGCGCTGGAGCCCCACATTTCCGCGCGGATCATGGAGCTGCACCACAGCAAGCACCACGCCGCCTACGTGGCCGGAGCCAACAACGCCCTCGCCCAGCTGGCCGAGGCACGCGACAAGGGCGACTTCGCCAACATCAACCGCCTCTCCAAGGACCTCGCGTTTCACACCGGCGGGCACGTCAACCACTCGGTGTTCTGGAACAACCTCTCCCCGGACGGCGGCGACAAACCCGTTGGTGAGCTGGCAGCCGCTATCGACGACGCGTTCGGCTCCTTCGACGCGTTCCGCGCCCAGTTCAGCGCCGCGGCGCTGGGCCTGCAGGGATCCGGCTGGGGCTTCCTGGCCTACGAGCCCATCGGCGGCAACCTCGTCATCGAGCAGCTCTACGACCAGCAGGGCAACGTCGCGCTCGGCACCACCCCGCTGCTGATGCTGGACATGTGGGAGCACGCCTTCTACCTGGACTACGTCAACGTCAAGGCCGATTACGTCAAGGCCTTCTGGAACATCGTGAACTGGGCCGACGTCGCCAAGCGCTTTGACGCCGCCCGCAAGAACGCCACCGGCCTGATCACGCTTTAACACCGCCGCGTCGCTGGTCCGTCGGACGGAGTTCACGCACCTGTAACAAACTTCACAATTCGGGCCGGCCGGCTCAGATCGTGGACGGCCTGCCCCCGCACTTGCGGGGGCAGGCCAAGTTAAACGTAAGATAGGTCACGGAAGGCGGTCAGCCTTCAGCAATGTGGCTGGTCGCCCTCCGATCTGTTAATCATCTCTGCCCAATGGCGTGCGGGATTTGTTAGTTGGCTTGAGCGCCTTCTCAACTAGTCGTGCTTGCAAGAGCACCAAGGAGACTGAAAACGTGACCACCCGTATTGGTATTAACGGCTTCGGCCGTATTGGCCGCAACTACTTCCGCGCCGCACTTGCCCAGGGGGCAGACCTGGAGATCGTGGCCGTGAACGACCTCACCAGCCCGGAAGCCCTGGCCCACCTCTTCAAGTACGACTCCGTGGGCGGACGCCTGCAGGAGAGCATCGAGGTCAAGGACGGCAACATCGTCGTCGACGGCAAGACCGTCAAGGTCCTGGCCGAGCGCGATCCGGCCAAGCTGCCGTGGGGCGAGCTCGGCGTGGACATCGTGATCGAATCCACCGGGTTCTTCACCAAGGCCGCCGACGCGCAGAAGCATATCGACGCCGGCGCCAAGAAGGTGCTGATCTCCGCCCCCGCCAAGGGCGAGGACATCACGATCGTGATGGGCGTCAACGAGAAGCTCTACGACCCCGCCGCGCACCACATCATCTCCAACGCCTCCTGCACCACCAACTGCCTCGGCCCGCTGGCCAAGGTGGTCAACGACGCCTTCGGCATCGAGCACGGCCTGATGACCACCATCCACGCCTACACGGCCGACCAGAACCTGCAGGACGGCCCGCACAAGGACCTCCGCCGCGCCCGCGCCGCCGCCATCAACATGGTCCCCACCTCCACGGGTGCGGCCAAGGCAATCGGCCTGGTCCTCCCGGAACTCAAGGGCAAGCTCGACGGCTACGCCATCCGCGTCCCCGTTCCCACCGGTTCCGCCACTGACCTGACCGTCGTCGTCTCCCGCGAAACCACGGTCGAGGAAGTCAACGCAGTCCTCAAGGCCGCCTCCGAGACCGCAGAGCTCAAGGGCCTGCTGACCTACACCGATGAGCCGATCGTCTCCTCGGACATCGTCGGCGACCCGGCGTCCTCCATCTTCGACTCCGGCCTGACCAAGGTGATCGGCAACCAGGTCAAGGTTGTTGCCTGGTATGACAACGAATGGGGCTACTCCAACCGCCTCGTGGACCTCACGGAGCTCGTCGCAGCCAAGCTGGGCTAGGGTAAGACTCATGACATTCCACACCCTCGACGAACTGATCGCTGATGGTGTCCGCGGGCGGTACGTTCTGGTCAGAAGTGACCTGAACGTGCCGCTCGACGGCTCTACAGTGACTGACGACGGCCGCATCAAGGCTTCCCTGCCGGTGCTGGCGAAGCTTACCGACGCCGGCGCCCGCGTGCTGGTCACAGCCCACCTTGGCCGCCCCAAGGGCGCCCCCGAGGACAAGTACTCGCTCGAGCCTGCCGCGGCGCGGCTGACCGAGCTCGCTTCCTTTAAGGTGTCCCTGGCGGAGGACACCGTCGGGGAGTCCGCCCGGGCCTCCGCCGCGGCCCTGCAGGACGGTGAAGTCCTCGTCCTCGAAAATGTCCGCTTCGACGCCCGTGAGACGTCCAAAGACGACGCCGAGCGCGGCGCGTTCGCGGACGAGCTGGTGGCCCTGACCGGTTCCAGCGGCGCCTTCGTGGATGATGCCTTCGGGGCCGTGCACCGAAAGCATGCGTCCGTGTACGACGTTGCCACCCGCCTGCCGTCCTACCAGGGCGACCTGGTCCGCGCCGAGGTCGAGGTGCTGCGCAAGCTCACCACGGACACTCAGCGCCCCTACGTTGTCGTGCTGGGCGGGTCAAAGGTCTCGGACAAGCTCGCCGTGATCGACAACCTCATCGGCAAAGCGGACACCATCCTGGTCGGCGGCGGCATGCTGTTCACCTTCCTCGCCGCCGCGGGCCACAAGGTGGCCGGCAGCCTGCTGGAAGAGGACCAGGTCCCGGTCGTGCAGGACTACCTCAAGCGCGCCGCGGACGCCGGCACCGAGTTCGTGGTTCCCACCGACGTCGTGGTGGCCAGCAAGTTCGCCGCCGACGCCGAGCACGAGACAGTGCGGGCCGAGGCGATTGAAGGCAGCAGCTTCGGCGCCCAGGGCATCGGCCTGGACATCGGACCGGAATCCGCGGCAGCCTTCGCTGAACGGATCAAGAGCGCCCGGACGGTGTTCTGGAACGGCCCCATGGGCGTGTTCGAGTTCGCGGCTTTCGCCGCGGGCACCCGGGCCATCGCGCAGGCGCTGACCGAGACCGGGGCGTTCACGGTGGTCGGTGGCGGCGATTCCGCTGCCGCAGTGCGGACCCTCGGATTCGCCGATGACCAGTTCGGTCACATCTCCACCGGCGGCGGCGCCAGCCTCGAGTACCTTGAAGGCAAGGATCTTCCCGGCCTGAGCGTCCTGGACCGCTAGACCCTCCGGCCGGCAGGGCGCCCATCCCGGGCCGGGGCGCCCTGCCGGCTGTTCCACTGCTACGACCTTTTGGGAGACCACGTGACTACTTCAACCAACGGCACCTTCGACCGCACGCCCTTCATTGCGGGCAACTGGAAGATGAACATGGACCATGTCCAGGGCATCACCCTCCTGCAGAAACTGGCCTGGACCCTGTCCGACGCCAAGCACGACTACGGCCGGGTGGAGGTCGCCGTCTTCCCACCGTTCACCGATCTTCGCGGAGTCCAGACCCTGGTTCAGGGCGACGAGCTCAAGATTGTCTACGGCGGCCAGGATCTCTCCCCGGCCGACTCCGGCGCCTACACTGGCGACATCTCCGGGCAGTTCCTCGCCAAGCTCGGCTGCAGCTACGTCCTCGTCGGTCACAGCGAACGCCGGACCATCCACCACGAGTCGGACGAGGTGTTGAACGCCAAAACCAAGGCAGCCTTCCGGCACGGCATTACCCCGGTGCTCTGTGTCGGTGAAGGCCTGGAAATCCGGCAGGCCGGAACACACGTCGACCACACCCTCGCGCAGCTCCGCGCCGGCGTCGAGGGCCTCACCCCCGAGCAGGCCGCCGAACTCGTCGTCGCGTACGAGCCGGTCTGGGCCATCGGCACCGGTGAAGTTGCCGGGCCGGACGACGCCCAGGAAATGTGCGCGGCCATCCGCGCCGAGCTCGCCACCCTCTTCGGCGCGGACGTCGCCGCCAAGACCCGGTTGCTCTATGGCGGCTCGGTCAAGGCCAACAATGCCGCCTCGATCCTCAAGGAACGCGACGTGGACGGATTGCTGGTCGGCGGTGCCAGCCTGGACGCCGCTGAGTTTGCTAATATTGTCAGGTTCGAGAGTCACCTGCTGACGGATTAGTCCGGACACTGTCGTGGCCCCCGCAATCCAAATCTTCTGAAAGGCCGTCGTGGACGTTCTTCATGTCATTCTGCAGGTCCTCCTGGGTATCACCAGCCTCCTGCTGACCCTGCTCATCCTGCTCCATAAGGGTCGTGGTGGCGGTCTGTCCGACATGTTCGGCGGCGGCATGAGCTCCGGCCTCAGCTCCTCCGGAGTGGCCGAACGAAACCTTAACCGTTTCACGGTCATCCTCGGTATCACGTGGGGTGCCGTGATCGTCGGCCTTGGCCTGATCATGCGGTTCAGCGGCGGCGACTCCTAAGTCCCCTCCGAAAACTTAATATGGGGTCCTTTTGGCCCTCCCTTGCATCGGGAACTCCGAACTACACTGTGGCTGACTGCACGCGCATTCCGTCCCCAAGTAGCCAGGAGTTCCCGATGCTGCATTCCGCCTCCGGATTCCGGGGCATCCGCGTAGGAGCCACCGAAGGGGCCTCTCCCCGCCACGAACCGCTCGACGGCGCCGCCGTCCGCACACCCCGCATCCGCATCAGCTACCGCTGCGCCAAAGGCCATGACACGCCGCTGGTCTTCGCCCAGCTGCCCGATGACCAGGTCCCCGGGGTCTGGGACTGCCGCCGCTGCGGCGGGACGGCCACCCGGGACGAGGCGCAGTTCGCGCTCGAGGAAGTTCCCGCGGAAGGCTTCAAGAGCCACCTGGAATACGTTAAAGAGCGGCGCTCCAGCCAGGACGCCGAAGACGTGCTGGCCGGAGCGCTTGAGCGACTGCGGGCCAGCCGGGCCCTCCCGGAGGGATGACACAAGGCGATAACGCAGGGGGATAGCCCCGGGCAGAAGCCCTGCCGGGCTAACTCTTCCGGACCAGCTGTGCCGGAACCCGGGCGGCGGCATTTTCGTCGATCAGCCAGAGGGTTTCGTTCCTGCCCCGCGGCCCGGCCGCCGGCACCTGCACAGGGTTGGCGCCCGCGAGGGCCAGCCCCACAGCGCCTGCCTTGTCCTCGCCGGCGACGACCATCCAGACTTCCGAGGCCGTGTTGATGGCGGGCAGCGTCAGGGAAACCCGATGCGGCGGCGGCTTGGGGGAGTTGCGGACCCCCACCACGGAATGCTCCTTCTCCCGGATGCCGGCATGTTCGGGAAAGAGCGACGCAACGTGCGCGTCCGGCCCCACCCCCAGCAGGACGATGTCGAAGCGGGGGAGTCCTGACGCGTGCTCCGGCCGGTCAGCGGACATGTCCGCGGCGTGTTCCGCTGCCGCCGCGTCGCTGAGTTGGCGGGCGTAGTCCACGGCTGCCTCCTCCGGGGTGCCGAAGTCGCCGGTGGACCCGGGTACGTGGATCCGGGCCGGATCCGCATTGATGCGCGAGAGCAGCGCCTCGTGGGCCTGCCGGGCGTTGCGTTCGGGGTCGTCGGCGGCGACGAAGCGCTCATCGCCCCACCAGAAATTAACCTTGGACCAGTCAACGGCGGAAGAGGCTGGCGACTCGGCCACGGCCTTGAGCGAGCCGATGCCCATCGTCCCGCCGGTAAGTACCACCGTCGCCTCGCCGTGTTTGTCCTGGATGTCCACCAGCTTGGTGATCAGACGGGCCGCGATGGCTGCCATCAGGACGGACGAGTCGGGATGAATGCTTACTCTGGGGTCAGCGCTCACTGGGACGGACACTCCTTAGATTGGTACGTGGCAGTCCAATAGTAATCACTTCACCGAACACTTCGTCCGGGTCGAGGCGGCGCAGTTCTTCGGCCAGGCAGTCCTTAAGGCTGCGGCGCGGCAACGAAATGCGCTGGACCGGCTGCCCGGGCTGGCTCAGTTCCGCCACGGTGAGACCGGGCCGGAACAGCTGCACATCCCCTGCGGTGCGGGTGAGCCGCACCCGCCGGATCCCGGTGCCGGCGGGGTCCTCGACGATCGTGACAGGCGCGTCCAGCGCCAGCGTGAGCCAGGCCGCCAGCAGGATCGTGCTGGGGGAGTCCGAGGCGCCCTCGACGGCGACCGCCGTCACCGGCGAGCCGTTCACCTGGTCCAGGACCGCGGCGAGCTGGATCCGCCAGTTGGTCAGGCGGGTCCAGGCCAAGTCGGTGTCGCCGGCCTTGTAGGTGCGGCGGATGTTCTCCAGGGCGCGCTGCGGATCGTTCTCGTTGGCGGAGTCCGTGATCCGGCGGTGCGCGATCCGGCCGATGGAGGTCTCGCAGGCGTTTTTCGGCGCGCCGTGCGGCCACCAGGCCACGATCGGCGCGTCCGGCAGCAGCAGGGCCGCGACGAGGGACTCGCTTTCCTCCGCTAGTTCACCGTAGCCGCGGAGCAGGATGACCTCGGAGGCCCCGGCGTCGCCGCCCACCCGGATCTGCGCATCGAGCCGGGTCGGGGCCTTGGCGCCGGCGTCGGCGAGGACGATGATCCGGCAGGGGTGCTCCCGGCTGGCCTCGTTGGCGGCCTCGATGGCCTCCTCCTCGAGCCCGGACTTGGTGACGACCACGAGGGTCAGCACCCGGCCCAGGGCAATCACGCCGCCCTGCTCGCGCAGCGCCATAATCTTCTTGGAAATCTTGGAGGTGGTGGTGTCGGGAAGATCTACGATCATGGCCTTCTCCAGGTTCGTCCGTCACGGGCAAGGAGCTCGTCGGCGGAGGGGGGTCCCCAGCTTCCCGGGGCGTAGGGTTCGGGTTGCTCGGCCAGGGACGCCCAGTACTCCTCGAACGGGTCCAGGATCTTCCAGGACAGTTCGACTTCCGCGTGGCGGGGGAACAGCGGCGGCTCCCCGAGCAACACATCGAGGATGAGCCGTTCATAGGCCTCCGGGCTGGACTCGGTGAAGGAGTGGCCGTAGCCGAAGTCCATGGTGACGTCGCGGACCTCCATCTGCGTGCCCGGGACCTTGGACCCGAAGCGGATGGTGGCGCCCTCGTCGGGCTGGACCCGGATCACGACGGCGTTCTGGCCGAAGTCATCCTCGCCGTGGTCGGTGAAGAGCAGGTTGGGCGCGCGTTTGAGCACGACGGCGATCTCCGTCACCCGGCGTCCCAGCCGCTTGCCGGCGCGCAGGTAGAACGGCACCCCTGACCAGCGGCGGGTGTTGATGTCGACCCGGATCGCGGCGAACGTCTCGGTGGTGGAGTCGGCGGGGATGCCGTCCTCCTCGAGGTAGCCGACCACTTTTTCACCGCCCTGCCAGCCGCCGGTGAACTGCCCGCGCGCCGAGTGCGTGGAGAGGTCCTCGGGGAGCCGGACGGCGGCGAGGACCTTTTCCTTCTCCGCGCGGAGGTCATCGGCGTTGAAGGAAATCGGTTCTTCCATCGCGGTCAGCGCCAGGAGCTGGAGCAGGTGGTTCTGGATAACGTCGCGGGCCGCGCCGACGCCGTCGTAGTACCCGGCCCGCCCGCCGGTACCGATGTCCTCGGCCATGGTGATCTGGACGTGGTCCACGTAGTTCGCGTTCCAGAGCGGCTCGAAGAGCTGGTTGGCGAAACGCAGCGCCAGGATGTTCTGCACCGTCTCCTTGCCCAGGTAATGGTCGATCCGGAAGACCGCGTCCGGCGGGAACACCGACTCGACGATGTCGTTGAGCTGCCGCGCTGACTCGAGATCGTGCCCGAACGGCTTCTCGATCACAACGCGCCGCCATTTGTTCCCTTCGGCCTGGGCCAGGCCATGCTTGGACAGCTGCCGGCAGACCAGCTCAAAGGCATTCGGCGGGATGGAGAGGTAGAACGCGTGGTTGCCGCGGGTTCCGCGCTGCTCATCGAGTTCGTCGATGGTTTCGGACAGCCGCTTGAAGGCGTCGTCGTCGTCGAACTCGCCCTGCACGAAGCGGATGCCCTCGGCGAGCTGCGTCCACACCGTTTCATCGAACGGGGTGCGGGCGTAGGCCTTGACCGCGGCCTTCACCTCGGCGGCGAAGTCCTCGGTCTCCCAGTGCCGCCGGGCGAAGCCCACCAGGGCGAAGCTGGGCGGCAGCAGCCCGCGGTTGGCCAGGTCGTAGACGGCCGGCATGAGCTTCTTGCGTGCGAGGTCCCCCGTGACCCCGAACAGGACCAGCGACGACGGTCCGGCAATACGGTTCAGGCGGCGGTCCCGCGGGTCCCGGAGCGGGTTGCGGGCAGGCCGGCCCGAACGCGTCGCGGAGCTGCGGCCGCCGTTGTGTTTGTCTGGCATGGTTGCGTGGGCGCCTTAGCTTTCGGAGGAGGGGACTGCCTGGCCAGCCAGCGTGGAGATAATCTCCTGCAGCTGGCGGACGCCGGCGGCGCGGTCCGTGAGGTGCAGGCGGAGGACCGGGCGGCCGTGTTCAGCGAGTACCTGCGCATCGCCGGCGGCTTGCGCGGAGATCAGCTCGCCGAAGCTGAAGGGACGGTCCGGGATGGCCAGGTCGGTGGCCGACGCGGACGTCACCTGCAGGAAGACTCCGATCGCGGGTCCGCCCTTGTGGAACTGCCCGGTCGAGTGCAGGAACCGCGGACCCCAGCCGAAGGTCACCGGACGGCCGCTGAGCGCTGCCAGCTGGTCCCGGACCCCCTCAAGGGGTGCATAGGCAAGCCGGTCGAAGTAGGCCTGGACGCTCAAGTAGTTGTCCGGACCAAGTTCGCCCAGCAGGGCGCTGACCGCTTCGGCCGCGGTGCCCGCACCGCCGAGCCAGTCGCCGCCGCGCACCTCGATGGCGCCGTCGGTGAAGGCCGCCGGCGTCGGTTCGGGCTGGGCGTCCAGCAGGCCGCGCGCCGCCACCTTGGCGGCCTCGACGTCGGGCTGGTCATAGGGGTTGATGCCGAGGAGGCGCCCGGCGACCGCGGTGGCGAACTCCCACGTCATCATCTGGGTGGGCAGGCCGCCGGCGATCGCGACCTCGTTGTCGCCGAGTTCGACGTCGGCGTCCGCCGCGACGAGGCGGATCACCAGGACGTCGGGGGCGCCGAGGGTGGCCTCCGGGGAGGACGGCCCGGCGACGACCGGCAGCACACCGGTGCCGAGCTTGCCGGTGGACTCGGCGATGAGCTGTTCGGCCCAGTCCGCGAAGCCCTTGATCCCGGAGCCGTCCTCGGCGATGACGATCTTGTCGCGCAGCGGACTGGTGCCGCCCAGCGCCGCGCCGAGGGCGAGGCCGATGTTTTCCTCGCCGTCCTCATTGAGGACCTCGGCGGCTTCCTCCGCCTCGTCCAGGAATGCCTGGATGTCCACGCCGGCCAGTCCGCACGGCACCATCCCGAACGCGGTGAGCGCCGAGTAGCGTCCGCCGACGGTGGGGTCGGCGTTGAAGACGGCGCGGTAGCCGGCCTCGCGGGAGGCCTTGTCCAGCGGCGAACCCGGATCGGTGACGATGATGATGCGGCTCTTCGCGTCGAGCCCGGCCTCGGTAAAGGCGGTCTCAAAGATCCGGCGCTGCGAATCCGTCTCCAGGGTGGAGCCGGACTTGGAGGACACCACAATCGCGGTTTCGGCCAGCCGGTCCGCAAGCGCGGAGGCGACCTGTTCCGGATCGGTGCTGTCCAGCACGGTCAGCTCGACGCCGGCGGTTCCGGCGATGACCTCGGGGGCCAGCGAGGATCCGCCCATGCCGCACAGGACAATCCGGCTGACGCCGTCGGCGCGCAGGGCGTCACGGAGGGCCAGGATGTCAGCGACAAGACGCTGGGAGACGGTGGCCGCCTCGACCCAGCCGAGCCGGACGGTGGCCTCGGCCTCGGCGTCGGGACCCCACAGGGTGGGGTCCTTGGCGAAGATCCGGGTGGCGACCTTGTCTTCCAGCAGGGCGGGCAGGTGCTGTTCGTGGGCCAGTCGGGCGGCACCGGTGGCGTCGTAGCTGAGAGTGGTCATGGGACTATGCGTCCTTCCGTGCAGCGGCGAGGGCTGCCTCGACGTCGGCGAGGAGTTCCTTCCAGCTTGCCACGAACTTGTCGAGGCCTTCGGACTCGAGCACCGCGACGACCTCGTTGTAGGAGATCCCGAGGCCATCGAGGGCGTTCAGGGTGGCGTTGGCGTCGTCGTAGCCGCGGCTGATCGTGTTGCCGGTGACGGTGCCGTGGTCGAAGGCCGCGTCGAGGGTCTTTTCCGGCATGGTGTTCACGACGCCGGGGGCGACGAGTTCCGTGACGTACAGGGTGTCCGGGTAGGCCGGGTCCTTGACACCGGTGGAGGCCCACAGCGGGCGCTGCGGGAGGGCTCCGGCGTCGGCGAGGAGGGCCCAGCGTTCGGTGGAGAAGAGCTCCTCGTAGACCTGGTAGGCCAGGCGTGCGTTCGCGAGGCCGGCTTTGCCCTTGAGGGCGCGGGCCTCGTCGGTGCCGATGGCGTTGAGGCGCTTGTCGATTTCGGCGTCGACCCGGGAGACGAAGAAGGACGCGACGGAGTGGATCTTGGAGAGGTCGTGGCCGTTGTCCTTGGCCTGCTCCAGGCCGGACTGGAACGCGTTGATGACGGCGCGGTAGCGCTCCAGCGAGAAGATCAGGGTGACGTTGACGCTGATGCCGGCGGCGAGCGTGGCGGTGATGGCTTCCAGGCCCTCGAGGGTCGCCGGGATCTTGATCAGGACGTTGTCCTTGTTGACCTGGGCGTAGAGTTCCTTGGCCTCGGTGATGGTGCCTGCGGAGTCCCAGGCCAGGCGCGGGTCAACCTCGATCGAAACGCGGCCGTCGATGCCCTTCGTGGCCGCGGCCACCGGAGCGAAGAGGTCGCAGGCGTCGGCGACGTCGGAGGTGGTGATCGCGAAGATGGTCTCCTCGACGCTGGCGCCGGCGGCGGCCTTGGCGGCGAGGAGGTCGTCGTAGTCGTGGCCGGTGGTGATGGCCGCGTGGAAGATCGACGGGTTCGTGGTGACACCGACGACGTTCTTCTCTTCGATCAGCTTCCGCAGCGTGCCGGTGGCGAGGCGGCCGCGGGAGAGGTCATCGAGCCAGATCGAGACGCCGGCGTCGGAGAGCTGCTGCGTGGGGGTAGAGCTGGGGGTGGTGCTCATAGTTAACTCCTGAAGTCTGGGGCCGCCGCCCTGAAATTGGGGCGGCGGCCCGGGAAGCGTGAAGTTGTGGATCAGGCCGGAAGGGCCGCGAGGGATTCCCTGGCTGCGGCGGCCACAGCCTCCGCGGTGATGCCGAATTCCTGGAACAGGCGCTTGTAGTCCGCCGAGGCGCCGAAGTGCTCGAGGCTGATGGAACGGCCGGCGTCGCCGACGAATTCCTTCCAGCCCAGGGCCAGCCCGGCTTCGACGGACACCCGTGCCTTGACTGCCGCCGGGAGCACCGCTTCGCGGTAGGCGGCGTCCTGTTTGGTGAACCACTCCACGCACGGCATCGACACCACGCGGGTGGGGATGCCTTCGGCCTGGAGCGCTTCGCGGGCGTTGACGGCCAGCTGGACTTCCGAGCCGGTGCCGATCAGGATGACCTGCGGCGCGGCGGTCCGGCCGTTGGCCGAGGCTTCCGCCAAGACGTAGCCGCCCTTGGCGACGCCGTCGGTGGAACCGAAAGTGTCGCCCTCGGCGCCGGAAATTCCGCGGGCATAGGTGGGAATGTTCTGGCGGGTCAGCACGATGCCGGCAGGGTTCCCGTGATTCTCGAGCATGACCTTCCAGGCCGCTGCGACCTCGTTCGCATCTCCCGGGCGGACGACGTCCAGGCCCGGGATGGCCCGGAGTGAGGCGAGCTGCTCCACCGGCTGGTGGGTCGGTCCGTCCTCGCCGAGGCCGATCGAGTCGTGCGTCCAGACGTACAGGGACGGGACCCCCATCAGGGCACCGAGGCGGATCGCCGGGCGCTGGTAGTCGCTGAAGATCAGGAACGTGCCCGAGAACGCGCGGGTGCGCCCGTGCAGGGCGATCCCGTTCACGATCGACGCGGCTGCGTGCTCGCGGATGCCGAAGTGCAGCACGCGTCCGTAGGGGTTGCCCTTCCAGGCGGCCGTGGAGCGGGAGGCCGGGATGAACGACGGCGAGCCCTCGATCGTGGTGTTGTTGGATTCGGCGAGGTCGGCAGAGCCGCCCCACAGTTCCGGCATGACCGGGCCGATGGCGTTCAGGACCTTGCCGGACGCGGCGCGGGTGGAGACGTCCTTGCCGGCTTCGAAGACCGGGAGCGCGGCGTCGAGCTCGGCCGGGAGCTTTTTCGCCTCGATGCGTTCGAGCAGCGCGGCGGCCTCGGCGTTGGACGACTGCCAGGCCTCGAAGGCTGCCTGCCATTCGGTGCGGGCGGCCGCGCCGCGGTCCAGGGCTTTCCGGGCGTGGGCCAGGACGTCGTCGTCGACCTGGAAGGTGCGCTCCGGGTCGAAGCCGAGGACCTTCTTCAGCGCGGTGACTTCCTCGGCGCCGAGGGCGGAGCCGTGGATCTTGCCGGTGTTCTGCTTCTTGGGGGCCGGGTAGCCGATGATGGTGCGCAGCGAGACGATGGAGGGCTTGCCCGTCTCGGCCTTCGCGGCGAGGAGCGCGGTGTGCAGTTCGGCCACGTCCTCCTTGTATTCCCCGGTCCGGGTCCAGTCCACCCGCTGGGTGTGCCAGCCGTAGGCCTCGTAGCGGGCCAGGACATCCTCGGTGAAGGCGATGTCGGTGTCGTCCTCGATCGAGATGTGGTTCTCGTCGTAGATCACCACGAGGTTGCCCAACTCCTGGTGCCCGGCGAGCGAGGAAGCCTCGGAGGTCACGCCTTCCTGGAGGTCGCCGTCGGAGGCGATGACCCAGATGGTGTGGTCGAACGGGCTGGTACCCGCGGCGGCGTCGGCATCGAACAGCCCGCGCATGCGGCGCTGGGAGTAGGCGAAGCCGACGGCGGAGGCCAGGCCCTGGCCCAGCGGGCCGGTGGTGATCTCGACGCCGGCGGTGTGCTTGTATTCCGGGTGGCCGGGGGTCAGGGAACCCCAGGTGCGCAGCGCCTCAAGGTCCTTCAGTTCCAGGCCGTAGCCGGCGAGGAAGAGCTGGATGTACAGCGTCAGGGAGGTGTGGCCGGGGGAGAGGACGAAGCGGTCCCGTCCCAGCCAGTCGGGGTTCTTCGGGTCGTGCCGCATCAGCTTCTGGAAGAGAAGGTAGGCGGCCGGAGCCAGGCTCATGGCGGTGCCGGGGTGGCCGTTGCCGACCTTCTCCACCGCGTCGGCGGCGAGGACACGGATGGTGTCCACGGCCCGCTGGTCCAGGCTGGTCCAAGACAGTTCTTGCTCTTCCAAATGTGGCACGAAAACCGGGCCCCTCTCTGTGCTGATGGCGGGTGGTACGGTCAGTCCCGTCCGGGGCACAGTTCGGTGCCCGCTGCGGTACGTACCAGCCGTTCACCATCGAAACGTTGATCTATCCTTCAGCGGCGTGCGCCAGTGCTCGCCTGCAGAAATCTGCAGGAAGGTACATCCGGCACCAGCTAAGGCCTTTTTGGCCGTTCCTGTGCGCGCTGATCTGCAGACAGCTTAGCCCTATTCCTCCGGGCGGGTGCGGTAAATCTCACCAATTGGACCGGATTTGTCCCTTATGTGAATCACCGGTGTCCGCGGCGGCTGTGAGCCCGCGTTAATCTGTTCGAATCAGGGCTCTCCACCAGCAGTGTTCCGAAGGACCCGCCGCGCTGCGCCTGCACGGTATGATAGGTCCTGGCGACCAACGGGGGCGGGGACTTGCCTGTGCGCTGCGCGTGGACCCCTCCGATAAGCAACCCGCGTTGCGGAACCAGCCGGACTGAACAGCCAGACAGAACAGAGTGACTGCCACCGTGAGCACAACAGATACGCCGCTGAACGCCTCTCCCGTCCGCGGAAGAATCGGCTTCGCCCGCAAAGCCAAGGCCTATCTGGCGCTCACGAAACCCCGTGTCATCGAGCTCCTGCTGGTCAGCACCCTGCCGACCATGATCTACGCGGAGCGCGGCTTCCCGTCGATTGGCCTGATCGTGGCGACCCTGGTGGGTGGTGCCTTTGCCGCCGGCAGCGCGGGCGCGTTCAACTGCTACATCGACCGCGACATCGACAAGCTCATGCACCGCACCGAGAACCGGCCGCTGGTCACCGGCGAGGTCACCCCGCGCGAGGCGCTGGTCTTCTCTTGGCTGCTCGGCGCGGCCGCGATCGCGATCCTCTGGTTCGGCGCCAACCCGCTCGCCGCCTGGCTCGGCGTCGGCGCCATCGTCTTCTATGTGGTCATTTACACGATGATCCTCAAGCGCCGCACGGCCCAGAACATTGTTTGGGGCGGGGCGGCCGGCTGCTTCCCGGTGCTGATTGCCTGGGCCGCTGTGACCAACACGGTTCAGTGGCCCGCCGTGGTGCTCTTTATGGTCATCTTCCTGTGGACGCCGCCGCACTACTGGCCGCTGTCCATGCGCTACGGCGAGGACTACCGCAACGCCAATGTGCCGATGCTCGGTGCAATCGCGGGGGCCAAGGTGGTCGCCGTCCAGGTGGTCCTGTACGCGTGGGCCATGGTGGCCTGCTCGCTGCTGCTGGTCCCGGTCGGCGGCGCGGGCTGGGTCTACACCGTCACCGCGGTGCTCGCCGGAGCCTGGTTCCTCTACGAATCGCACGGCCTGTACAACCGGGCGCAGGCCGGCGACGTGTCCAATAAGGGCGCCATGAAGGTCTTCCACGGTTCGATCAGCTACCTGACCCTGCTCTTCATCGCCCTCGCCGTCGACCCGTTCGTCGGTTCTCCCATCATGGGCGGCTAGCCCCCCCACCCTCCGCAACACCAACGCGGGGTCACTTACGGCCCAATCCGGGCGTCCGGATGGGCCGTAAGTGACCCCGCGTTGTTTTGTGTGCGGCGGGTAGGCCGGGCTGGGTGGTGCGGCTACTTGACCGGGCTGCTGCGGGCCAGGTCGACGGCGTTGGTGGCCGCGCTCATCAGCAGGGCGGCGGCGAGCATGTGCGCCGCCACCAGAAGCGCCGGGATGCCGTTGTAGTACTGCGTGAAGCCGATGGCGGCCTGCACTACGGTGACGCCCAGGAGCATCACGACGGCGGCGCGGAACGGGCCGGGGATCCGGTCGCGGATGACGAGGTAGAGCGCGAACAGCGCCCCGGCAGTCACCAGGTAGGCCGGCACGGCGTGGATGTGCGAGAACAGGTCCCAGTCCAGGTTGTTGCGCGGCGCCTCGGCGTCGCCCGCGTGCGGGCCCGCGCCGGTGACCACAACGCCCAGGCAGACGGCCAGGGCGGAGAACAGCGCGACGGCGGTCATCAGCGGGCGCGCGACACCCGGCAGGGCCGGCAGTCCAGCCACCCGGAAGCGGCCCGTCCGCCCGTAGGCCCGGTTGACCAGCAGGGTGGCCACGACCACGAGGGCCATCGAGACCAGGAAGTGCAGGCCAACCACCCAGGGGTTCAGCCGCGTGAGCACCGTGATGCCGCCGATGACGGCCTGCGCCGGGATGCTGGCGAGCAGGCCGAGGGCCAGCAGGAACAGGTCGCGGCGTTCCCTGCGGAGGTTCCAGAGATACACCAGCATGGCGATCGCGACGGCGGCCAGCGCGAACGTCAGGAGGCGGTTCCCGAATTCGATGATGCCGTGGATGCCCATTTCCGGGGTGTTCACGAGCGAGGCGTCCGTGCAGCGCGGCCAGGTGGGGCAGCCCAGGCCCGAGGAGGTGAGGCGGACCGCGCCGCCGGTGACGATCAGGACGGTCTGGCCGATCAGGGACAGCACCGCCAGCCGCCGCACCGTCGTGTTGACGGTGACGGGCAGCCAGGCGATGTTCCGGGACGCGGTCCGGGGAGGGCGGGAGGCCGTGCTCACAGTTTTCTCAATTCCATTTGAACCAACGGGTTGCTGCGCCGCCGGCGATCGCCGTCCAGAGCAGCAGGACAAGTACCGGGACAGGGCTGACGCTGCCCGAAAGGAAAGCTTCCCTCATGGCCTGCCCCAGGGCGCCGGAGGGAAGGAACTGCACGATCGACTCCAGCAGGGCGGGCAGCCGTTCGGCCGGGATCACGATCCCGCCGAGGGCACCGAGCAGGATCCACAGCAGGTTGGTGATCGCGAGGGTCGCCTCCGGCCGGACGGTCCCGGCGACGAGCAGGCCCAGCGCGGTGAAGGCCACCGCACCGAGCACCAGCAACGCCAGCCCCGGGGCCCAGCCCAGCGGATCCGGCTGCCAGCCCAGCAGCAGGGCCACGGCCGAGACCACCAGCACCTGCAGCGCCAGGACCGCGAGGACCGCGAGGACCTTCCCGGCGATCAGCCCGGTGCGCCCCAGCGGAGTGGTGGAAAGGAAGCGCAGGACCCCGTAGCGGCGGTCAAACCCGGTGGAGATGCCCTGGCCGGTGAACGCGGTGGACATGGCACACAGCGCGAGGATCCCCGGCACGGCAACATTGATCCGGCTCGCGCCGAACCCGTCCAGCAGGGGCGTGACCGTCAGGCCCACCATGGCCAGCAGCGGCAGCACGACCGCGAGGATCAGTTGCTCTCCGTTCCGGATCATGGTGATCGTCTCGTACTTGCCCTGCAGCACGATGCGCCGCAGCAGCGGGGCCGGGGCGCTGCCGAGGGGGCGGGCCGGCGCGGCGCTGCCCGGCGGTGCGCTGCCCAGGGCGGCACTGTCGCGGGTCATCGGATCTCCCTTCCGGAGATGTCGAGAAAGACGTCCTCAAGGCTGCGGGCTTCAAGGCTCAGCGAGCGGGGCATGATTCCCCGCGCGGCCCACCATGCGGTGATCGCCGCGAGGTCCGCGGCGGTCAGCGCTCCGGTGGCGGCGTAGCTGCCGGCCCGCGCCTCGGTGACGTTGACGCCGTCGGGCAGCACCCCGGTGAAATCCAGTCCGGGGTCGGTCTCGAACAGCAGGGTGCGGACGTGCCGCTCGCCGGCTTCCGGCGGCAGGGGGTTCTGCAGGAGCTGGGCGACGGTCCCCTCGGCGACATTGCGGCCGGCGTCGATGATGTAGACGTAATCGGCGAGGCGCTGGGCGTCGTCCATAAGGTGGGTGGTCAGGACAATCCCCATCCCGCGGTTCCGGAGTTCAGAGATGAGCTCGAACACCAGCTGGCGCGACTGCGGGTCCAGGCCGGCGCTCGGCTCGTCCAGGAAGAGCACCTCGGGGTTGCCCACCAGCGCGGCCGCGAGCGCGAGCCGCTGCTTCTGCCCGCCGGACAGCCGCCGCACCGACGTCCGGCTGAAAGTGTCGATCCCGAGGCGCTCGATGAGCTCCCCGACCGGCCACGGGTCCTGGTACATCCCGGCAATATGCTTGAGCAGGGGAACGGGACGGGCCGACGGCGGCAGCCCGCCGTCCTGCAGCATCACCCCGACGCGGGCCCGCAGTCCGGCCCCCGCGGTGTCCGGGTCCTCACCGAGGAGGCTGATGCTGCCGTGCGTGCGTTTCTGCAGACCCTGCGCGCACTCGATGGTGGTGGTCTTGCCCGCGCCGTTGGCCCCCAGCAGGGCCGTGACCTGCCCGCGTTCGGCGACGAGGGAAAGGCCGCTGACCACGCGCAGCATTTTGCCGTCGAGGGTGGGCAGCGGCCCAACATCCTTGACTAGCCCGCTGATGGACAGGACGGGGGATTCGGGGGATCGCACCACAGCATTCTACGGGATGTAGTACGGCCCGTTCCGGCCGGCTGCCGGAGCCGGGCCGGGGAACGGCGCACGGCGTCGGCTCCGGACTGCCACTCCCGCCGGGGGCCGAGGATAGCCATGCCTTACTGGCCTGCGGGACTAAATTACGACATGATTGTGTTGTGTATTCCATGAGCCCCTCCACTTCTGTCGCGCCTGCCGGGCGCGGCCGCCTGCGTGCGGCGTCGTCCGCCGCGGCGGGGCCAGCGGGATCCGTGGCAGCCCAGGCGGCCGCCGCTTTCCCGGCGGCCGACGCCGAAGAACGCACCCGGGACCGCGTGCTGAACGCAGTACTGGAACACGGCCCCATCAGCGCCGCCGAACTCGGCGACCTGCTGGGGTTTACGCCCGCCGCTGTCCGGCGGCACCTGGACCACCTCTCACGCAGCGGCGTAATTGAGGTCAAACGCGCAACCCGTGCCGGTGCCGGTGCTGGGCGCCCGGCCCGCCGCTATGTCCTCAGTTCCCAGGGCCAGTCCACGCTGGGCAACGACTACCTGGACATTGCCACCCTGGCCCTGCAGCGTCTCGGCGAAACGGCCGGGCCCGACGCCGTGCGGCAGTTCGCCGTCGAACGCTTCGGGGAGATGGAACGCCGCTACGCGCCGGAGATCGACGCCGCCGGCCCGGATATCACTGCCCGGGCCCGGGCGCTGTCCGAGGCTTTGAGCCGCGACGGTTTTGTGGCCTCCACCACGTCGATCCAGGCCAAGGCGCCGCTGCCTGCGGCGCTCTCCAGCGTCCAACTCTGCCAGGGACACTGCCCCATCCAGCAACTGGCCGCGCAGTTCCCGGTGTTCTGCGACGTCGAGACCGACGTGTTCTCCCGGCTGGTCGGCGTCGACGTCCGCCGGCTCTCCACGCTGGCACGCGGCGGGCACGTCTGCACCACCCACATACCTACAGGCCGTCCGGCGGCCAGAGGGCCTCACAGCCCCGCAACCACCCCGGGCAGTCTGGACGAAGTATCCAACCATCTGCAAGAAAGGCCGTGATGACGGACCAACTATCAGAGAAAAAGGTTGCTGAATCCACTGTGATTTCGGAGATTCTGGAAAAGAATCCCGAGCTCCACGGAATCGGAACCTACGAGTACGGCTGGTCCGACAAGAACGACGTCGGAGCCAACGCACGCCGCGGCATCAACGAGGACGTGGTCCGCGACATTTCGGCCAAGAAGAGTGAGCCGGAGTGGATGCTGGACCTGCGCCTCAAGGGTCTGAAGTACTTCGACCGCAAGCCCATGCCGACCTGGGGTGCCGACCTCTCCGGCATCGACTTCGATAACATCAAGTACTTCGTACGGTCCACGGAAAAACAGGCCAACACCTGGGAAGACCTCCCCGAGGACATCCGGAACACCTACGAGAAGCTGGGCATCCCGGAAGCGGAGCGCAGCCGCCTCGTCTCCGGTGTGGCCGCCCAGTACGAGTCCGAGGTCGTCTACCACCAGATCCGCGAGGACCTGGAACAGCAGGGCGTCATTTTCCTGGACACGGACACCGCGCTGCGCGAGCACCCGGAGATCTTCCGGGAGTACTTCGGCACCATCATCCCGGTGGGCGACAACAAGTTCGCTTCGCTGAACACGTCCGTCTGGTCGGGCGGTTCCTTCGTGTACGTCCCCAAGGGCGTCCACGTGGACATTCCCCTGCAGGCCTACTTCCGCATCAATACGGAAAACATGGGCCAGTTCGAGCGCACGCTGATCATCGCGGACGAGGACTCCTACGTCCACTACATCGAAGGCTGCACCGCGCCGATCTACACCTCGGATTCACTGCACTCCGCTGTGGTGGAAATCATCGTGAAGAAGGGCGCCCGCGTCCGCTACACGACCATCCAGAACTGGTCCACCAACGTGTACAACCTGGTGACCAAGCGCGCCATCTGCGAAGAGGGCGCGACGATGGAATGGATCGATGGCAACATCGGCTCCAAGGTCACCATGAAGTACCCGGCCGTCTACCTCGTGGGCGAGGGCGCCAAGGGCGAGACCCTGTCCATCGCGTTCGCGGGCGAAGGCCAGCACCAGGACACCGGTTCCAAAATGGTCCACATCGCGCCGAACACCAAGAGCTCGATCGTGTCCAAGTCCGTGGCCCGCGGCGGCGGCCGCGCCGCCTACCGCGGCCTGGTCCAGGTCCGCGAAGGCGCCAAGCACTCGGCCAACACGGTCCGCTGTGACGCGCTCCTGGTGGATACCATCAGCCGTTCGGACACATACCCGTACATCGACATCCGCGAGGACGACGTCACGATGGGGCACGAGGCCACGGTCTCGCGCGTCAGCGAAGAGCAGCTGTTCTACCTGATGTCCCGCGGCATGCGCGAAGACGAGGCCATGGCGATGATCGTCCGCGGCTTCATCGAGCCGATTGCCCGTGAACTGCCGATGGAATACGCCCTCGAGCTGAACCGCCTGATTGAACTGCAGATGGAAGGATCGGTCGGTTAATGACTGACATCACTACTGAAAAGGCCCGCATTGGCGCGCCCTCAGCCAAGCCGTTCATCAACGGCTTCACCGAGGAAGGCGAAAGCCTTTCACCGCTGAACGCCGCAGAGTCCAAGTCCCCGCTCGCCGGCGAAGCCGTCAAGCGCCACTCGCACGGCGGCGGCGTCGGCGTTCCGGACAGCTCACGCGCCGGACGCCTGACCTCCTTCAAGCTGGCAGACTTCAAGCCGCTGACCGGCATGGAGGAGGACTGGCGGTTCACCCCGCTCAAGCGCCTCCGCGGCCTGCACACCGAAGTCCTCAACGGGGCCGCACCGTCCGTGAGCGTCACCGCCCCGGACAGCGTCACCGTCGAAACCGTCGGCCGGAATGACCGCCGGATCGGCTCCGCAGCGATCCCCGAGGACCGGGTCTCCGCGAACGCCTGGGAGAACTTCACCGAAGCCACCGTCATCACGGTCCCGGCCGAGGTCCAGGTCGACGGCGAGGTCAGCGTCCTGCTGACCGGCCAGGGGACCGAGGCTTCCGCCCAGCACGTGGTGATCATCGCGGAGAAATTCTCCAAGTCCGTGGTGGTCCTGGACCACCAGGGCACCGCGGTCGTGTCGGAGAACATCGAGATCCTGGTGGAGGACGGCGCGCAGCTCACCGTCATCTCGCTCCAGGAATGGACCGACGACGCTGTGCATGCGTCCTCCCAGCAGGCGAAGCTCGGCCGCGACGCCAAGTTCAAGCACATCGTCGTCAGCCTCGGCGGCGACCTCGTGCGCGTCACCCCGTCGGCCCGCTTCACCGCCCCGGGCGCTGAAGTGGAGCTGTTTGGCCTGTATTTCGCTGACGCCGGCCAGCACCTGGAGCAGCGCCTCTTCGTGGACCACGCCGTCGCGAACTGCAAGTCCAGGGTCCTGTACAAGGGCGCCCTCCAGGGCCGCAACGCGCACACCGTCTGGGTGGGTGACGTCCTGATCCGCAAGGAAGCAGAAGGCACCGACACCTATGAGGCCAACCGCAACCTGGTCCTCACCGACGGCGCCCGCGCCGACTCGGTGCCGAACCTGGAAATCGAAACCGGCCTGATCGCCGGCGCCGGCCACGCCAGCGCCACCGGACGGTTCGACGACCAGCACCTGTTCTACCTGATGGCCCGCGGCATTCCGGAAGAAATGGCCCGCCGCCTGGTGGTCCGCGGCTTCCTGAACGAGATCATCCAGCAGATCAGGGTTCCCGCCATCGAGGAGCGCCTCACAGCCGCGGTCGAGCGCGAACTCGCGGCCACGGACAACTAGTGCGCAGCACCAGAGAACACGGAAACCTTTCATGACTGAACAGCCAAAAGGCGAGCTCGTCTGCAACGCCAGTGAGATCCACCTCAAGCAGGCGCTGCGGATCCTGATCGACGACTACCCTGTCGCGATCGTGAAGGACTCGATGGGCGAGATCCACGCCATCGGCGACACCTGCTCGCACGCGGACATCTCCCTCTCCGAGGGTGAGGTGGAAGGCTGCAAGATCGAGTGCTGGGGCCACGGCTCCCAGTTCGATCTGCGTAGCGGCGAGCCGCTCCAGCTGCCGGCCTATGATCCTGTGCCCGTCTTCGCTGTGACCGTCCTGGATGACGAGGTCTACGTGGACTTCACCAACGTCCTGAACGGCGCCGAGGCCCCGAATTTCAGCTAGCTGCCCGCAGCCGGCAACCCGCACAACAGAACTTATCGACAAGAAACCGCACCGTGCCGGAGGGCACGGCGCAGAGGAGAACAAGGCATATGTCTACTCTTGAGATCAAGGACCTGCACGTCAGCATTGACACCGAGCAGGGCACGAAGGAAATCCTGAAGGGCGTCAGCCTGAGAATCCGGACCGGCGAAACACACGCCATCATGGGCCCGAACGGATCCGGCAAGTCCACCCTGGCGTCCACCATCGCCGGGCACCCGCGCTACAACGTCACCTCCGGCACCATCACGCTGGACGGCGAAGACGTCCTGGCGATGAGCGTGGACGAGCGCGCCCGCGCCGGCCTGTTCCTGGCCATGCAGTACCCCGTCGAGGTTCCCGGCGTCAGCATGACGAACTTCCTGCGGACCGCCAAGACGGCCATTGACGGCGAAGCACCCAAGCTGCGGACCTGGACCAAGGACGTCAAGGCCGCCATGGCGCAGCTGCGCATCGACGCCGACTTCACCCAGCGCAACGTCAACGAGGGCTTCTCCGGCGGCGAGAAGAAGCGCGTCGAGATCCTTCAGCTGGAGCTGTTCAAGCCCAAGTTCGCAGTCCTGGACGAGACCGACTCGGGCCTGGACGTCGACGCGCTCAAGGTTGTCTCCGAGGGCGTCAACCGCGCCCACTCCGAGGGCAAAATGGGCACCCTGCTCATCACGCACTACACCCGGATCCTGCGCTACATCAAGCCGGACTTCGTGCACGTGTTCGTTGACGGCCAGGTAGTGGAAGAGGGCGGCCCGGAGCTCGCCGACCGCCTCGAAGAAGAAGGCTACGACCGCTACGCCACCGGCGCCGGCGCAGCCACCATCGCTGCGGCGTCCGCTGCAGCACAGGCCTAGTTAGGACTTGGCAATGACCGAACTCAATGTGGCCCGTACGGGCCTCGAGGATGTCGAAGAAGCACTCAAGGACGTGATCGACCCCGAACTGGGCGTGAACATCGTTGACCTGGGCCTGCTGTACGGCCTGAAGTACTCGGACGACGACGGCGCCCTGCTGATCGACATGACGCTCACCACGGCCGCCTGCCCGCTCACCGATGTGATCGAGGAGCAGGTGGGGAAGTCCCTGGACGGGGTTGTCGACGAATGGCGCCTCAACTGGGTATGGATGCCGCCGTGGGGTCCGGAGCGGATCACCGAGGACGGCCGCGACCAGATGCGCGCGCTGGGCTTCAACATCTAGCACCGCCTCCCTGAGGCACAAACGACGGCGGGCCCACCTCGATGAGGTGGGTCCGCCGTCGTCGTCCTGAGTGGAATCGGCTGCTCCGTAACTGCCCTTATGGGCCGTCAGAACGGCAGTTATGGAGCAGCGGACGGGTTTAGGGAGTGGCGACGCCGAAGGTGTCGCACTTGTTGATGTCGCCGGTTGTGTAGCCCTGGTAAAACCACTTCTGCCGCTGCTCGCTGGACCCGTGCGTCCAGGACTCGGGCGAGACCCGCCCTGTCGCTGCCTGCTGGATCCGGTCATCGCCGACGGCCGAGGCCGCGGACAGGGCGTCCTGCAGGTCCTTCTCCGTCAGCGGATCCAGGAACGGCAGCCCGGTCTTGGGGTCCTCCTGGGTGGTGGCGTAGCGGACCCACAGCCCGGCGTAGCAGTCAGCCTGGAGTTCGACCCGGACCGCCCCTGATTCCGGCCCCTGGGGATCCTGCTGGGCCTGATCGAGGTTCCCAAGCACGTTCTGGATGTGGTGGCCGAACTCGTGGGCCACCACGTACTCCTGCGCCAGCGGTCCGCCGGAGGAGCCGAAGCGGTCCACCAGTTCCTGGAAGAATCCCGGGTCGAAGTACGCCGTGGTGTCGGCGGGGCAGTAGAACGGCCCTACTTCCGACGTCGCCGCGCCGCAGCCTGTGTTGGTGCCTCCGGTGAAGATCACGGTTTCGGGCTGCGGGTATTGCCTGTCGTACTGGGCGAGGTAGGCCGGCCAGAAGGCGTTGAGGCTGTTCACAGTGCCCACGATCCGGCAGTCCAGCCGGGCGTCGGCGTCGGCGCCGCTGGTGCAGGCCGGGGCGGTGCCCTGGCCCTGCGATCCTGGGTCCTGCGTACTGCCGGCCAGGTCTTCCAGCAGGCCCGGGTTGATGCCGAGCAGGGAAGCGATCAGCAGGATGATGCCGCCGCTGAGGCCGATCCCGACTTTTCCGCCGCGGCCCATGCCGCGCCGGTCCTGGACCTGCGAGGGGTCCAGCTGGACGTTGTCATTGAAACTCATGCTGTCACAATATCGCGTCCCCCCTTTCGGGCCGCCCCGGGCCGGTAAAGTTGGTCTGATGCCATTTCTCGACAGACTCCAGCGCTGGGCCGATCACCGCCCCGACGGGACCGCCGTCGTCGTGGCCGGCCAGCGCCTGAGCTGGGAAGAGCTGCGGGACACCGCCGCCGGCCTGGTGCCGGGTACCCCCGCAGTGACCGTGCTGTCCGAGGAAAACTCGCTGCACTTCGCTGCAGCATTCGCGGCCGCCGTCGCGGGGGAGCGGCAATGCGCCGTGCTGGACCCGACGTGGCCGCAGCCGCTGCAGGACAGCATCAGGGACCGGATCCGCGGGACCGTCGTTCCCGCGCCTGTCGCCGCGTCTGTCGCGGACCTTGCTGACGGTCCGGGACTCGTCGACGGGCTCCCGGACACCCCGTTCCTGATCGGCCTGACCTCCGGTACCGCGTCTGTCCCTAAAGCCTTCACCCGCTCGCGCCGGTCCTGGCAGCTGTCCTTCGACGCGTCGGTGGAATTCTTTGGCCTGGCCGCGGACGACCGGACCCTGGCGCCCGGGCCCCTCGCGGCCAGCCTGAACCTCTATGCCCTGGCCGAATGCCTCTACGCCGGCTCGGAGTTCCACACCCTGGCCGGCTTCGACGTCGGCGACACACACGCCGCCGTCAGCCACGACGGCATCACGCGGCTGGTCCTTGTCCCCACGATGCTCCGGATCCTCAGCGAACGGGGACTTAGCGGCGGGGTCGACGCCTCGGGCATCCGAAGCATCATCTGCGCCGGGTCAAAACTGGACGCCCGGACCCTGGAAGCCGCCCGCCGCTGGGCACCCAACGCGACCATCTTCGAGTACTACGGCGCCTCGGAGCTCAGCTTCGTCTCCGGTGCCGGCCTCGCCCCCGCGCAGCAGCCGGACCAGCGCGGCACCGGGATCGGGACCACGTTTCCCGGCGTCGAGATCCGCATCCTCGACGACGGCGGGGCCCGGCTGCCGGACGGCACCGACGGCAACATCTGCGTCCGCAGCGGCATGGTCAGCGACGGCTACCTCTGGGGCGACGACGGCCAGGCCCTGCAAAGCTTCGACGGCTGGCACACGGTGGGGGACCAGGGCTACCTCGACGGCGGGACCCTGCACATGCTGGGCCGCCGCTCGGACATGATCATCACCGCCGGAACCAACGTCTACCCGCATGAGGTCGAGCTGGCTTTGGCCTCAGTCCCCGGTGTGGCCGCCGCCGTGGCCGCGGGCCTCGCGGACGATCTGCGCGGCCAGAAGGTCGTCGCGGGCATTGTTCCCTCGCTCGGCGGGGTGACCGCCACCCAGCTGAGGGCGGGCGTCGAGGACGCGCTGGCCCGCACCAAACGGCCGCTGGAATACTTCGCCCTGGCCGAACTTCCCCTGACGGACCGCGGCAAGCTCAGCAGGGGTCTGCTGCTCGACTGGATTGCCCGCAGCGACCCCCGGATCCAGCGCCTTGGCTGAGGCCCATCCGCGCAGTCTTCCCGACGACCGTCAGCCGGTCATCATCGCCGCCCGGCGCACCCCGATCTGCCGCGCCAACGGCGCCCTGAAAACCCTCAACGCCCATGAACTGCTGGCCCCGGTGCTCCGCCGCCTGCTCACCGACACCGGTGTGGCCCCGGCGTCGGTGGCGGATGTGGTGATCGGCAACGCCGCCGGCGGCGGCGGGAACGTAGCCCGGCTCGCGGCCCTCGAGGCAGGCCTGCCGGTCAGCGTCCCCGGCCTCACAGTGGACCGGCAGTGCGGGTCCGGGCTCGACGCGATTGCCCTGGCCGCCCGGCTCGTGGCCGCCGGCGGCGGCGGCGTGTACCTGGCCGGCGGAGTGGAGAGCATCAGCACGGCACCGCTCCGGGCCCGCCGGGATGCCGGCGGGGCCCCGGAATTCTTCGCGCGGGCGCAGTTCGCACCCCCGGGCCTGGGCGATCCGGACATGGGTGTGGCCGCCGAAAATGTAGCCGCACGCTTCGGCGTCAGCCGGGAACGGCAGGACGCGCTGGCGCTGCGCAGCCACCGGCGCGCGCTGGCGTCCGCCGCCGCGGGCTATTTCGACGCCGAGATCGTCCCGCTGCCCGGTGTGTCCGGACCGGACGGCTCCCATACGGTCAGTGCCGACGACGGGCCGCGCCGCGGGCTGACCGCCGCCGTGCTGGCCCGGTTCGCTCCGGTGTTCGCCGCTGGGGGGACCGTCACCGCCGGGAACTCCTGCTTCGACGCGGACGGTGCCGCCGCCGTCGTCATCACCTCGGTGGAACGCGCCCGCGGGCTGGGAGCCGGCGACGGCCTGCTCATGCGGGGCACAGACACGGCGGGCGTGGACCCGCAGCTGCTGGGCATCGGGGCTGCCCGTGCGGCCCGGCGCCTGCTCGAACACAGCGGCGTTGCGGCCCCGGAGCTGGGTCTCGTCGAGTTCAATGAGGCATTCGCATCCCAGACCATTGCGTGCCTGGACGAACTGGGCATCGCCCCGGAACGCGCCAACGTCGACGGCGGCGCGCTGGCCCTGGGGCACGCCTACGGGGCGTCCGGCGCCGTACTCGTCACGCGGCTGCTGGCCCAGGCACGCCGCAGCCCGGCCGACGGGCAACTGGCGCTGGCCCTGATCAGCATCGCCGGCGGCATGGGGACCGCCGCGCTGCTGGAGTACCGGAGCTTCGCCTAGCCCGGTCTGACTCCTGGCTCCGGGCTCCGGGGGACATGCCCAGCCCTGGGTCCGGCCAGCGGACACCGTGGGCTTAGGTCCAGTCGCCGCGCGCTGCGGAGGGCCTGTCCCGTGGTCCCGCGGTTTGGGAGCTCAGCCCCGCAATACGCCACCGGGGGACATGCCCATCGTTGGGCCGGGCCAGTGGACACAGGGGGCATAAGTCCCGTAGCCGCGCCCTGCGGAGCGCATGTCCAGTGGTCCCTCGGTTTGGGAGCTCAGCCCCGCAACACGCCAGCGGGGGACATGCCCATCGTTGGGCCGGGCCGGTGGACACAGTGGGCATATGTCCCGAAGCCGCGCCCTGCGGAGCGCATGTCCCGTGATCCCGCGGGGTCAGGGGAGAACATGTCCCGTGGCGGGGGTGGCCGGTGGGGCATGCTCCTCGCTCTCGGCCTCGCCCAGGCCGCGGGCGGCGAGGGCGTCGCCGGTCTGCCGGGCGAAGGCCACGGTGGTGATGAAGACCGGCAGGATCAGGGCCCGGGGGTTGCGCTCCAGCCCGCGCGCCCGGGCGGAATCGCGGACGTCACTGTAGGCGCCGGCAATGAAGGGGATGCTGCGCAGCATGATGGCGATGGTCAGAGCGAAGCGCTCCGGATCCGCACCGAGACGCTGGAACGGCTTCGCCAGGGAAGCCACACCGTCGAGCAGACGCTGCACCGGGGTGGTGGCCGTGAGGATCGACGCCGCCACAATACAGACCATGACGTTGAGCACAATCCGCGCCGCGGTCGGGCCGCCGACCTGCCACCACTGGAACAGCCCGATCGCCCCCAGCACCGGCAGCACGGGCCGGACCGCCCGGAACAGCCGCGCTACACCCGCCCCGCTGAACAGGAACAGGGCGCACATTACGGCCAGGGCGGCGGCGGCCACGGCCCAGTCCACAATCAGGAACGACGCCATGCCGCAGCCGACGACCAGCAGGAACTTCAGCCACAGCGGCGCACGGTGCAGCAGGGAGTCGCCCGGCACGTAGTTGGCCAGCAGGAACCCGTGGCCGCTCACCGCTGCCCCGGGTCCCGCGGCGCCCGCTGCGGATCCTGCTGCTGCGGCCGCCCCTGCCGTGCCGCGTCCGCCGCTGCCCCGCAAGGCGGGAGCCCCTCCGCACACCGCGCACGGTAATGCGCGACGGCGTCGGCCGGCCCGCCGTCGAACACCACCGCGCCGGCGTCGACCACCAGGACCCGGTCGAGGTCCAGCGCGAGCTCAAGGTCGTGGGTGGAAAGGATGAGCTGCTGGTTCAGTCCGGCCAGGGTCCGGCGCAGCAGCTCCCGGTTGCGCAGGTCCAGCAGGGTGGACGGCTCGTCCAGGACCAGCACCGCCGGGTCCACGGCGAGGACCGCGGCGAGGGCCAGGAGCTGGCGTTCCCCGCCGGAGAGCTCGTAGATGCTCTGGTCGGCCAGCGGCAGCAGCCCGAAGCGGTCCAGGGTTGCCTCCGCCTGGCGGCTGCGTTCGCGGGCGTTCCGGACCGAGCGGCGCAGCGACAGTTCCACGTCCTCCCTCCCGGTCGGCATGACCAGCTGGGACAGCGGGTCGGTGAAGACGAAACCGACGCGCCGGCGCACCTCCCGTACCGAGCGGACCGTGTCCCACGTGTCCACCGTCACGGTCCCGCTGCTGGGCAGCACGAGTCCGTTGAGGAGCCGCAGCAGGGTGGACTTGCCGGAGCCATTCGCGCCGATGATGCCGATCCGCTGCTCGGTGAGCCGCAGGGTCAGCTCCGAGAGCAGGGTTTTCGGCGCGGGGCGGCCGTCAACAGCCACCCGCACCGCAACCCGGTCCAGCGCGATGAGAATCACGGCCGGTGATCCACCATTGCGTGGGGAGCGGGCCTGCCGGCCGGGGCACCGGCCCCGGCCGGGATGCGGCGGATCAGCAGATCCGGAAATGCCTTGTGCAGGGCCAGGGCGATGGTCACGGCGAGCACGTTCTTAATCACATCTCCCGGGTAGAAGACCAGGTCCGCGAGGAACGCCTTTGAGAAGTCCAGCTTCGCGTTAACCATCATGCCGAGGATGCCAAGGCCATGGACGAAGATGATGCTGCTCACCATCGCGGCCGCGAAAAGCAGGACCGCGCGCAGCCTGCCGGGACGGCCCGCTGTGCGGCGCAGCACGAGGACCGTCAGCCAGCCCGCCGCCGCCGCGGCCAGGACGAAACCGATGATGTAGCCCGCCGAGGGGCCGGCCAGGACCCCGAGCCCGCTGCGACCGCCGCTGAAGATCGGCAGCCCGGCGAGACCGAGGAGAACGTAGAGCCCGACGGCGGCGAACGCCCTGCCGGGGCCCAGGGCCAGGCCGGTGAGCATCACAGCGAGCGTCTGCACCGTGATGGGAACCCCCATCCCGGCCACCGGAATGGCGGCAATCAGGGCGGAGCCGGCCACGAGCGCGGCGAAGACCGCGATCAGTCCGAGGTCGGTGGCGTTCCAGCGGTTCCGCTGCCGGGCGGGGGTGGCGGGTGTGCTGCCTTTGGTCTGCGTCATGGGGAGTTCCTATCGCGAGTGAATCGGTTCTGCTTCTGACCTTACGAGCATGCCGGGACGGGTTTTTTGTAGGGGCTCCACTAACCGGGGGCCCGGCAACTGGAGGGCCGCACCAATGGCCTCCGGCGGTGCCGGGCGGCGCACGTCCGGCACCGCCGTCGTCCCTGGTTTCCTCCAGCCGGCGGGGCACTTGTCAGCGGGCGCAGGCTGGGCCGGTAGACTTAGGGAGGCCGTTCTCTCGGCCACCCTGCCCCGGCCCCCTTCAGCTACCACCTTTGTGCCGCGGCGTTCCCTGTTGTGAAAGGCCTTAGCTGCATTGATTACCGTCCAGGATCTCGAATTGCGCGCCGGCGCCCGCCTCCTTATGGACCAGGTGAGCTTCCGGATCGACAAGGGAGACAAGATCGGCCTTGTGGGCCGTAACGGTGCAGGCAAGACCACGCTCACCCGGGTGCTCGCCGGCGAAGGCCAGCCCGCCGGCGGAAAGGTCACCCGCAGCGGCGAGATCGGCTATTTGCCGCAGGACCCCCGGACCCCGGACATGGAACAGCTGGCCCGAGACCGGATCCTGTCCGCCCGCGGCCTGGACATCGCCGTCGGCAAACTCCGGCAGTCCCACGAGGACATGGCCAGCGACGACGCCGAGGTCCAGCGCAAGGCGATGAACCGGTACGACCGGCTCGAGTCCGAATTCCTGGCTGCCGGCGGCTACGCTGCCGAGGCCGAGGCCGCAGCGATCTGCTCCAACCTCGCCCTCCCGGACCGGCTGCTGAACCAGCCGCTCAAGACCCTGTCCGGCGGCCAGCGCCGCCGCGTGGAGCTCGCGCGCATCCTGTATTCGGACGCCGAAACGATGCTCCTCGATGAGCCCACGAACCACCTCGACGCCGACTCCATCACCTGGCTGCGCGAATTCCTGAAGAACCACCAGGGCGGCCTGATCGTGATCAGCCACGACACGGAACTGCTGGAGGCCACCGTGAACAAGGTGTTCCTGTTGGATCCCAACCGTGCGCAGATCGATTTCTACAACATGGACTGGAAGCGCTACCTCCAGCAGCGCGAAACCGATGAGCGTGCCCGCAAGCGGGAGCGAGCCAACGCGGAGAAGAAGGCCCAGGTCCTCTTCGACCAGGCCAACAAGATGCGCGCCAAGGCCACCAAGGCCGTCGCCGCGCAGAACATGGCCAAGCGTGCCGAGCGCCTGCTGGGCGGCCTCGAAGCCGTCCGCGCGACCGACCGCGTGGCAGCCCTGCGCTTCCCAGATCCGTCGCCGTGCGGCAAGACCCCGCTCACAGCGGACGGCCTCAGCAAGTCCTTCGGTTCGCTGGAGATCTTCACCGACGTTGACCTCGCGATCGACCGCGGCTCCAAGGTGGTCATCCTGGGACTCAACGGCGCGGGCAAGACCACCTTGCTGCGGATGCTCGCCGGCGTCGACAAGCCCGACACCGGCCAGGTCGTCGCGGGCCACGGCCTCAAGGTCGGCTACTACGCCCAGGAGCACGAGACGCTCGATGTGGACCGGACCGTGCTGCAGAACATGCGCTCCTCCGCCCCGGACATGAACGACGCGGAGGTCCGCAACATCCTGGGCTCGTTCCTGTTCTCCGGCGACGACGTCGACAAGCCCGCCGGTGTGCTGTCCGGCGGCGAGAAGACCCGCCTGGCCCTGGCCACCATCGTGGCCTCGAGTGCGAACGTGCTGCTCCTCGATGAGCCCACCAACAACCTCGACCCCGCCAGCCGCGCCGAAATCCTTGGGGCCCTGAGCAACTACACCGGCGCCGTGGTCCTAGTGAGCCACGATGAAGGTGCCGTTGAGGCGTTGAATCCGGAGCGCGTTGTGCTGCTGCCGGACGGCATCGAGGACCACTGGAACGAAGACTACCTGGACCTCATTACGCTGGCGTAGGGCCACCCAAGGACTCGCAGCAGGGGCCGTTGTCACCCAGCCCAAAATGGGCCACAACTGCGAGTCAGTGGGGCTAGCGGACGGGCATTTCCTCGGCCTCGGTGATTCTCCGTAGATCGCCAAAGCTGATGGAGAACATCGAGTGGTGGTCTCCTGCCCCGGCCCAGAGGACCGCATGGGCTTTCAGGGATTCGTCCAACAGCGTCCTGATTTTCTCCGGATGCCCGACCGGGGCCACGCCGCCCACTTCCTGGCCGGTGTGCTCCAGCACGAACTCGCGGGAGGCTCGGCGGATTCTTCCGGCGCCGAGCTGCGCGGCGACCTTCCGGACATCGACCCTGGCGGCGCCGCTGGCCAGGATCAGCAGCGGGGCGCCCTCAAGGTCGAACACGAGGCTGTTGGTGATCGCCGCGACCTCGCAGCCCAGCGCCGCAGCCGCCGCGGCCGCCGTCGGGACCGTCGAAGCGAACACCGTGACGGTGTCCTCGGCGCCGAGCGCGTTCAGCGCGTGCTTCACCCGGGCCACGGGTTCCGGGACCACGGCGGACATTCCTCAGAACCCCTGGGCGTCCAGGATCGCGTCTTCCTCTTCCTCCGCGGTCGCGTTCTTCCGCTTGCGGGGGACAGGGCGCCGGCGGGCCACCGGGCCGCTGGAGTGCATAACGACGGCGGCGGGGCCTCCGTCTCCGGCCTGGGCTTCGGCGTCCTCGGCGTCGATGGCGGCGTTTCGGGCCTGCTGACGGGCCGCGTAGCCGAAGCCGATGAACATCAGCACGCCGAAGGCGAACCACTGCAGCGAGTAGGACAGGTGGGTGCCCTCTTCGGTGGAGGGCTTGGGGAACGGGAAGGGCATGTCCGCTGCTGCCGGGCTTTCCGAGGCCAGCTGCCCGTAGGCGCCCGTCAGGAGGGGGTAGCCCAGCTCCGCGGAGTAGCCGGCGAGATCGATCGAGGCCAGCTGTCCGTCCGGGGCGCCGCGCTGGAGTCCGGGCTCGGCGGGTTTGAGCCGGGCGACGACGGTCACGGCCCCCTGCGGGGGCGCAGGAACCGCGTCGGGGCTGCCCGGATTGTTGTTGCCGATCGGCAGCCAGCCGCGGTCAATCACGACGGTCTCGCCGGTGACCACCTTAAAGGGGACGACGACCTCATAGCCAGGCTGGCCGTTGAGCGGGCGGTTGCGGACGATGCGCTGCCCGGCGACGTCGTAACTGCCCTTGAGCTCCACCTGGGTCCACTCGCGTTCCGCCGCCAGCGAGCTGAACTGGTCCTTGACCTCAGCGAACGGCACGGGTGCAGCGGAGTAGTTCGAGGTGACCCGGTTGATCTCGGCGAGCGTCTCGGCCCGGCGGTCCATCTGCCAGCGGCCCAGTCCGACGCACGCCGCAGCAAAAATCGCGGCCAGCAACAGATACCCCAGCCACTTGCTGGAGAAAAGAAAACGGTACATTCAGCTTGCCCTGCCTGCCGGGTTTAATGCCACGGTGTCCTTCCAGAGCCCGCGGGTCTGCAGATAGTCCTCGAGCCAGGCCCGGTGCTCTCCGCAGGCCAGCCAGATCTTGCGCCGATCGGGGGTGTGGATCTTCGGGTTGTTCCAAAGCAGCTGCCATTCGGCGCTGCTCCGGCACGCTTTGCGGGAGCAGACGGCTTCCGCCGGTCCGGCACCCCCGCCGTTCCCGGTGAGGTCAAAAAGGTTCATGACGCGGCCCGTCCCCGGCCGGTGTCATCAGCCGAGTGTCCGCCGGGGACTTCCGGGGCTTCCGGGGCTTCCGGAACGTCCGGGGATTCCGGGACGCCGGAACCTCCGCGGGCCGCCGCCGGGGAGCCATCCTCATCGACGAGTTCGCCCTGCAGCAAGGTCATCGACGGGTCTTCCGGCACCACGCCACCGCCGGCGTCCGGTCCGGCGTCCGGCCCGGCGGCCGGCGCATCGAGCTGGGCCAGCGGCGCGGAATCCAGCAGCGAGTCGGAATGCACTTCCGCCGTGTCGCTTCCATTGGCGATGATGACGGCAACCCAGGGCAGGAACACGGCCCCGATGACCGGAAGGATCTTCAACCAGCCGTCCACCACAAAAATCAGGACCAGGCACACCATGCGGATTCCCATCGCCACGGCGTACTTGATCATCCGCTGGCGCATCTCTTCCGAGTGCGCGGCGGCAGCGTCCGTGATGCTGTGAACCTCGGAATCACCGGACGGTGCGTCCGGGCTCCCGGGCACAGGTACACCGGGTCGGTTTTTGAGTGTCAAGGCTGTCAGATCACGCTCCCAAGGCTTACTGCAATTCTCTCACCAACGGGAGAGCCGCCCAAACGCGGACGGCACCGGGCGCTAAGATCGGAGGCAGGAAAATCCCGCCCCCAGCGCGGCACCGCCCCGCCGCAGAATTCCGGAGCCCCACCATGCCTGTAACAGCAACCACCGGCCGCAGTGTCCTGATCACCGGCGGAAACCGCGGAATCGGCCTCGCCATCGCCGAAGCCTTCCTCGCCAACGGCGACAAGGTCGCCGTCACGTACCGCAGCGAATCGTCCCTCCCGGCGGGGATCCTCGGCGTCAAGGCCGACGTCACGGACGAGTCCTCCGTGGACGCCGCGTTCACCGAAGTGGAAGCCGCCCATGGCCCCGTGGAGGTGCTGGTGGCCAATGCCGGCATCACCAAGGACACCCTGCTGATGCGCATGAGCGAGGATGATTTCACCTCGGTCATCGACACCAACCTCACCGGCGCCTTCCGCGTGATCAAGCGCGCCTCCAGGGGCATGATCCGGGCACGCAAAGGCCGCGTGGTCCTCATCTCCTCCGTCTCGGGCCTCTACGGCGCGCCCGGCCAGATCAACTACTCGGCGTCCAAGGCCGGCCTCGTGGGCATCGCCCGCTCGCTGACCCGCGAGCTGGGCGCCCGCGGCATCACCGCGAACGTCGTGGCACCCGGCTTCATCAACACGGACATGACCGCGGAATTGTCCGAGGCAACCCAGAAGGACTACCTCTCCAAGGTTCCCGCCGGCCGCTTCGCCGAGGCCTCCGAGGTCGCCAACGTGGTCCGCTGGATCGCCAGCGACGAGGCCGCCTACATCTCCGGTGCCGTCATCCCGGTCGACGGCGGCATGGGCATGGGCCACTAGGGCGGGTTCCAGAAGCCAACGACGACGGCGGGAGCCGCCGGTGCTGTCCGCCCGCCCGGCGGCACGCGCCGGGTCAGCCGCAGTAGGGCTTTCAGCCCGTAGCGCCGGGCGCTGCCGGGGTGTGTAATGGGGCTACAGCCTCTAACTACACCACGGCAGGGGCAAAAAAATCAGGAGGACAATCGTGGCTGAAGTGAACAAGTGGGTCCCGTCGGACGTGCTGGAACCGATCAAGCGTTTCCTCGACGGGGACATGACCATGACACCGTCCATCAAGGTCGAACAGTTTGTGGACGGCACCACCCTGGTGGTGCGGGCTGAGGTTCCCGGGATTGATCCGGACCGGGACGTCGACGTCTCCGTGAGCGAGGGCATGCTGCACATCAAGGCGGAGCGTGAGGAGAAAACCGAGCACAAGGGCAAGGACGGCTACCGCTCGGAGTTCCGGTATGGCTCTTTCTCGCGCAGTGTGGCGCTGCCGCCGGGTGCCAAGGAAGAGGACGTCACCGCCACCTACAAGGACGGCGTGCTTGAGGTGCGGGCTCCGGCCCCTGTGGCCGCGCCGGACAAGACGGCCAAGAAGGTCAGGATCGACCACACGTAACAGGCGGCGCCGCCGGGCGGGCGGACCCTGATGGTCCGCCCGCCCCGTTCGGCCACCAGACTCCCGCCCCCCGCCCGAGGCCGCCCGGCATGGGCCTCAGCCCGCCGCAGCACGGGCCTCCCGCAGCCAGCGGGCAACCTCGGCGTCGAGTTCCTGTTCGTCATGCAGCTCCAGGTGGTGCATCCACACCCCGGGCGAGGGGTTGACGACCTCCTTGAACCTGGCGGAATCGATGCGCCGCGGGAACGCTATCGACAGCACGGCGGGCACCCCGGAATCCACGTACCGCCCCGGCCACCACACGTACGCGAAACCGCGCTTCTCCCGGAAGGCCACCTGGCTTTTTGTTGCACGGACCTCCGGCGGGGTCGGTGCGGCCAGCAACCTTTCCACTGCATGGAACAGCTCCAGGCCCACGGGGGAACCGCTGAAAACCCGCTCCGGCGTGGAGTCCTCGCTCACGCCCCGCGGCACCGGGTCTCCTGATGCCCAGCCCGCTGTCCGGCCTTCCGGCACACACCGCGCGGACGTTCCATGACCGCGATCGTACGCCCGCGGGGCGGGCCGGAACTACCCCGCTGCTGCTTCTTTGTTGAACCCGGACAACGAAAAGCGCCTGCACCGCTGGCATGATGGACTGCAGACCCACCGTTTTTGGACGTTTGGAACAAAGGAGCTCGTATGGGACTGCTGGAGAACAAGACCGCAATCGTGACCGGTTCGTCGCGGGGCATCGGCGCTGAAGTCGCCAAGATCCTCGCCGCCGAGGGTGCCGCCGTCGTCGTGAACTACCGCCAGAAGGCGCCCCGCGCCAACAAGGTTGTCACGGAGATCGAGGCCGCCGGTGGCCGTGCCGCCGCCGTCGGCGCCGACCTCACCACCCAGGAAGGCGTCCAGGCCCTGGCCAGCGCCGCGATGGAGAACTTCGGCTCGCTGGATGTCCTGGTCCTCAACGCTTCCGGCGGGATGGAATCCGGGATGGAGGAGGGCTACGCGCTCAAGCTCAACCGTGACGCGCAGGTGAACATGCTCAACGCTGCCGTGCCGCTGATGCCCGAGGGGTCCCGGGTCGTCTTCGTGACGAGCCACCAGGCGCACTTCATCAACACCGTGCCCACCATGGAGAACTACGAGCCCGTGGCACGCAGCAAGCGTGCCGGCGAGGACGCACTGCGCGAACTCGTGCCGAACCTCGCCGAGAAGGGCATCTCCCTTGTCGTCATCTCCGGCGACATGATCGAGGGCACCGTCACCGCCACGCTGCTGGACCGCTCCAACCCCGGCGCCATCGAGGCCCGCCGCGCCGAGGCCGGGAAGCTGTATTCGGTCACGGAGTTCGCCGCCGAGGTCGCCAGGATGGTCACCGCCGACGTCGAGTCCGGCCACACCGAGTACGTCGGCGGATCCGACTACTTCGACAAGAGCAGCAACTAGCGCGCTTCCGCGCCCACCCGCGGAACGTAGAAGCGCAACGCAGAAGGCCGGGGCAACCGCCCCGGCCTTCTGCGCTGCTTTCCCGGTTGCCGGGACATGCCTCAGACGCCGGCGATGTGCCGCACGGCGTCGAGATAGGGCATGTTCACGGCGGCATCCGCGACCGCACGGACGGCCGGTTTGGCGTTGAACGCCACCCCGATCCCGGCAGCGCCCAGCATGTCCAGGTCGTTGGCGCCGTCGCCCACGGCAATCGTGTGCTCCATCGGGATGCCTTCCCTGGCGGCCCAGTCACGCAGGTACTTTTCCTTCGCCGCCCGGTCGATCACCTCACCGATAACCTTTCCGGTCAGCGCGCCGTCGACGATTTCGAGTTCGTTGGCAACCCAGTAATCCAGTCCAAGGCCCTCCGCGATCGGCTGCAGGATCTGGTTGAAGCCGCCGGAGACCACCGCCACCACATGGCCCGCGGCGTGGAAGGCGGCCACGAGCTCCGCCGCACCGAGGCTCAGTTTCACCTCGGCGCGGACGGCATCGACGACGGCGGCCGGCAGGCCGGCGAGCACCGCCACCCTCGCATGCAGGCTTTGCGCGAAGTCGAGTTCGCCGCGCATGGCGGCCTCGGTGACCGCCGTGACTTCCTCGCGTTTGCCGGCATAGGCGGCGAGGAGTTCAATCACTTCCTGCTGGATCAGTGTGGAATCCACGTCCATGATCAGGAACTTCCGCCGGGCACTCCGGAGGGCGGCGGGCACGATCGCGGTGTCCACTCCGGCGGGGCCGTGATCTGCCGCTGCCCGGCGCAGCTCCGCCAGCGCCGTCACCCCGTGGTCCGGGCCGGCGGCCAGGTCAATGCTCCCCTCCGCCGTGTAGACCTCGAAGCGGTCGTCTCCGGTGCGGGTTTCCGCGTCCAGCGTCACTCCCGCCGCTGCGAGCAGCGAACGGAGCCGCTGCACCTCGGGATGGGTCAGTTTGGGGGCATAACTCACGGCGGTCACGAACAGGTTCATGGCTGCAATCCTAGCGATCACGCCGATGCGGGCCCGAATCCGTTGCGCTCCGGTGACGCCGCGGCAACAGGGCGGCCTGCGCGCTGCGCGGGCACGGCGTTCCGGTTATCAGTCGTCCGCTGTTTTGTCCTAGTGTCTACTCCTATGAGTGATGTTCTTGAAATGGCCGCCGTCAGCGTTGTACGTGGGGCAAAGACCCTGCTGGACAAGGTCGACTGGCAGGTCAAGGAAGGCGAACGTTGGGTGATTCTGGGACCCAACGGCGCCGGCAAGACCACACTGCTTCAGCTCGCGGCGGCCCGGATCCATCCGACCAGCGGCATGGCCGGCATCCTGGAGGAGATCCTTGGCGCCGTCGACGTCTTTGAACTGCGGCCCCGGATCGGCCTGTCCTCGGCTGCACTGGCCAACCAGATCCCGGAGCACGAGAAGGTCCTCAACGTCGTCGTGACGGCCGCCTACGGTGTTACCGGACGGTGGCGCGAGGGCTATGAGAAGGACGACGAGCGCCGCGCCTTCGCCCTGCTGAACGAGTGGGGCATGGGGCCGCTGCTGAACCGGCCGTTCGCCTCCCTGTCCGAGGGGGAGCGCAAGCGCGTCCAGATCGCCCGGGCCCTGATGACCGATCCCGAGCTCCTGCTCCTCGACGAACCCGCTGCCGGACTCGACCTGGCCGGCCGCGAGGACCTCGTGCACCGGCTCAGCGAACTCGCCCGCGACGAGACCTCCCCGGCCATCGTCCTGGTCACACACCACCTCGAAGAGGTCCCGCCGGGCTTCACCCATGCCATGCTGTTGCGCGAGGGCGGCGTGGTGGCCCAGGGCCCGATCGAAGGCGTCCTCACGGCCGGGAACCTGAGCCGGACGTTCGGGCTGCCGCTGGACGTCAGCGTCTCGGCCGGCCGCTACACGGCCACCGCGCGCCGCTGACCGGGCCGCTGACCGCGCGTGGAGTTCCTCAGTAGTGTCCTCATTTTCTTTGCCGGGCTCTGGGCCGGCACCATTAACAGTGTCGTCGGTTCCGGGACCCTGGTGACCTTCCCGGTACTGATCGCGCTCGGATACGCACCGGTCACGGCGTCCATCAGCAACGCGATGGGCCTGGTGGCAGGGAACGCCGCCGGGGCATGGGGCTACCGCAAGGAACTGAAGGGACGCGGCAAGCAGCTGCTCAGGCTGCTGCCCGCCTCCCTGCTGGGCGGCATCTCCGGCGCCTACCTGCTGCTGCACCTGCCGGAGAAGGTCTTTTATTACGCCGCCCCCGCCCTGATCGTGCTCGCGCTGCTGATGGTCGCCTTCCAGCCCCGGCTGCAGCAGTGGGTCAGGAACCGCGAGGAGAACCCCGAACACGCCATCCGGGACCGCCGCCACGGCGTCCTCCTGGTGGTCCTCGTGTACTTCGCCGGGGTGTACGGCGGCTACTTCGTCGCGGCGCAGGGCATCCTGCTGGTCGGGATCCTGGGCATCTTCATGACCGGGACCATCCAGAACGCCAACGCCATGAAGAACATCCTGGTCCTTGCCGTCAACGTTGTCGCGGCAGCCTCCTACCTGCTGTTCGCCTTCGGCCGGATCGACTGGGCCGTCGTCGGGCTGATCGCCGTGAGCTCGCTGATCGGCGGCGTGATCGGCTCCAAGGTCGGCCGCCGGCTGTCCCCGGTGGTGCTGCGCGGTGTCATCTTCGTCCTGGGCCTCGTCGCGCTCGGGTTCATGATCGCCAACCTGTTCAAGTAACCCGGTCCTGTGACCGCACAAGTTCCCGCTGAAATGACCCGCCTGTGACTTTCCACCGCCTTGAATCCGCCGCCGACCCCCGGGTCTCGGACTACACGCAGCTGACGGACGTGCACCTGCGCAAGCTCCGGGAACCCGCCGAGGGCATGTACATCGCCGAGTCCTCCCGGGTGCTCCGCCGGGCCCTCGCGGCGGGCCACGCGCCGCGGTCCTTCTTCCTCGCCGAGAAATGGCTCGCGGACCTCGCGGACATCTTTGCGCAGTACCCGGACGTCCCCGTGTACATCGGTTCCGCCGCGCTGCTCGAGGAGATCACCGGCTTCCACCTGCACCGCGGCGCGATGGCGGCCATGCAGCGCCCGGAACCCGTGCCGCTGCCCGAGCTTCTCGCCGGCGCCCGCCGGGTCGCCGTGCTGGAGGACATCGTGGACCACACCAACGTCGGCGCGATCTTCCGCTCCGCCGCGGCCCTGGGCATCGACGCGGTCCTGGTCTCGCCGCGCTGCGGGGACCCGCTGTACCGCCGCAGTGTCCGGGTCAGCATGGGGACGGTGTTCCAGGTGCCCTGGGCCCGGCTGGAGGACTGGCCGGGGGACCTGCAGGTGCTCCGCGGCCAGGGCTTCACCGTGGCCGCCCTGGAACTTACGGCCGACGCGGCCGACGTCGACGCGCTGGCGGCGCGCCGGCCGGAGAAACTCGCGCTGGTGCTGGGCACCGAGGGTGCCGGGATGAGCGCGGACACGCTCGCCGCCGTCGACCTCGCCGTGAAGATCCCGATGCGCGCAGGCGTTGACTCGCTCAACGTCGCGGCGGCGTCCGCCGTCGCCTTCTGGGAGTTGCGCCCCAGGGGATGAACCGCTGCCCTGAACCGCTGCATTGGACAACTGCAGTGGACAGCGCCGCTGTCTCGCGGCGAGGGCGCTGACTTTCCGCTATGATTGGTAGCTGGCCGTCCGGTGCATTCCGCCGGCCATCCCATTCATACCTGGCAACTGGCAAAATCCAGTTGTGCGAACGAAGGTCCAATTATGAAGACTAATACTCACCCGAAGTACGAAGCTGTTGTTTTCAACGACCTGGCTTCCGGCGTCAAGTTCCTGACCAAGTCCACCGTGTCTTCCAAGAAGACCATCGAGTGGGAAGACGGAAACACCTACCCGGTTATCGACGTCGAAATCTCCTCCGAGTCCCACCCGTTCTACACGGGCAAGCAGCGCATCATGGACTCTGCAGGCCGCGTCGAGCGCTTCAACGCTCGCTTCAAGGGCTTCGGCGGCAAGAAGTAACTTCTTCTCCCCAAGGTCTTTTGGAAAAGCCCGCACCGGTGACGGTGCGGGCTTTTTGCGTCCGCCGCCGGTTCGCGTGGCAGGATTAACGCCATGACAGCCCAACACTTGGCTCCCGGTCCCGGCAGCGCGGACGACGGCGGGGCCCGCCGCCACGGGGAGTATAAGGTTCCCGGCGGCAAACTCGTCGTGGCCGATTTCGACGTTGCCGACGGCGTCCTCACCAACGTCTCGCTCAGCGGGGACTTTTTCCTGGAACCGGACGAGGCGCTGCTGGACATCAACCGGGCGCTCACCGGCCTCCCGTCAGACGCCGGGGCGGCGGACATCTCCGCCGCGGTAACAGCGGCCCTGCCCGCCGGGGCCGTCCTGTTCGGATTTTCCGCCGACGCCGTGGCGGTCACCGTCCGGCGAGCCCTCGCCAAGGCCACCGGCTGGGCGGACCACCACTGGAACATCATCGCGCCGTCGGTGCTGCCTACCCACCTCAACGTCGCGCTGGACGAGGTCCTGGCCGAGGAGGTCGGCGCCGGGCGCCGCAACCCGACCCTGCGGTTCTGGGACTGGGAGGAACCGTCCGTGGTGATCGGAAGCTTCCAGTCCGTGCGCAACGAACTGGACCCCGCCGGCGTCGAACGCCACGGCATCAGCGTGGTCCGCCGGATCAGCGGCGGCGGGGCGATGTTCATGGAGGCCGGCAACTGCATCACCTACTCGCTCTACCTGCCGCAGACCCTGGTGGACGGCATCAGCTTCGCCGACTCGTACGGCTTCCTGGACGCCTGGGTGATGGCAGCCCTTGGGAAGCTGGGGATCAGCGCCTTCTACGTGCCGCTCAACGACATCGCCACCGAGCACGGCAAGATCGGCGGCGCCGCGCAGAAACGGCTCGCCAACGGCGGCATGCTGCACCACGTCACCATGAGCTATGACATCGACGCGGAGAAGATGGTCGAGGTCCTGCGGATCGGCAAGGAGAAACTCTCCGACAAGGGCACCCGGAGCGCCAAGAAGCGGGTGGACCCGCTCCGGCGCCAGACCGGCCTGGCCCGCACCGAGATCGTCGCCGCCATGATGGACGTCTTCGCCGAACGCTACGGTGCGACCCCCTCGGAGCTCACCGACGCCGAGCTCGCCGCCGCGCACCACCGCGTCGATGCCAAGTTCGGCACGCCGGAGTGGCTGCACCGGGTCCCCTGAGCCCCCACCACCCCGTCGATTGCTCCGTAGCGGCCGTTTAGGGTCCCCAAAAGGGCGGTTACGGAGCAGCCGGTCGTGGGTCCGCGGCCAGGGTCTGCGCTGTGAGGGAACGGTGCAGGTGGCTGCGCTGTTCGATGATGATGCGGCGCAGCGCCCGCGGGGCGTCCGGGTGTTCGGCCAGCCAGTTGTCCGTCCGGACGATGACCGGGTGCGTGTGGGGAGTACCGCCGTCCAGGTCCTGCCCGGCGGGGTAGAGCCCGCGGACAATCCGGCTGGCGATTTCGATGCTGCGCCCGGCCCATACTTCCGCCAGGCACTCGAAGTACCGGTCCATGAAGCCGCGCAGCAGCGGTGCCGGGCCGGTGTTGAAACCGGCGATCGTCGCGCTGAGCAGCTGGTTGGAAAGCGAGGTGCCGCGCACCGCTTCCGTCCAGGCCGCTTCCTTGACGGCGGCATCGGGGCGGGCCGCAAGGGCGGTGGCGTGTCCGGACTTACCGGCGGCGGTGTTGTCCCGGGCCAGTTCCCCGTCGAGCTGCGCAACGGTCGCCTCCCCGTTGGCCGCCAGGGCGTGCCAGAAGTTCCAGCGCAGCTCCGCATCCACGGCCAGACCCTCAAGGACCGTGCTGCCGGCCAGAATGCCGCGGACCAGGTCCAGGCGGCTGCCGTCATAGCGGCTGGCGGCGGCAAGCGTGCGCGCCCATGCCAGCTGATGGTCGGATCCCGGCGCGGCCTGCTGGAGCTGCTCTGCCGCGAGGGACAGGAATCCGAGGCGGACGGCGGCCCGCTCGGCCACGGGGACGTACCGTTCGATCGCGGTGGCCGCGTTGCCCAGGACATTGAGCAGCACGCCGATGCCGGCTTCCGCGGGCCCGAAGCGCTTGACGGCGTCCACGTACAGGGACGACGGCGTGACGGCGTCACGGGCCGAATCCCAGAGGGCGGTCCAGCACAGGGCACGGGCCATCGGATCACTGAGCGCGCCCAGGGAGGCCCGGACGGTGGCTTCGGAGCGCGGGTCCAGCCGTACCTTGGCGTAGCTGAGGTCATCGTCGTTGACCAGCAGCAGGGCCGGCCGCGCCTTCCCGGACAGGGCTGTCACCTCGGTCCGGGCACCGCGGATGTCGGTCTCGACATTGTCGGTGCGGACCAGGGCGCCGGCGTCATCCATCCCGTACAGGCCGATCCGAAGCCGGTGCGGCCGCGGTTCCTGCCGGCCCGTCCTCGGGTCCTCGGCGTCCTGGATGACGGTGACCGTGCCGAGGACACCGTCGTGCTCCTCGATCTCGCTGGAGAGGGTGGAGATCCCGGAGGTCTGCAGCCACTGGCGGGCCCAGTCCGCGAGGTCCCGGCCGGAGGCAGCGCTGAGCGCGGCCAGCAGCTCCGCCAGGGTGGTGTTGCCGTAGGCGTGGTCCTTGAAGTACTGGCGCGAGCCGGCCACGAAGGCCTCAAAACCCACGTAGGCGACCAATTGTTTGAGGACCGAGGCGCCCTTGGCATAGGTGATGCCGTCGAAGTTCTGCTTGGCAGCCTCGAGGTCGGGGATGTCGGCGACGACCGGGTGGGTCGTCGGCAGCTGGTCCTGGACGTAGGCCCAGGCTTTGCGGTTGTTCGCGAAGTTCACCCAGGCCGTGGCCCAGTCCGTGGTGCGGTCCACGCCGAGGGTTCCCATGTAGTCCGCGAAGGACTCCTTCAGCCACAGATCATCCCACCACTGCATCGTGACGAGGTCACCGAACCACATGTGCGCCATCTCGTGCAGGAGGGTATTGGCGCGGGCCTGGTACTGCGAATCGGCGGCCCGGGAGGTGAAGACGTAGCTTTCCGTGAAGGTCACCAGTCCGGGGTTTTCCATGGCGCCGAGGTTGTATTCGGGCACGAAGGCCTGGTCGTACTTCCCCCACGGGTACGGGAAGTCGAAGAGTTCGTTGAAGAAGTCCAGGCCGTTCCTGGTGAGGGTAAAGAGGGCCTCGGCGTCGAAGGACGGCGCCATCGAGGCGCGGCAGTAGAGGGCCAGCGGCACGTCCAGCCGGGTGCCGTCGTCGAGCTCCCTGCGCCAGGAGTCCTCGGCCTTGAAGTACGGGCCGGCCAGCACCGTGGTGATGTACGTGGACATCGCCTTCGTCGGGGCGAAGTCCCAGCGGCTCGTGTCCGGGTCACTGGTGAGGACCGTCCGCTGCGTTTCGATGCCGTTCGAGGCCACCTGCCAGGCCGAGGGCGCCATGACGTGGAAGGTGAATTCCGCCTTGAGGTCAGGCTGTTCGAAATTGGCGAAGACCCGGCGGGCGTCGGCGGGCTCGTACTGGGTATAGAGGTAGCACTGGCCGTCGGCCGGGTCGAAGAAGCGGTGCATGCCCTCGCCGGAGGTGCTGTACCGCGCGGTGCCCGTGACGGTGACCTGGTTGTCCGCCTGCAGGTTGTCGAGCCGGATCCGGGAGCCGTCCACGACGTCGGTGACCGCGAGTTCGCTGCCGTTGAGGAAGACGCTGTGCACCTCGCCGCTGATGAAGTCCAGGAAGGTCGAGGCCCCGGGTGCGCCAGCGGAGAAGGTGATCACGCTGCGGCTCGTGTAGCCGGCGACGTCCGGATCCGCCGCCTGCCGGACGTCCAGGGACACGTCGTAGCTGTGGGTGGTGATCAGGGCTGAGCGGGTTGCGGCTTCATCGCGGCGCAGGTTCTGGTTCGACACTCCGCTATCTAATCATGAGGAACGCGGCGCCCAGCCCCAGCCCGGCGATCAGCAGCCAGGACGCCAGGGCGGCCAGCAGGGCCCGCACTCCGGTGTGCAGCAGCTCGCCCACCCGCACCGCCGAGCCCAGGCCGAAGAGTGCCATCCCCAGCAGCACGTCCTGGAGGACCGCTGCGGCGTCGAGGATGCCGGGGGAGAGCCAGCCCGTGGTGCGCAGGGCTGCCAGGGCCACGAAACCGAGCACGAATAACGGGACGACAGGTGGCCGGTTCGGTCCGGCGCCGGCGCCGGCGCTGCTGCGGTGGTGCAGCCCGGCGGCGGCGACCATGGGCGCCAGCAGGATCACCCGGGTGAGCTTGACGACGACGGCGACGGCCAGCGCCGACGCCCCGGCGGTCTGCGCGGTGGCCACCACCTGGCCCACGTCATGCACGGACGCCCCGGCCCAGGCGCCGAAGACTGCCGGGCTGAGGCCCAGCGGCCGGATAAGCAGCGGCAGCACCCCGATGGCGAGCGTGCCGCACAGCGTCACGAGGGCCACCGGGAGCACGGTGTCGTGCTGCCGGATCCGGCGCGCCGCGGCCATCGCCCCGATCGCGGAGGCCCCACAGATGGAAAAGCCGGTGGCGATCAGCAGGGCTACCGGCGGTGGCAGCCGGAACAGGCGGCTGATGCCGTAGGTTCCGGCGAACGCGGCCAGGACCACGCCGGTGATCAGCACCAGCGCGGCCCAGCCGAGCCCAAGCACATCGACGAGACTGACCTTCAGCCCCAGGACCACGATCCCGGCGCGCATCAGGTGTTTGCCCGCGAAATCCAGGCCCGGCCGGCCCGGGCCTGCGGTCCAGCCGGACAGCCCCGGGACGTTCGCGGCGAGGAGTCCGAACGCTACGGCCAGCGTCATGGACGGGAGCACCGGCACCATGTTGTGGACGGCGAGGGCAAGCACGACGGCGGCTGCCGCTGACAGCAGGCCGGCAAGCAGGCGCGGCAACGGGTCAGCCCGGAGGAACGGTGTGAGCGTAAACGGTGGCACGTGTCTACCTTGGCGCAGCCACCGGGAAAAGCTGTCACCGCCACGACGTCCGCCGCCGGGAGCGCGCCGAAATGATTTCGCAACAAAAAGGTGATTGTCTAATGACATGTCTGACCTATTCCAGGATTACTCCGTGGCCGCCGAACGCTCCGGCGCCTACGACGAGATGTTTACCCCCGAGCAGCACCCCCGGCAGTCCTACGGGCAGGTTGCCGAGGCCCTGCGGGAACTCTCGCTGGCTGATGTCACCGCCCGCGCCGATTCGATGGCCCGGACTTTCCTGGACCGCGGTGTCACGTTCGACTTCGCGGGGGAGGAGCGTCCCTTCCCGCTCGACATCGTTCCCCGCGTCATCCCGGCCGATGAGTGGACCGTGCTGGAGAAGGGCGTGGCGCAGCGCGTCCGGGCCCTGGAGGCGTTCCTCAATGACGTCTACGACAAGATGACCGTGGTCGCCGACGGCGTCATCCCGCGCCAGCTCGTCACCACGAGCGCCCACTTCCACCGCCAGGTGCATGGTTTCGAACCCGCCGGCGGCGTCCGCGTCCATATCTCCGGCATCGACGTTGTCCGCGACGCCGCCGGGACGTTCCGGGTCCTGGAGGACAACGTCCGCGTCCCCTCCGGTGTCAGCTATGTCCTGGAGAACCGCCGAGCGATGGCCAAGGGTCTGCCCGAGGCCTTCGGCCAGCAGCTCATCCGGCCGGTCGAAGAGTATCCCCGCCGGCTGCTGTCCGCCCTGCGCAAGACGGCACCGACCGGCGTCGACGACCCCACCGTCGTGGTCCTGACCCCCGGCGTCTTCAACAGCGCCTACTTCGAGCACACCCTGCTCGCCGGCCTGATGGGCGTGGAACTCGTCGAGGGGCGCGACCTCATCTGCCGCGGCAACCGTGTCTACATGCGCACCACCGCCGGTGAACAGCGAGTGGACGTGATTTACAAACGCATCGACGACGAGTTCCTGGATCCGCTGCAGTTCCGCGCCGATTCCATGCTCGGCTGCCCGGGCCTGGTCAACGCGGCCCGCGCCGGGGGCGTGACCATCGCGAACGCCGTGGGCAACGGCGTCGCCGACGACAAGCTCGTCTACAGCTACGTCCCGGACCTGATCCGCTACTACCTCAATGAAGAACCCGTGATCGCCAACGTGGACACCTTCCGGCTCGAAGAAAAGGAAGCCCGGGAAGAGGTCCTGGACCGACTCGGCGAACTGGTGGTCAAGCCCGTGGACGGGTCCGGCGGCAAGGGCCTGGTGATCGGCCCGGACGCGACCAAGGACGAGCTGGAGGCCCTGCGCAAGCGCGTCATCGCGGACCCGCGCGGCTGGATCGCGCAGCCGGTGCTGCAGCTGTCCACGGTTCCCACGCTCAGCGGCGACAGGTTCGGCCCGCGGCACGTGGACCTGCGCCCCTTCGCCGTCAACGACGGCGACGACGTGTGGGTCCTGCCCGGCGGCCTGACCCGGGTGGCGCTCAAGGAAGGCTCCCTGATCGTCAACTCCAGCCAGGGCGGCGGCTCCAAGGACACCTGGGTGCTTGCGGATTCCCCGGAGGTTCCGGTGGAGGCCCTGCCACGCCCGGCCATCACGGTCCGCGAGCGGGTCTCGGTCTGGCCCGTCGAGAGCAACTGGCGTGACAGCCAGAAGGAGCAGCAGCAGTGATCCGCGGCACCGTGTCGATCATTGTTCCGCCGACCTATTCTTTTCAGATTTCCGATGCGCTGGAGGTAACCGCGAATGCTTAGCCGTATCGCCGAGTCATTGTTTTGGATCGGCCGCTACGTGGAACGGGCTGACGGCACTGCCCGGATCCTCGACGTCCACCTTGAGCGGCTCAACCACCTGCCGATGGAGGAACAGCGCAGCGTGGCGCAGGAACTCCTCGCCGTCATGGGCGCCCGGGCGCAGAGCGAGGATTTCGGCCTCCCCGAACTGCTGAACGCGCTGGCGTACGACAAGCAGAGTGCCACGTCCATTGCCGGTTCGCTGGGCGCGGCGCGGGAGAACGCCCGGCGCGCCCGGGAAACCGTGTCGTCCGGGCTCTGGGAGAGCCTGAACACCACGTACTACGGGCTCAACCAGCACCGCAAGGATGTCGTTGGCACCTACCGCTTCTGCAACTGGGTGCTGGAACGCACGGCCATGGTCAGCGGGCTCGCGGACACCACCGTGAGCCACGACGAGAGCTGGCAGTTCCTGGTCCTGGGCCGCTCGCTGGAACGCGCCGACATGACCGCGCGGATGCTTTCCACCCGGGACGTCCTCTCCGCGGGCATGTCGTGGGTGAACATGCTCCGCTGCGCCGGGGCCTACGAGTCGTTCCTCCGGACCCGCCGCGCGGCTTTCGGCGACCAGCACGCCGCCGAATTCCTGCTGCTGGACCGGTTGTTTCCGCGGTCCATCGTGTACGCGCTGCGCGACGCCGACGAGTGCCTCGCCATGCTGGACCCCTCGGCCCAGCGAGTGGGCTTCATCAACGACGCCCGCCGGATCGTGGGCCAGGCCCGGACGTTCCTTGAGTTCCACCGCACCGATGACCTCATGTCGGAACTGCCGGAGCACATGGAGCGCGTGCAGAAGGCCGTCTCGCAGGCATCGGACGCCATTTCCCGTAAGTACTTCAATCAGGCAGACGAACTGGCCTGGGTGGGAGAAGTTTCATGACCCGGCTGAGCATCATCCACAAGACGGCGTACAAGTACAACAAACGCGTCACGCTCTCCTACAACGAGGCCCGCATGACCCCGCTGACGGATCCCCAGCAGGTGGTGCTGGAATCCTCCCTGAAGGTCTCGCCGTCCCAGGCCGCACTGAGCAGCTACCGCGACTACTGGGGCACCCGCGTCACGGCCTTTGACATGCAGATGCCGCACGAGCACCTCGAGGTCCTGTCCACCACCACCGTCGAGGTGCACCGGGCGGAAAGGATCCCGGCAGAGGCCGACATTGCCGGCTGGGACGTCCTCAACGCACCGGAGACCCTCAACAAGTTCAGCGACTGGATCCCGCAGTCGCAGCTCACCGGGCCGGGCGCCGAGGTGCTGGGGATCATTCCCGGCGTCGTCGAGGGCCGCAACCCGCACGAGGCCGCCCTGGCCGTCTTCGACTGGATGCGCGGCGAAATGACCTACATGAAGGGCTCCACCGGCGTCACCACGAACGCCGAGGAGGCCTGGAACCAGCGCCAGGGCGTCTGCCAGGACCTGGCACACCTGGCCATCGGCGCGCTGCGCAGCCGGGGCATCCCCGCCCGCTACGTGTCCGGCTACCTGCACCCGCGGTCGACGGCGGAACTCGGCGAGACGGTCGCCGGGCAGTCCCATGCCTGGCTGGAATGGTGGGACGGCGAATGGCGCAGCTGGGACCCGACCAACCACAAGCCGGCTGGAGACTTCCACGTGACGGTGGCGAGGGGCCGGGACTACCGCGACGTGCCTCCGCTCAAGGGAATCCTGTCCGGCGGCGGCGGTTCCGCCCTCAGCGTGAGCGTAGAGATCACCCGCCTGGCCTGATTCCCGGATGCGCTATCACTTGCAGCTGTTCCGGGGGCCCCGGAACAGCATTGTCTGAAAGCGCATCCGGGGGTCAGCCGAGGGGCTATTCGAGTCCGGAGCGGGTGGCGTCGTCCAGCGGTGTCCACCAGGTCAGCGGGGGGACCACCTTGAACCGACGTCCCGTCACGGTTTCCGGGGTGATCCTGACGAAGTGCTCCTTCTTGCCGGCCTGCCACGGGAACAGCAGCAGCCCCACGGTGTCCAGGACCTCCTGCTGGTTCTGCACCGCCGCGGCCTGTCCCTTGATCACCACACTCCAGGCGATGCCGCTCTCGGCGTCAACGCCGTCCGCCTCCACCGCCACCGGGGTGTCGGACGTGGCCGCCTGGAGCTTGGTGCCGTCCGCCGTGCGGAACACCAGGGTACCGTGGTCCACCTTGTAATTGATCGGGAAAATGTCGGGATGGTCGTCCACCCAGACCGCGAGCCTGCCCACGCTGACGCTGCGTAACAAACGCCAACATTCGTGATGGTCAAGGTTTTCAACTTCGTGTGCCGGCTGGGTTTTTCCCGGCTTCGGATCAGTACTCATGCCGGCGAGCCTACGCCAGCCACGCGGCGACGGGGTAGGGGAGAAGGTCACAATCCGAAGCAATATCCTCCGACGTCCGGGGCCTTTGCCGCCGCTTCGGGGTATTCTGGCATCACTATCGTCAGCGCGGACGATTGTTGTGTTTGTTGTACTGAATTGGGGCTTGAGCATGCATTCAATGGGGGAACGACCAGACCAGACCGCCACTGAGCCACAACCCATGATCGACGGTGTCCTCAGGGGCTTCGTTTCCAGGGCCGAGGAACTGCTCCAGTCCCAGGAACGGATGGCCGGGCTGCTGGAGGCAGTCGTCGCCGTCGCCGAGGACCTCAGCCTCGATGCCGTGCTGGAACGCGTGGTGCAGTCCGCCTGCCGATTGCTCCATGCGCGCTATGGCGCCTTGGGCGTCATCGGCGACGACCGCGCGCTCAGCCACTTCATCACGGTCGGCATCGATCAGGAGATGGCCCACCGGATCGGGCCGCTGCCCACAGGCCACGGAGTACTGGGCCTCCTGATTTCCGATCCCCGCCCCCTCCGGCTTCATGACCTGCACAACCATCCGGAATCCTACGGTTTCCCGGCGAACCATCCCCCCATGAAGTCTTTCCTCGGCGTCCCCGTGCGGGTGCGGGACGTGGTCTTCGGGAACCTCTATCTGACAGAAAAAGAAGACGGCAGCGACTTTACGGCCGAGGACGAGGGCCTCGCCGTGGCCCTGGCGGCCGCCGCGGGCGTCGCCATTGAGAACGCCCGTCTCTACGATGACGCACGGCGCCGGGCCCGCTGGCTGGAAGCCTGCATGGACGTCTCCGGGCTGATGCTCAGCAGCGACCGCGACTACACCTCCGGTGGGCTGGATCCCATCGCGAGCCGGGCCTTGCAGGAGTCGGGGTCGCAGCTGGCCCTGCTCGTGGCGCCCGCCGCCGACGGCTACGGGCATATTGTCGCCGGCGCCGCCGGCGAGCGCAGTCCGCTGTTTTCCGGCCGTTCGCTGAGGCTCGATTCGCCGTTGCTGGAAAGTGTCCTGGACGGCGGCGAGCCCGTGGTGCTTGAGCACGCTTCCGACCTTTTCGGCGGGATCGACGGCGGGATCACCGGCCCGCTGCTGGCGGTTGCCCTGAGCACCCAGGGAGCGCACCACGGGCTCCTGCTGCTGATCCGGGACCCGAACGCACTGCCCTATGCCCGTACGGACATCGAGATGGGGGCCGTCTTCGGTTCGCATGTCGCACTCGCCCTGGAACTCGCCCGCGTCCACCGGCTCCGCGAGGAGCTGCTGGTCTTCACCGACCGGGACCGGATCGCCCGCGACCTGCACGACCTCGTGATCCAGCGGCTGTTCGCGGCCGGTCTCAGCGTCCAGAGCCTGACCCGCTTTACCAAGGATGAGCTCGCGACCGAGCGGATCCGGAACATCACCAACGAGCTCGACGAGGCGATCCGAAGCCTGCGGGACACCATCTACTCGCTCAAGAGCAGCAGCGGCGAAACAGAACTGCTCAGCGGACGGATCCGGCGGGTCACGCGGAGTTCGGCGAAATCGATGCCCTTCACGCCGCGCCTGATCATCACCGGCCCGGTGGACGCCGTCACCCCGGACAAGGCGGACAATGTCGTGGCCGTGGTTTCGGAGGGGCTCAGCAACGCCATTAGGCATTCGGGCGCGGACACAATTTCTGTGTCGGTGGGCGTGGTCAAGGGCCGGGTGACGGTGGTCATCACGGACAACGGAGCCGGCTTCGCCGAACCCGAAAAACGCAGGGGACTCGCCAATCTCGAAGACCGCGCCCGGATGCTCGACGGCGAATGCACCATCACCAGTGCGCCGGACGCCGGCACGAGCCTTGAGTGGTCGGTGCCGCTCTAGCCGCCGGCGCCGGCAGGCACAACCATCACGACGTCAACCTGCGGACCCTGTGCGGCTGGCTGACACTATGTGGCCGGTTTGTTTCGGCATGGCTCCGGGCGCCATCGGTGAGGCGGGCCCGGCGATGAAAACAGCGGCCTGGGTCCGGCGTTCGAAGCCCAGCTTGGCCAGCAGGGACGAAACGTAGTTCTTGACTGTCTTCTCCGCGAGGAACATTTCCGCAGCGATCTGGCGGTTTGTGAGCCCGCCGCCCACCAGTTCCAGGACCCGGCGCTCCTGCGGCGTGAGGGAGGACGTCCGGGGGTCCACCTCTTCAGCCTCGACAAGGCTGTCAACGACTCCCGCCGCGACGCCCTCCGCGAAGAGAGACTCGCCGGCGGCCGCCCGGCGCAGTGCCCCGATCAGGTCGGTGCCGCCGATTTCCTTGAGCACATAGCCGCTTGCGCCCGCCAGCACGGCGCCGCGCAGCGCCTGTTCGTCATCGAAGCTGGTCAGGATGATGCAGTTCAGCGACGGGTCAACCGAGCGCACGTCCCGGCAGACCTCAATCCCGGTCCCGTCCGGCAGCCGGGCGTCGAGAACACTGACGTCCGGATGGAGCGCCGGAATACGGCGGGTCGCCTCGACGGCGGAGCCCGAACTCCCGACCACCAGGAAGCCCTCACCCTCGAGGAGTTCCTGAAGACCGCGCCTGACGAGCTCGTGGTCATCCAGGATGAAAACCCGGATAACGGCCGGCGCTCCGTCGGGTGCAGTGAGACCTGCGTCTGCCCAGGCAATCATGATTCTCCTGTCCGGCGGCTTTCGCTGCCATGAATGGTGAGGTGCTCCCCAGCCTGATTTTCGCAGATGGCGCCTGCGGGTCGTGCCTGTTAAGTCCATTGGGAGCTGGCCCAGGTGCCGCCGTCGCTGCCGACGTTGCCGCCTGGCCCCGTTGATACATTGTCCCCTTGAAACATTGTCCACGCCGGGAACCCGTTCCGTCCCGGCGACTGCAATTCTTCTCCGTGTCCAGGGCCCCGGCAAGGGTCATTGGTCCCGCCGGGACCCCGCCGGCGGGCTGTCGCCGATGACTTTCGGCCCTAGCTGCTTCCGCGGCCCGCACGGCACTATAGGCGGGACGCGACAGCCGTATGACGAAAGGATCTGCCATGACCGAAGCCAGGGACATCAGGACCATTGTGGTGGGGGTTGATGGTTCCGATGCGTCGGTGGAGGCGCTCCGCCAGGCCCAAAGCCTTGCCGTGCCGCTCTCGGCGTCGCTGGTGGCGCTGGCCAGCTGGGACGTTCCTCCGGTGTACGACGGTTACGTCGCGATGGGAATCGATGACTTCGACGTCCGTGCCGGGGAAATCCTTCAGGAGACGGTGGAGAAGGCGTTCGGGGCGGAGACCCCCGCCAACGTCGAGAGCCGCCTCGTCCAGGGACACCCTCGGCACACCCTGATTGAGGCCAGCAAGGACGCCGACCTGGTGGTGGTGGGACGCCGCGGGCATGGCGGCTTCGGCGGGATGCTGATCGGATCCGTGAGCTCTGCCCTGGTGGCCCACGCCCATTGCCCCGTCCTGGTCGTCCATTCCCCGGAAGTGAAGGCCGCCAAGTAGGCACCGCCCGGCCGCTCGATTGAACGGCGTCCTGACCGAACGAAGCCTTATTCGAACGAAGCCTTATTCGAACGAGGCCCGGCGGGGATCGGAGAGTCGGGTGCTCCACAGGTCCGGGTTGTTGACCTTGAACCGGCGTCCGGTCAAGGCCTTGGGGGAGAGCCGGACGTAGTAGTCCTTGTTTCCGGGCTGCCACGGTTCAAGCAGCAGGGCGTCGACGGCGGCTTTCTCCTCCGGGCTTTCAATCAGCACGGCCTCGCCGCGGGCAACCACGCTCCAGGCCTGCTGTTCGTGGGAGTCATAGCCATCGATTTCGAAGGCGATGGGTTTGGCCGTCATCGCCGCCCACAGCTTGGTGCCCCCGGCGGTGCGGAACACGATCGAGCGGCGCTCGAGCGCGTAGTTCACCGGGAAGATCTCCGGATGCCCGTCCACGATCATGGCGATCCGCCCCACAACCTCGGTGTCCAGCAGCACCCAGCACTGGTCGATGGTCAGTCCGAAATCGGGCGCAGGCGTCGTCTCTGTGTTCATGTGGACCCACGTTACGTTCTGGCCCGTGACCCCATTAGGGCCATTAGGCCTGTAGCCCCCGCCAGCCGTCTCTGGTAGCGCCGGACGCCTACCAGGGGCTCGGCTTGTAGTCCTTCAGAAAGACGCCGGACTGGTCCTCGCCCGACTCGCCCATGACGATCGGATCGTACACCCGCGCGGCCCCGTCAACCAGGTCCAGGGGGGCGTGGAAGCCCTCCTCCATCAGCCGGACCTTCGTGTAATGCGGGCGCTCATCCGTGATCCAGCCGGTGTCCACGGCCGTCATCAGGATGCCGTCCTCGTCCAGCATTTCCTGGGCGCTGGTCCTGGTCATCATGTTCAGCGCCGCTTTGGCCATATTTGTGTGCGGGTGCCCGGGACCCTTGTAGGCGCGGGAGAACTGGCCTTCCATGGCGCTGACGTTGACGATGTACTTGCGCCGGGCGGTGGAGCGCTTCATCGCCCCGCGGAGCCGGCTGACGAGCAGGAACGGTGCGGTGACGTTGCACAGCTGAACTTCGAGCATTTCGAGGGGATCCACCTCGTCGACCACCTGGGTCCAGCTGTTGATGCTGGCCAGGTCGGGAACCAGGCCGCCGGCGTCGATGGCGGTGCCGGCAGCGATGCGCTCCAGCGAGGCGGAACCGGTGGAGAGCGCCAGCGATGTGATCGCGTCCCCGGCCAGCACCGGATGCTCCAGGACGGTGCTCGCCAGGGCGAGCGGGTGCTTGTCGTGGGCGTGGCCGAAGGTCACCAGTTCCGGGCCGCCGTTGGCCGCCTGGAGGGCCGCGGGGAGCGGCTCGTCCTCGGCGTCGACCAGGGGCTTATACGCGTTCCCGGACCGTCGCACGGTCTGGGCGGCGTTGTTGATGATGATGTCCAGCGGGCCGGCGGCGTCGAGGGAGTCGGTGAGCGCCATCACCTGCGAGGGATCGCGCAGGTCAATGCCGACGATCCGCAGCCGGTGCAGCCATTCGGCGCTGTCCTCCATCGCGGCGAAGCGACGCGCGGCGTCTTTGGGGAAGCGGGTGGTGATGGTGGTGTGGGCGCCGTCGCGGAGCAGCCGCAGCGCGATGTACATGCCGATCTTCGCCCGGCCGCCGGTCAGGAGGGCGCGGCGTCCGCTCAGGTCCGTCCGGGCGTCGCGCTTGCTGTGGCTGAAGGCGGCGCATTCCGGGCATAGCTGGTGGTAGAAGGCGTCCACCTGGGTGAAGTGCTGCTTGCAGATATAGCAGGGCCTGGACTTAATCAGGTGCCCGGCGACGCTCCCTGTCGTGGAGGGGGCGAGCTTGTTGCCGCGGGTTTCGTCGTCGATCCGGTCCGGGGCCGCCGTCGCGGTCTGGGCGATCACGGCGCGGTCGGCTTCGGCGATCAGGTCCCGCTTGCTGACCCGGCGGTGGCGCTTGACGGCTTTGAACATCTTGCCGGTGGCCCGGCGCACCGAAACGTAGTCCGGGTGCTCCTCGTCGTAGACGTGGATGCTGTTCAGGACCTTCAGGCAGGCCTGGATTTCCTCGGGGGTCAGATCGGGGGGCAGATCGGGGGAGCTCATTGCCCCAATTTTACAGCCTGCGGGGAGCCCGGCCCGACGCCGGGTCCGGACTCCCGCTGCGGCGGTTCAGGCCCAGGGGCCGTTGCTTGACTGCGGAGCCGAGACGCCGACGGCGGCGGCCTGGACTTCCGCCACCTTGTCCACGGATTCCCGCAGGGCGGGCCAGTGTTCCGTGGCGGCCTTGACCGCGTCCGGCACCAGGATCAGGTTGGCGGCCGACAGGGCGCGCTCCTGCTCCCCGGGCTCCGGGACGACTTGCCCCTTGGACAGCACGGTGATGCCGGAATCGGTGACCTTGAAGCCGCGGGCCCGGTCCAGCTCGTGGTCGAGCCCGATGGCGGCGCCCGCCGGGACCTGGACGTTCTTGTCGATGATGGCCCGCTTGACGACGGCGCCTTCACCGATATTGACCTTGTCCATCAGCACGGAGTCGAGCACCCGGCTGGATGTGCCGACATAGACGTCGTTGGAAAGCACGGAGCCTTCGACGATGCCGCCGGAGATCACGGTGCCACTGGCAACGATCGAATCCAGCGCCGTGCCGACCGTGTTTTTCACCCCGCGGACGAACTTGGCCGGCGGGGAGATGCTCTGCCGCGTGTAGATCGGCCATTCCGAGTTGTAGAGGTTGAAGACCGGCACGGGCGAGATGAGGTCCATGTGCGCGTCGTAGAACGAGTCGATGGTGCCGACGTCGCGCCAGTAGGTGCGGTCGCGCTCGGTGGAGCCGGGGATCTGGTTCAGGGTGAAGTCATAGACCCCGGCCTCGCCCTTGTCGACGAAGTAGGGAATGATGTCCCCGCCCATGTCGTGCTTGGTGTCCAGCCGTTCCGCGTCGACGTGCAGGGCCTCGACGAGGGCGTCGGCGTCGAAGACGTAGTTGCCCATGGACGCGAGGAACTGGGTGGGGTCGGCGGCCAGCCCCGGGGTGGAGGACGGCTTCTCGACGAAGGCGGCGATCCGCTCCGGGTTGTCCTGGTCCACTTCGATCACACCGAACTGGTCGGCCATGTGCAGCGGCTGGCGGACGGCCGCGACGGTGGCTTTGGCGCCGCTGGCGACGTGCTGGTCCACCATCTGGGCGAAGTCCATCCGGTAGACGTGGTCTGCGCCCACGACGACGACGATGTCGGGGTTGGAGTCGTGGATGAGGTTCAGGGACTGGTAGATGGCGTTGGCGCTGCCGAGGAACCAGCTCTTGCCCACCCGCTGCTGCGCGGGGACCGAGGCGATGTAGTTGCCCAGCTGCGTGGACATCCGCCAGGTTTCGGAAATATGGCGGTCCAGGCTGTGCGACTTGTACTGCGTCAGGACGACGATCTGCAGATAGCGGGAATTGACCAGGTTCGACAATGCAAAGTCTATGAGCCGGTAACTTCCGGCGAACGGGACGCCGGGCTTGGCCCGGTCCGCCGTCAGTGGCATGAGCCGGTTTCCCTCGCCACCTGCGAGAACAATGGCCAATACTTTCTTATTCGGCATGGTGATCGCTCCTGAACGCCTTTGTACTTCCCCAAAACAGTCCGGCACGCCCGAACGTCTTCACACTAGATCAGTTCCACCGTAACGACTACCTTGGGGTTTGTGCGTATAGACATTGTGACCAAAGAATTCCCGCCCGAGATTTATGGCGGCGCCGGGGTCCACGTGGCCGAACTCAGCAGGGTGCTCGCCCAGCACGTGGATCTGCAGGTGCGCGCCTTCGGCGCGCCCCGTGAACCCGGGTATCACGGCGCCACGGTGACGTCCTACGCCGTGCCCGAGGATCTCGGCGGGGCGAACGCCGCACTGCAGACCCTGGGGGTGGACCTGCGGATCGTTCCGGACATCGCCGGCGCGGATGTGGTGCATTCGCACACCTGGTACGCCAATATGGCCGGGCACATCGCCTCGCTGCTGCACGGCATTCCGCATGTGCTCAGTGCCCACAGCCTGGAGCCGCTGCGCCCGTGGAAGGCCGAGCAGCTCGGCGGCGGCTACGCACTGTCCTCCTGGGTGGAAAAAACCGCGTACGAGGCCGCGGCTGCCATCATCGCCGTGTCCGAGGGGATGCGCCAGGACATCCTCCGCAGCTACCCCGAGGTGGACCCGGCGAAGGTCAAGGTGGTGCACAACGGCATCGACGTGAGCCTCTGGAACCGGGACGAGGGCGAGGACGTCGTCCGGGCCCTCGGGATCGACCCGGACCGGCCCAGCGTCGTCTTCGTGGGCCGCAATACCCGCCAGAAAGGTGTGCCCTACCTGCTGCGCGCCGCCGCCAAGCTGCCCGACGGCGTCCAGCTGGTGCTGTGCCTCGGCGCCGCCGACACCCCCGAACTCGCGGCCGAAACCGCCCGCCTGATCGAACAGCTGCAAACCCAGCGCAGCGGGGTGATCCTGGTGGAGCGGATGCTGCCGCGCAACGAACTCATCCAGGTCCTCAGCCACGCCACAGCGTTCGCGTGCCCGTCCATCTACGAGCCGCTCGGCATCGTCAACCTGGAGGCCATGGCCTGCGGCGCCGCCGTCGTGGCCAGCGCCACCGGCGGGATTCCCGAGGTTGTCCAGCACGGCGAGACCGGACTGCTGGTGGACATCGAGCAGGTCACGGACGGGACCGGCACTCCGCTGGATCCGGAAAAGTTCGTCACCGAATTCGCCGCCGCGCTCACCGAGGTGGTGTCCGATCCCGACCGGGCCCGGGCCATGGGACAGGCCGGCCGGCGCCGGGCCGAGGAGCACTTCTCCTGGGAATCCATCACCGAAACCACCCTCGAGGTCTACCGCTCGGTGCTCCCCGAGGGGTCCTGACCCCCTGGTCCCGAAGAACAGACGACGACGGCGCCGCCCCGGCTCAGGGGGCGGCGCCGTCGTCGTCTGCGCGGTCGTCGAATTACAGCCGGGTCAGGCGCCGGAGGCCCTGGTCCCGGGGCCCTTGCGCGCCAGCAGGATCTTCTCGTCCACCGGAGCGTCGCCGCTGGCGCGCTGGGTGCGGAAGTACCCGCGGGCCTCGTCCTGGCGGAGCTTCTCGGCGCCAGTGGCGATCTCGGCTCGGAGGTGTTCCGGGCCGAACCCGAAGGCGTCGACCAGGTCCAGGGCGTGTGGGCGGATCTTCACGAGCAGGCGGTTGATGTAGTCGCCCACGGTCCGGGCGCGCTGCATGGAAAGCCGGCCGTTCATCAGGTACCAGGACAGGTTGTCCTCGATCAGGGACAGCCCGAAGAGGTCGCGCAGCCAGGTCAGGACCTTCCTGGTGCCCGGGTCCGTGACCTTGCCCAGCGCTTCGGTGAAGGCCTCCCACTGCAGCAGCTCGGCATGCGCCTGGGCCGCTTCGATGAGTTCGTTCTGGTGGCTGTTAAACAGTGCCGCCCCCTGCTGCTGCGGCAGCTTGTTGGCGCCCTTGAGTGCCGAGCCGACTTCGGCGACCATGGTCTGCACCCGGTCGGTCAGCAGGGCGCGCTGGCTTGCCTCGTCCTTGATCGCGATGGCGGCCTTCTGCACCGACCCGGAATCCGCCATGAACTGAGCGACACCGCGCAGGCCGGTCCGGTGGATGGCGGCGCCGGTGGCCTGGCCGACCACGTAGCGGGTCAGCACACCGAAGTTCACCGTGCGGAATTCCTTGGCGTAATCGGCCAGCAGCCGCTTGGCGACCAGCTGCAGCAGGACCGTGTTGTCACCTTCGAAGGTGGCGTACACGTCGAGGTCGGCGCGCAGCGAGGCGAAGCGGTTCTCAATCAGGAAGCCGGCGCCGCCGCAGGCTTCGCGGCATTCCTGCAGGGTATCGAGTGCGTGCCAGGTGCTGAGCGGCTTGAGCGCGGCCGCGAGGGTTTCCAGGTCCTGGCGGTCCTCGTCCGTGTCGGCCCGGCCTGAGAAGACGTCGTCGAACTTCTGCAGCAGCTGTTCACTGGCGAACCCGGCGGCGTAGGTGGTGGCCAGGCGGGTAAACAGGCGGCGCTGGTGCCGCTGGTAGTCCAGCAGCACTTCCTCGTCGGTCTGCGAGGAGGCGTTGAACTGGCGGCGTTCGGTGGCGTACTGGATGGCCGTTTTCAGGGCCAGCTTCGACGCGGTGACGGCGGCGCCGTCGAGCGAGACGCGGCCCTGGACGAGGGTGCCGAGCATAGTGAAGAAGCGGCGGCCCGGGCTGGCGATGGGGGAGCTGTAGCTGCCGCCGGCGTCGACGCTGCCGTAGCGGTTCAGCAGGTGGGTGCGCGGGATCCTCACCTGCGTGAAGTGCAGCCGGCCGTTGTCGATGCCGTTGAGCCCGCCCTTGACGCCGTCGTCCTCGCCGCCGATGCCCGGCAGGAATTCCTTCGTGTCCGGGTCGCGGAGGTCCATGTAGAAGGCGTGGACGCCGTGGTTGACACCCTGCGTCACCAACTGGGCGAAGACGACGGCGGCGACGCCGTCCACGGCGGCGTTGCCGATGTAGTCCTTCCACGCAGCCCGGAACGGTGTGTGCACCACGAATTCCTCGGTGGCGGGGTCGTAGGTGGCGGTGGTGGCAATGCTGGCGACGTCCGAGCCGTGCCCGGTCTCCGTCATGGCAAAACAGCCGGGAATATCCAGGTTCATGATGCCAGGCAGCCACTGCTGGTGGTGCTGCTCCGTGCCGAGGTGGTTCACGGCGGAGCCGAACAGTCCCCACTGGACTCCGGCCTTGATCTGCAGCGAGGGGTCGGCGATGACGAGTTCCTGGAACCCGGCCACGTTGCCGCCGTGTTCATCGGCCCCGCCGACGGACACCGGGAAGGCGCGGTGCACGGCGCCGTTGTCCACCAGGATCTTGAGCTGTCCGAAGGCGCGGCGGCGGTGCTCGGTGTGGGTCAGCCCCTCCGTTTTGTGCAGTTCCGGCTGGCCTGCGAGTGTCCGTGCGGTGCGGCGGGTGTCGGCCCACTTGCCCAGCAGCAGCTCGCCGAGCGCGGCGACGTCGACGGCGGGAGCCGCGGCAGGCGGGGCGCCGTGCGTGGACACCGGGCGGGGGGATGCCGGCGTCCTGGCAGGGACGGTGGCGGGGGAGCCCGCGGGGCGGTCGGCTAGTTCGGTCATGTCGATTCCTTCGTTGGTTCTGACAAGGTCGGTGCTGAAGTTGGTGGAGAAGTCGGTGGTGCCGTGCGCAGTTCCGGGGCGATGCCGAGGCACAGCCAGTCGGTGATCTGGCGTGCCATAGCCGCCTGGTCGGGTTTTTCGGGGGACGCCGGACTGGCCAGCCACTGTTCGCCGGCGTTCCGGACGAGGCCGATGGCCGCGTTCGGCCAGTAGCCGATTACGGCCTCGCGCCCGGCCGAGTCGCCAAGGTGGCTGCGCATGGGCCGGGCGATCATATTGCTGATCGACGCGAAAAAATGGCCGAGGGCTCCGGCGGTGGCGATGGTGCCGCCCGCGGCGTCGCCGGGGGTGTAGCGCGTGACGAAGGTGTACACATTGGGGCTGGTTTCGGCCATCTGCAGGTACGCGGACACCATCGCCAGCAGTCCCTCGCGGGGCGTCTGGGCGCTTTGGGCCGCTTCCTGGATGCGGCGCTGCATCTGGCTCAGCACAACTTCGCCGACGGCCTGCTGGAGCCCGGCCTTGTCCCCGAAGTAGCGGTAGAAAACAGACTTGGAGGTACCGGCCGCGGCGGCAATGTCCTCCATGGACGCATCGCTGCCCAGCCGGTGCACGGCCTTGCGGGCTGATTTGATCAGTTCCCGGCGGCGCCCTTCACGGTGGGACTGCCAGCGCGAGGCGCGGCCGTCCACGCTGCCGGCACCGGCAGCGGCGGAGCCTGCCGCGCCGCCGCCGGGAAGATCAGTCTGGGGGATGTTCACGATACCCAGCGTATCAGGTACGCTGGGTATCGGTAACCGCTTTGATCAAAGGAGACAGCCCATGTCCGTCAACGGACAGTCCGCACCCGGACCCAAGGAATCAACTACCCCGGCGGCGCCCGGGACCGTCACGGCAACCGCCTCCCCTTCCGCGGCAAGCGTCGCCGCAGGCGCCGCAGAACCGACAGGGCGGACAATGCCGGTGCTCCGCAAGGCGGTCATCGTTGGCGGCAACCGCATTCCCTTTGCCCGCACCGGGGGCGCCTACACCAAGTCCTCCAACCAGGACATGCTCACCGCGGCCCTGGACGGGCTCATCGCCCGGTTCGGGCTGCAGGACGAACGCATCGGTGAGGTGGCCGCCGGGGCGGTGCTCAAGCACTCCCGTGACTTCAACCTGACGCGCGAGGCCGTACTGGGCTCCGCGCTCTCCGCCGAAACCCCCGCCTACGACCTCCAGCAGGCCTGTGCCACCGGGCTGGAAACGGTCCTTGGCCTCGCCAACAAGATCAAGCTCGGCCAGATCGACTCGGCGATCGCCGGCGGCGTCGACTCCGCCTCGGACGCCCCCATCGCCGTGAGCGAGGGCCTGCGCGAGGTGCTCCTTGACCTGAACCGGGCCAAGACGCTGCCGCAGCGGCTGCAGGCCCTGAGCCGCCTCCGGCCCAAGGACCTGGCCCCGGACGCTCCCAACACGGGCGAACCGCGCACCGGACTGTCTATGGGCGAACACCAGGCGCTCACCACGGCGCAGTGGAAGATCACCCGGGAGGCCCAGGATGAACTGGCCTTCAACAGCCACCGCAACCTCGCCGCGGCCTACGACGCCGGCTTCTTCGATGACCTGCTCACCCCCTACCGCGGCCTCACCCGCGACTCCAACCTGCGGGCCGACACCAGCCTCGAGAAGCTGGCCACCCTCAAGCCCGTCTTCGGCAAGAACCTGGGCTCCGCGGCCACCATGACGGCGGGCAACTCCACCCCGCTCACTGACGGCGCCTCCACCGTGCTGCTCGCGGCCGAGGACTGGGCGGACGCCCACGATCTGCCCAAGCTGGCCAGCGTCGTCGACGGTGAGGCGGCCGCGGTCGACTTCGTTCACGGCAAGGACGGCCTGCTGATGGCTCCGGCCTTCGCCGTGCCGCGGCTCCTGGCCCGCAACGGGCTCAGCCTTGACGACATTGACTTCTTCGAGATCCATGAGGCCTTCGCCGGTACCGTGCTGAGCACCCTGGCCGCCTGGGAGGACGAGGAATTCGGCCGCACGCGGCTCGGCCTGGACGGAGCCTTCGGCAGCATCGACCGGTCCAAGCTCAATATCAACGGCTCCTCCCTCGCGGCGGGCCACCCCTTCGCGGCCACCGGCGGCCGGATCGTCGCCTCGCTCGCGAAAATGCTGCACGCCAAGGGCCACGTTGACGGCCGCCCGGCCCGCGGGCTCATCTCCATCTGCGCCGCCGGCGGCCAGGGCGTCGTCGCTATTCTTGAAGCACACTAGGGGGATCCGATGACCGACAAATACACCCAATTCGTGAGCCAGGGCCCGGGCAGGGACCTTGCCAGGAAACTCGGGCTGCCCCAGCCGGTGGTACTGCGCCGCCACCAGCCGGGCCAGCCGCTCGTGAGCGGCCCCGTCCTGGTCCAGGGAGACGGCAGCGGCGCCGATGCGCTGGCCTCGACGCTCCTGGCCTGGAACCTCGACGTGCGCCGCCACGCCGTGCCCAGGGAGAAGCTCGGCGCCATCATCCTCGTACTGGATGAGCTGGCCCGTCCGGAGGACCTGGAAAAGCCGGTGCTCACCGCTGCCACCTCACTGCGGGACCTGGCAGCCAACGCCCGCGTCATCACCGTCTCCCGCGCGGCGGCGGACGCTGCAAATCCGGACACTGCGGACCCGGCCGCCGCGGCAGCACGCCAGGGAGTGGACGGGCTCCTGCGTTCGCTGGCCAAGGAGCTCCGTGCCGGTGCCACCGCCAACGGCATCCTGCTCTCCGACGGCGCCAGCACCACCAGCGCCAGCACCCTGGGCGCGCTTCGGTTCTTCCTCTCCGGCCGGTCCGCGTTCGTCGACGGGCAGTTCCTCACCGTCAGCTCCGCCGAAGGGCAGCTGCCGGCCGACGCCGAGAGCCCGCTGGCGGGGAAGGTCGCCGTCGTGACCGGAGCCGCGCGCGGAATCGGCGCCGCGATCGCGCGCACCCTCTACCGCGACGGCGCTACGGTCGTCGTCGTCGACATCCCGGCGGCCGGCGACCACCTTGCCGCCGTGGCCAACGAGGTGCACGGCACGGCTCTGCAGCTGGACATCAGCCGCGCGGACGCCGGGCAGCGGATCATCGACCACGCCGTGGAGCGTCACGGGCGGCTGGACATCGTGATCCACAACGCGGGCATCACCCGGGACAAGCTCCTCGCCAACATGGACCAGGGCCGCTGGAACTCCGTGATCGCGGTCAACATCGCGGCGCAGCTGCGGATCAACGAGGCCCTGCTCGCATCTGAGCATTTCCGGAGCTCCCCGCGGATCGTGTCCGTCGCCTCAACCAGCGGCATCGCCGGCAACCGCGGACAGACCAACTATGCCGCATCCAAGGGCGGGGTGATGGGCATGGTCCGGGCCACGGCTCCGCTGATCGGCACGCACGGGGGCTCCATCAACGCCGTCGCCCCGGGCTTCATCGAGACGGAGATGACCGCGAAGATCCCCTTCGCTACCCGCGAGATCGCCCGCCGGCTGAATTCCCTGCAGCAGGGCGGCCGGCCGGGCGACGTCGCCGAGGCCATCGCGTTCCTGGCCAGCGACGCCGCCGGGGGTATCTCCGGCGAGGTGCTGCGCGTCTGCGGGCAGAACCTGGTGGGGGCATGACCCTTTCGCAGCCTGTCATCCTGGGGGAGATGCCGTCGCTGTCCAAGCTCTACGTCAACGCGGCGGCCACCGCCGCCCGCCGCCGGGTGCTCGGCACCCAGGCGGGCGACGGGCTCCCGGGGGCACGGCACGAGGTCCGCAGCGTCAAGGCGTCGGTGGAAAACCTCACCGCGTACCAGCACCTGATCGGCGAGACCGCGAGCGATGTCCTGCCGGCCGGCTTCATCCATGCGCTGACGTTCCCGCTGGCCATGAGCGTGATGAACCGGGATGACTTTCCGCTGCCGCTGCTGGGAATGATCCACCTGCAAAACCAGGTCGTGCAGTCCGCGCCCCTCCGGTTCACCGAGGCCCTTGACATCCAGGCGTGGGCAACCAACCTGCGGGGGCACCGGTCCGGCACCCAGCTGGACCTCGTCGCGGAGGTGCGCCGGGCCGGGGAGGACACCGTGAGCTGGCGCGGTGTCTCCGGTTACCTGGCGAAAGGAGTGTTCCTGCCCGGCATCGACAAGCCCACGGCCGCTCCGGCCGCGGCGGACTTCTCGGCGCCGGATCCGACCGCGCTGTGGCAGCTGGGCGTCGACACGGGCCGGGCCTACGCCGCCGTGTCTGGCGACTTCAACCCGATCCACCTGAGCGTGCTCTCGGCCAGGGCACTGGGCCTGCGGCGGTCGATTGCGCACGGCATGTACCTGGCGTCGAGGGCCCTCGCGGACGTGGGGGCCGCCAAGGGCGATGCCTTCAGCTGGGATGTGGCCTTCGAGGCGCCGGTGTTCCTGCCGGCCCGCGTGGCGCTGGATATCAGCACCAGCCAGGACACTGACGGGGCGTGGCAGCGCTCGGACTATGTGGCCTGGAATTCGCGGTCCGGACGCAAGCATTTCAGCGGGTCGGTGGCCGCGCTCTAAACTCTGCCGGCCGTACTGGGCCACGGCGGTGTCTTTCCCGGAAAGGGGAGGGCACCGCCGTCGTCGTCTGTCGTGTCTGGTCTGCGGGGAACCCCGCGCTACGCCCTGTGCGCGGAACCCTTCACCACGCGCAGCATCCGGTGCAGGCTCAACAGGATCGATTCGACGGCGCTGGGGGCCTCGGTTGCCGCTTCCCCGGCGCCAACGCGTACCGTCAGCGCCCTGACGGCGGCGTCGGCTTCCTCGCTCAGCTCCGACTGCCGGTCCGGGCTCTGCTTTTCGACGGACTCCAGGACGTCGCCGACGGCGGCCATGGCATCGGCGAGGGGCGAAGCGTAGTCAGCCGGCACCTCAAAGGGTGTGTCCTTGGCCCAGATGACGTCCGAGAGCACCTGCGTCACGTCCTGGACGTGGAAGGTGATCCGTTCCAGGTCGCGGAGGTTGCGGTAGTCCAGCTCGATGTCCCGGGGATGGAGCCGGCGCCGGGGGTTGGCCCGCCGGCTGGCGTCCGCTTTCTCCACAGCCAGCCGGACGGAACGCGCGGATGCCTCGAGGGCGCCGGACCGCTGGGACCAGTCCTCGTGTTCCGGCGGCCAGCTCTCCTTCAGCGCCTTGGCCATGTCCCCGAGCTGCCGGGCGAGCGCGAGGCGCAGTTCGGCGATGCTGAGCTCGGCGGCGCGGAAGTGCAGCGGCGGGAACACCAGCAGGTTCACGAGGATGCCCACCGTGACCCCGGCGGCCATCTGGAGGAGGTAGCCGAAGGAGAACTGGTCCGGATTGTGGCCGCCGACCAGCAGGACCAGGAGCGCCGCCGTCGGGATCCAGTCCCGGCCCGCGCCGATCTTCGGGAGTCCGGCAAGAACGACGCCGAAAGCCATCACGACTCCGACCGTCAGCGGCGTCGGGCTGCCGAGAATGAACAGCACAAAGGCCAGCCCCACCCCGATAGCGAGACCCGCGAGCGTCTGCACACCCTGCTTCATGGACCCGGCGACGTTTTCATACATCGCCACCAGGGCACCCAGCGGGGCGTAGTACGGGTACTCGGCCGCTGAGCCGGGCATAAACGGGGCGACCGCGAAGGCAATGCCCGCGGCCAGCCCTGCCTTCAGGGCCAGCTGCAGCCGGGGCCACAACAGCGCCGCCCGGATGTTGCCGCCCACGATCCCCCGGAGCCGCCGGGGCAGGGAGGGGCCGACGGTGTGGGCGGCCCGGTCTGTAGTTGTCACCCGGACCACCCTAGGGCGGGGCCGTTGCTGCGACAACTGGACGAACCCCGGCCCGGCGCCCTACGGCCTAGTCCGCGCCGTGCCCCGGAGCGACTTCCTCCCCGGCCCGGACCGGGCCCGGCGGCGTCCCCCCGCCGAAGGGGCGTCCGCCGAGGGCGTCGCGGCCGTGGGCGGTCAGCCAGTTGCCGAGCTCCGGCCCGGCAGGAACGATCCCGGTGGGGTTGATGTCCTCGTGGACGAGGTAATAGTGCGCCTTGATCTGCACGAAGTCGGTGGTGTCGCCGAACCCCGGGGTCTGGAACAGGTCGCGGGCGTAGCCCCACAGTGCCGGCATCTCACTGAGTTTCTGCCGGTTGCATTTGAAATGCCCGTGGTAGACGGCGTCGAACCGCGCCAGCGTCGTGAACAGCCGGACATCGGCCTCGGTGATGGTGTCTCCCACGAGGTAGCGCTGCCCGCTGAGGCGCTCCTCCAGCCAGTCCAGGGCGGCCCAGAGCCGGCCGTAGGCGGCATCATAGGCTTCCTGGGCGCCGGCGAAACCGCAGCGGTACACGCCGTTGTTCACCTCGGTGAAGACCCGCTTGTTCACCGCGTCGATCTCCGCGCGCAGTGCCTCCGGGTAGAGGTCCGGAGCGCCGGGGCGGTGGTACGCGGTCCATTCAGTCGCGAAGTCGAGGGTGATCTGCGGGAAGTTGTTGGTCACCACCTGGCCGCTGGCAACGTCGACGATGGCCGGCACGGTGATGCCGCGGGGATAGTCCGGGAACCGGCGAAAGTAGGACTCCTGGATCCGTGCCACGCCGAGCACCGGATCCCTGCCGTCCGGGTCCAGGTCAAAGGTCCAGGAACGTGCATCATGGGTGGGGCCAGGCTGGCCGAGGGAAATGGCGTCCTCGAGGCCGAGCAGCCGCCGCACGATCACGGTCCGGTTGGCCCACGGGCAGGCGCGGGCCGCGATCAACCGGTAGCGTCCCGGCTCCACCGGCCAGCCGGGCTCACCGTTCCGGCCGGGGGCGCCGTCGCGGGTGATCCGGTCCTCGATGTAGTTGGTGTCCCGGTTGAACTCCGCACCTCCGGTGACGTAGGCACCCTTAGTGCTGAATCCCGGGTCGTCCCTATGTGTTGTGCTCATGGACCCAGCCTATGCCGGGGTGCCGCCCCGTCCGGGCACCGAAAGCGGCGGCAGGGTTGCGAACACCTGCGACATCGGCTGCCAGGCCACCCACCAGGCGGCACCGACGACGGCCGCGAACAGCAAGATCCAGACGGCGGCAGGAATGCGGGTGGCCCGGGAGAGGAGGTACGCGTCCGACGTCGCCAGCCGCTCCCGCCGCTTCAGGTGCACGTTGGCCAGCTTGCCGAGGTCCCGGACGGCGGCGACGAGGAGTGCCAGGCCAAGCACGATCATGACATGGCCGTTGAATTCGGGCGGGACGAACAGCACCAGCAGGGCGGCTGCCAGGACCGCGGCGGCGGTGATCAGCAGTCCGATGCCGTTGCGGATGAACAGGAATGAGGCCAGCAGGATGAGGGTCGCGGCTGACATCGCCGCCGGCCCCCACCCGTTGAAGCCGCACCAGACCATCGCGGCGCCGACGACAGCCGGCACCGGGTATCCCCAGAACGTGGACCAGACGGCGGCCAGGGGTCGCCGGCTGAAGGTGGTGGTCGTGCCCGAGTGGTCCAGGCGCAGGTGGATGCCGCCGAGGCGTTGCCCGGTCATGAGCGCGGCGAAGGCGTGGCCAAGTTCGTGGGTGACGGTGGCCAGCAGCCCGAAGTAGCGCCAGGTCACCCGCGGCAGGGAGAGCGCGACGGCCAGGAGGATGACCAGGGCCAGTTCAGTGCCGGTGACGTGCGGGACGGGGGAGTGGGTGAACCCGGCGACGATCCGGTTCCACCAGGTCTCGGCAGCGTTGGTCATGCTCTTGTTCGGCCCGGAGTTCCGGCGGCGCCCGCCGGTCCGGCACTGTGCCGGATGCAGTACTGGGTCCAGGGCCGGGCCTCCAGCCGGCCCTCCGCGATGTGTTCCCCGCACCCGGCGCAGATGCCGTAGGTGCCGGCATCGATCCGTTCCAGGGCCGCCTCGATCTGCGCGAGGCCCTTGCTGCTCTGCTCCAGCAGGGCAGAGGCCTGGGAGAGCTCAAACGCGATTGTCGCGCCCTCCGGATCGTGTTCGTCGTCGACATTGGAATCTCGCCGGGCGGCGTTCACCGAGGAGATGTCCCTGCGAAGCGCGGGGAGGAGCACAAGTTTCCGGCGGCGCTCCTCCTGGAGGAGGATCCGGAACCGTTCGACGTCGACCATAGACTGCAAGGCTAGCGCGGACGCCGCGGCCGAGTCTAAAGCCGGCGGCGAAGTCCGCGGCCGGCCGGCGTCACCTGGCCGGGCCGAAAGGCCCGGTGCCCGGCCGGGTCTCCCCCGTACAGTGGGAAAGAGAGCGCTTGCCCCCTTTGGTGTGCCGGCAGCGGCACCGAGCCGGCACAAACCGTGTTCACCAGTACCCGTAACAGCGGACGTAGGAGACGTCATGGATCAGCCAGCGGCCAGCACCGTCCAGAAGAACGCCGATGATGACGCCGAGGCCCTGGCCGCGGTGGAACAGCACCATGCGGGCATGCTCAAGCGCCTCAGCGCGCTGACGGCGACCCTGGTCCGCGCCGTCCGGAGGGGTGACACCGTGGCGGAGCACGACGCCCACGAGGTCCTGGTGGAGTGGTGCGAGACCGATCTCGTCCCGCATGCGCTCGCCGAAGAGGGTCCGCTGTACAGCGCGCCCCGGAACCTGCCGCAGGGACAGTTGCTCGTGGACGGGATGCTGGCCGAGCACCAGGTGATCGTCGGACTGGTCGAGGACCTGCGGGGGTCCACCGGGGTGGACGCCGCCGTGGCGGCCGGCTCCATCCGGAACATCTTCGCCCTGCACCTGGAGAAGGAGAACCGGCTCCTGATGCCGTTCATCGTGGCCTCCCCGGAGCTGTCCCTGGCGCGCGCCGTCGAGGGCCTGCATGAACTCGTCGGCGAGGTCCACAGCCATCGACACGGTACGGGGCACGGGGGCAGCGTCTAGAGTTGCCCCATGGCTGATGGAATGAACCACAAAAACGGGCCCGGCGCGCCCACACTGCTCCGGGAACTCGCGTCCGCCCACGGCGTCGGGACCTCCTATTGGGGCTGGGACGGCGTCGAACGCTCCGTCGCGGACAGCACCCTGCGCGGCGTCCTGGCCGCGCTGGGCGTCCAGGCCGGGGAACCGGACGAGATGGAACGGTCCCTGGCTGAGGCGGGCCGGGCACCGTGGCGGCGCCTGCTGCCCCCGGTTGCCGTCGCCCGTGAAGGGCAGGAACTCCCCGTCAACGTCCACGTCCCGCACGGAAGCGCCGTCAGCGTCTGGATCATCACCGAAGACGGTGACCGGTACGAGGCAACGCAGCGGGACAACTGGGACGCGCCGGTCGACGTCGACGGCGTCCTCACCGGCCGGGCGGTGTTCGTAGTCCCGGACCGGTTGCCGCTCGGCTGGCACACCCTGCTGGCGGACAACGAGGGCACTGTGGCCCAGTGCCCGCTCATCGTCACACCGCGAAGGCTCCGAACCACCGAAGCGCTCGCCGGCCGGCGGAACTGGGGTCTGACCGCGCAGCTGTATTCCGTGCGGTCCTCCCGTTCCTGGGGCATCGGCGACTTCTCCGACCTCGCCGATCTCGCCGCCATGACCGGGCAGGAGGGCGCAGGTTTCCTGCTGGTCAACCCGCTGCACGCCGCCGAGCCCCGGCCCCCGATCGAGGACTCGCCGTACCTGCCCACCACCCGGCGTTACTTCAACCCGCTCTACCTCCGGGTGGAGGAGATCCCCGAATACGGCTACCTCGGCCCGGCCGGCCGGGCCGAAGTGGAGCGGCTGGCCAATCAACAGCACGCCGCGAACCACTCCACCGGGCTGCTGGACCGGAACTCCAGCTACCGTGCCAAACTGGCTGCCCTGGAGCTGCTCTACGGCGTCCCGCGCGACCCCGCCCGCACCGTCGCCTTCGCGGACTTCTGCGCCGGGGAGGGGCAGGGACTCGACGACTTCGCCCTGTGGTGCGCCCTGGCCGAGAAGCTGGCCCCGGACGCCCCCCAGTGGGCGGCGGAAGCCTCCTCGCCGGACACCGCCTACTGCAAGGAGCAACGCGCCCTGCTGGCCGGCCGGATCGAGTTCCACCGCTGGCTGCAGTGGCTCTGCGACGTCCAGCTCGAAGCCGCCCAGCGCTCGGCCCGGCTGTCAGGCATGGAAATCGGCGTCATCCACGACCTGGCAGTCGGAGTTAAACCCGGCGGTGCGGACGACTGGTCGCTTGCTGGAGTGCTGGCCCGGGACGTCACGGTAGGGGCCCCACCGGACATGTTCAACCAGCGGGGGCAGAACTGGACCCAGCCGCCCTGGCACCCCGGCCGCCTCGCCGAATCAGGCTACGCCGCCTACCGGGACATGCTCCGGACCGTGCTGCGCCATGCCGGCGGAATCCGGGTGGACCACATTCTGGGCCTGTTCCGGCTGTGGTGGATCCCGGCAGGAGCCGGGCCGGAACACGGCACCTACGTCTACTACGACCACGAGGCGCTGATCGGCATCCTTGCCCTTGAGGCGCAGCGGGCCGGAGCGGTCGTGATCGGCGAGGACCTGGGCGTGTTTGAGCCGTGGGTCCGGGACTATCTGGCTGAACGCGGCATCTTCGGCACGTCGATCCTCTGGTTCGAGCACGACGCCGACGGCCCTATCCCGCCGGAACGGTACCGCCAGCAGTGCCTGACCAGCGTCAACACCCACGACCTGCCCCCGACGGCCGGCTACCTGGCCGGCGAACACGTCACCCTCCGCGAGTCCCTGGGCCTGCTGCAGCGTCCGGTGGACGAGGAACGCGCCGAGGCTGCCGCCGAGCAGCAGGCGGTGCTCGGGCTCCTGCGGGAACGCGGTCTCCTGCCGGAGCCGGGGCACCAGGACGTGCAGGCCACCGTCGAGGCGCTCTACGCTTTCACCACGCTGACGCCCTCGTCCCTGCTCGGAGTCGCACTCGTTGACGCGGTGGGGGAGACCCGGACGCAGAACCAGCCCGGGACCAGCACGCAGTACCCGAACTGGCGCGTACCGCTGGCCGGTCCGCGGGGACCTGTCCTGCTTGACGCGCTTCAGGCAGATCCCGGTTTCCGCTCACTCGTCGGCACCATCCGGTCCGCGCTTCATCCTGGCGGGCAGGAGCGGCTGGGCTAGCCAGCCTGCCGGAAGTACCGGGCTATGGCAGGGCGCCGGAGTGCCCGGCTAGCCGGAAGCGATGAGGCGCATTGGCAGACCCTCCCTGGCAGCTGTCCCTGCGTCCGCACCGGCGGCGACTGGCTGTCCCGGCAGGCTCCCGATCCACGCCGCGCCGGCGTTCACCCCGAAGGATTCCCTTCTGGTAGCTTTTCCAGGAGCCGTGGACGGACAACGACCGGAAGGCCTCGGCCGTGGCGGACTTCTCAACCAGGTCATCCTGCGTAAATGGACGTATCCGGGAAGTACGAATTGCAGCCATCGAGTCCGTTCGTGTATCCCTGCGTGAAAGCGTCCACCCGGTCCTGGATCGGGCTCGCCGTTTCACCCTCACCCGGCGGGGCAACGCCCGCCAGCAAGGTACTGAAGTCGCCCAGGTCGTCGGGATACGTCAAGTTGCCCGCTTGTGCCGCGTTCGCCACCCAGGCGCCGGAAATGCAGTCCGCCTGGTTCTCGATCAGCATGTTCTGCGCCTCGGTCACCGGAGCCGGTACGCCCCATATGTTCTGGATGTGATGCCCCCATTCGTGGGCGTAGGCGACGGCGGGCGCCGCACCCCCCACACCGTTGTACAGCTGCCACAGGGCGTCCTGGCCGGCGTATATTGCCTTGTCTTCAGCGCAGTACGAGAAATCCTGGCTGGTGTACTCCTCCGGGCTGCCGTCATCCTTGACGCAGGCCGTCGGTCCGGTCAGCCCGGTCGCCGCAAAGTAGAACGACGTCGGCCGGTTCTCCACTCCGTAGATGCTGTCGAACATAGGCGCTGTCACCGCGAGCACGTGGCCAAGATAGGTCGGCATATCGGCGGGGCCATGGCAGCCGTCCTGTGCCCCTTTCGGGCAGTAGAGCCTGGCCCTGCTCGCCTCGAGTTCCTCGACGGATACCGGTGTGGCTGCGTCCAGCGCAGCGGGCGCCGGCCGGGGGGCGAGGGTGACATCCGTCGTCACGGGAGCGGGGGAGGGCGTTGCGCTGGCCTGGCCGCCAGGGGGGGCGCTTGCTCCCGTAGCCGGCGTTGATTCGCCTGCCTGGCCGCCAGGCGTGGAAGTGCACGAGGTACAAAGCAAGAGCGAGGCGAGCAGCGCGGACGCTGCGGCTGGACGACGGTGCATGGGTACTCCTAGGTGACGAGTGCGACCATGGGCGCTGCCGGTTCCAACGCGGCTCGGTGAGGTTCCCCTTCAGGGGATAAGGATAGGGCGGCCCGAACCCCATGTCCACGCCTCAGCCGGCCGGCGGGCCTTCCAGGGACGCGGTGTGTGTGTCCTCCCCGCGGCAACATCCTTGACCCGGTCCGGGGTGGCCCGGCCGGTCCGTTATCCTCCAGAACCGTCAGGACAGCCAAGCCCAGTGGAGCCTAACGCGGGCCTGAGAGGGGAACTGTCCAGGGCCTGCTGGGTGGCTCCACCATTCGGCGGGGCCGGGCTGGACGAAGACGGCAACGGGATCTGTGGAGGGAAGCACGGGACCGGCCCATTAGCCGGCCTGCCACTGGCGGCAGGGCACAAAAAGGCCCCGAAATCCATGGGATTCCAGGGCCTTTTCCTGTAGTGCGCGGAGGGGGACTTGAACCCCCACCCCCTTTCGAGGACTAGCACCTCAAGCTAGCGCGTCTGCCATTCCGCCACCCGCGCAGGTGGTATTCGGTGTACCTTTTCGCCTTTCAGCGTTTCGGTTTTCTCCGAAGCAGCGAGAAAGACTCTAGCATGAACTTTCCCGAAACAAATAATCGGGGCCTGAACGGGCATGTGGGTAGGCTGAAGCCAGCAACAGAGCCGCCGCCACGAGGAGTGACACATGACCGACATCAGGCCCGAGGACGAAGTCGTCAGGATCTGCCAGGAACTAATCCGGTTCGACACGTCCAACTATGGCGACGGTTCCGGCCCTGGGGAGCGGGCGGCCGCCGAATACACCGCCGGGCTGATGACCGAGGTGGGCCTGGATGCCGAGATCTTCGAGGCCGCCCCGGGCCGCGCCAGCGTGGTGACCAGGCTGGCCGGTGAGGACCCATCCGCCAGCGCCCTCGTGGTCCACGGGCACCTGGACGTTGTCCCCGCACTCCGTGAGCAGTGGTCGGTGGATCCCTTCGGCGCGGAACTCAAGGACGGCATGATCTGGGGCCGCGGCGCGGTGGACATGAAGGACATGGACGCCATGATCCTCTCCGTTCTGCGGAATTTCGCCCGCACGGGACGCAAACCCAAGCGGGACCTCATCTTCGCGTTCTTCGCCGATGAGGAAGCCGGCGGCACCTACGGCGCCCGCTACGCGATCGAGAAGCGGCCTGAACTCTTCGACGGCGCCACCGAGGCCATCTCCGAGGTCGGCGGCTTCTCCGCCACCATCGGCGGCCAGCGCACCTACCTGCTCCAGACCGCCGAAAAGGGCCTGTCCTGGCTGCGCCTCGTCGCCCACGGCCGCGCCGGCCACGGCTCCCAGATCAACACGGATAACGCCGTCACACGGCTGGCCAGCGCGGTGTCCCGCATCGGGGAATACCGCTGGCCGGTGGAGCTGACGCCCACCACGCGGCAGTTCCTTGACGGCGTGACGGAACTCACGGGCGTGGAATTCGATCCCGACGACCCGGACAAGATCCTCAGGGAGCTCGGCACCGTGGCCCGCTTCGTCGGCGCAACCCTGCAGAACACCACCAACCCCACCCTGCTCAAGGGCGGCTACAAGCACAATGTGATCCCCGAGTCAGCGGAGGCCCTCATCGACTGCCGGACCCTGCCCGGCCAGGAGGAGCACGTCCTCGAAATCGTCCGCGAACTCGCCGGCAAGGGTGTGGACGTGAGTTACGTCCACAACGACGTCTCGCTGGAGGTTCCGTTCGCAGGGAACCTCGTGGACTCCATGATCGACGCGCTGCACGCCGAGGACCCCGGAGCGAAAGTCCTGCCCTACACGCTGTCCGGCGGCACGGACAATAAGTCCCTGAGCCGGCTGGGCATCACCGGGTACGGCTTCGCGCCGCTCCAGCTCCCGGACGAACTGGACTTCACCGGGATGTTCCACGGCGTGGACGAACGCGTCCCCACCGACTCCCTGAAGTTCGGCGCCCGGGTGCTCGATACCCTGCTCACCAACTACTGAAATCTGAAAGACTCCGCCCCATGAGCCCTGACGATGTCCTGCACGATTACTTGCACGATGTATTGCCCGATGCCCTGCTGGAACGGATCCGCGGGCGTGCCGCCGGCTATGACCGGGACAACGCCTTCTTCGACGCGGACCTGGCCGAGCTGGCGGCGGCCGGCTACCTGAAAATCTTCGTTCCGGCGTCCGACGGCGGGCTGGGACTCGGGCTCCAAGCGGCGGCGCAGCTGCAGCGGCGGCTGGCGACGGCGGCCCCCGCCACCGCGCTGGCGATCAACATGCATCTGGTGTGGACCGGCGTCGCGCACGTCCTGGCCGCGCGGGGCGACTCGTCCCTCGGCTTCGTCCTCCGGGAGGCCGGGCAGGGTGAGATCTTCGCGTTCGGGAACTCGGAGGCGGGCAACGACTCGGTGCTCTTCGACTCCCGCACCGCTGCCGTCCCGCAAGCCGGCGGCGGGTATGCCTTCACCGGCCGCAAAATCTTCACGAGCCTCTCTCCGGCGTGGACCCGGCTGGGGATCTTCGGGAAGGACGCCGCGGCAGCGGAGGGCGCAGGGCAGCTAATTCATGGCTTCCTCACCCGGGAGACCCCCGGGTACGAGATCCTGGCCGACTGGGACACGCTGGGCATGCGGGCCAGCCAGTCGAACACGACGGTCCTGGACGGCGCGGTCGTGCCGGCAGAGCGGATCTTCCGCAGACTGCCGGTCGGCCCGAACGCGGACCCGCTCATCTTCGCCATCTTCGCCTGCTTCGAGACGCTGCTGGCCGCGGTCTACACGGGCCTCGGTGAACGGGCCCTCGCCCTGGGCGTTGAGGCGGTTAAGCGGCGGACGTCCTTCAAGAATGGCGGGCGCAGTTACGCCCAGGATCCGGACATCCGCTGGAAAGTGGCAGACGCGGCCATGGCGATGGACGCGCTGTACCCCCAACTCTCGAGCGTCGCCGCGGACGTCGACGCGCTGGCCGATCATGGCAGCCAGTGGTTCCCGAAGCTGGTCGGGCTCAAAGTCAGTGCGACGGAGACGGCCCGCACGGTCGTGGACCTGGCCATCAGGGTGTCCGGGGGATCGAGCTACTTCCGCGGTTCCGAGCTGGAACGGCTGTACCGTGACGTGCTCGCGGGAATGTTCCACCCCTCCGACGACGAATCGGCGCACAACACGGTGGCCAACGCGTGGCTGGGGCCGCTTGAGACGCCCTAGACGCGCCGCTGGTCGCCAGGACCCTGGACGGTTCGCTGGGCAGGACCCTAGACGGTGCGCTGGACCTGGGTGACCCGGCGGCGGAGCCAGAAGCGGCGGCCGCCGCCCAAATACAGCACGCTGCGCTCCAGTTCCCACTTGCCGTACTCGGAGTGTTCCACCAGCCGGCGGCGCGCTTCAGGCAGGGAATCCTCAGGACTTACCGTCAGCACGAGGTACTCGTACTGCCTCACATAGTCCCGCTCCCGCCGGACTGAACTGCTGAGAAAATGTTCCTTCATTGCTCTCCATTTTCTTCCTTTTGCGGCTAACGTGAACTCATGAGCATCGATCCGCGTGTCGCGCTTGAAGCCCTGACGGCTGCCCTGCAGGAACACCTCGCCGCTGCATCAGCACGACGGGGACCCGGGGACCCCGCGGTCGAGGCAGCGTTTTTTGCCGTTGCCGACGCCTTTGAAGTCTACGACGACTCGCTCTATGAAGCGTACGGCGAAGTGACAGGACTTGGGGTCCTGGATGACGACGAGGAAGAGGATATCGACGACGAGGAAGACCTCGAAATCCTGCAGTGACCCTGCAGTGACTTAGTCCGGCCGGGACGCCGCTCAGACGGGGCTGGACACGTCCTCCAGGGCCTGGGCGATCTGCGGCGGCAGCGCTGCCAGCGTTGAATCCAGGATCTCTTTGAGCTGCACCGGCGTGCGGGGTCCCACGACCGCCGTTGCCACACCGTGCTGGGAGAGCAGCCAGCTCAGGGAGACGTCGAGGGCTGTCCGGCCCAGCCCCTTCGCCGCCATCGCCACGGCCTCCACCACACTGGACGAGGTCCCCTCGAGGTATGGCTCGACGTAGCCGGCCAGCCGCGCATGGGCTGCCCGGGAATCCGCGGGAATGTGCCCGCGGTACTTGCCGGTCAGCACCCCGCGCCCCAGCGGACCCCAGGCCATCATGCCCAGGCCGGCGTCCTCGATGGCGGGAATGAGTTCAGCTTCGGGGGAACGGTGCAGCAGGGAGTATTCCGACTGGTTCGCGACCAGCGGGAAACCCGCGACGGCTGCGGCCTTGGCCGTCTGCCAGCCGTTGAAGTTGGAGACCCCCGCATAGCGGGCACGGCCCGAGCGGACAGCGAATTCGAGCGCGGACAGAGTCTCCTCGAGCGGGACGTTCGGGTCCCACGCCTGGGCGAACCAGAGATCCACGTAGTCGGTGCCCAGCCGGGCGAGGCTCGCATCCAGGCCGGAGAGCATCCCGCTCCGGGACGTGTCGACGCCGCGGCGGCCCTCCGACGTCGACAGGCCGGCTTTCGTGGAGATGACCACTTCGGAGCGGGCAACAACGTCGCCCAGCATTCCGCCCAGCATCGCTTCAGCCTGGCCCTCGCTGTAGGACGCGGCCGTGTCGATCAGGGTTCCGCCGCCGTCCATAAAGATGCGGAGCAGCGCCGAGGCATCCTGCTCATCGGTTTCCCGGGCCCAGGACATGGTGCCGAGGGAAAGGGAGGACACGCGCAACCCACTGTTGCCGACATAACGCTGCTGCATGTCAGCAAGCTTACGGGGGTTCGGACGCCTTCATGACGTAGGGTCTATCTACGTGAACTGGTTTGAAGCGGCCTTTCTGGGCCTTGTGCAGGGACTGACAGAATTCCTCCCCATTTCCTCAAGCGCCCATCTACGGATCGTCGGCTCCTTCCTTCCCAACGCTGCCGACCCCGGGGCCGCCTTTACGGCGATCACCCAGCTGGGCACGGAAACCGCCGTCATTGTCTACTTCTGGCGCGACATTGTGCGGATCGTTACGGCGTGGGCCGGATCGCTGACCGGCAAGGTTCCACGGCAGCACCCGGACGCCAGAATGGGCTGGCTGGTGATCCTGGGCAGCCTGCCGATCATCATCCTCGGCCTGCTGTTCCAGGACCAGATCGAGTCCGTCCTCCGCAGCCTCTGGGTCGTCGCCACCACGCTGATTGTCTTCGGCATGATCCTCGCCGTCGCTGACGCCGTCGGACGCCAGGAACGCGAGCTGACCCAGCTGACCTATAAACATGGCCTCTTCTACGGCCTGGCCCAGGCCATGGCCCTGATTCCGGGGGTCTCGCGCTCCGGCGGCACGATCACCGCCGGCCTGCTGATGGGCTACACCCGCGAAGCGGCGGCCCGCTATTCCTTCCTGCTGGCCATCCCGGCCGTGTTCGGCAGCGGCCTGTTCCAGCTCTACAAAGTGGTCTCCGCGGACGGCATCACCGGCCCCTACAGCCTCCCGGAAACGGCGCTGGCCACTGCCGTCGCCTTTGCGGTGGGCTATATCATCATCGGCTGGTTCCTGAAGTACGTCTCGACCCACGGCTACCGGCTCTTCGTCTGGTACCGCATTCTCCTGGGCCTGGCACTGTACGTGCTGCTCGGTTTTAACGTCATCAGCGCCTAGCACTAGGCTTGGACTGTGAAGTCTTGGATCTCCCGCCCCGTTCCCCAGCTCCCTGGCAGCATGCCTGCCCTCCGCCTCTTCGACACCGCCAAGGGCGGCGTTGTCACCCTCGGGGCAGCGGGCGAACAATCGATGTATGCCTGCGGAATCACCCCGTATGACGCCACGCACATGGGCCACGCGGCCAGCTACGTCGCATTCGACCTGCTCAACCGCGCCTGGCGGGACGGCCGCCAGCAGGTCTCCTACGTCCAGAACGTCACCGATGTCGACGACCCCCTGCTGGAGCGCGCGGCCGCCACGGGCGTGGACTGGCGCGATCTCGCCGCCAGCCAGATCGAGCTCTTCCAGACAGACATGGAAGCCCTCAACGTGCTCGCCCCGGACCACTACGTGGGTGCGGTGGAAGCCATTCCGCTGATTGTTCCCGCGATCAAACGCCTGGTGGAGCGGGGTCTGGCCTACCGGGTGGCCGGCACCGACGGCGAACCGGACGGGGACGTCTATTACGACGTCGAAGCGGCCGGCAAGCACTCCGCCGAGGCCACGGACGCCTGGACCCTCGGCGCCATCTCCGGACTGTCCGACGCGGAGATGCTCGAGCTTTTTGCCGAACGCGGCGGAGACCCCGGCCGGGCCGGCAAGCGCCAGGCGCTGGACCCCCTGCTCTGGCGGGTTGCCCGCGAGGGCGAACCGAGCTGGCCCGGCGGCGGGCTGGGCGAGGGGCGGCCAGGCTGGCACATCGAATGCACCGTCATCGCCCAGAAGTACCTGCCCGCACCGTTCACCGTGCAGGGCGGCGGCTCGGACCTGATCTTCCCGCACCACGAAATGGGCGCCGGGCATGCCTATTCCCTGACCGGTGTGCCGCTGGCACAACACTTTGCCCACGCCGGCATGGTGGGGCTCGACGGCGAGAAGATGAGCAAGTCCAAGGGAAACCTGGTCCTGGTTTCCAGACTCCGCGCCGCCGGCGAGGACCCGGCCGCGATCCGGCTGGCCATCCTGGCCCACCACTACCGCAGCGACTGGTCCTGGACCGAGGCCGGCTTTGCCCAGGCGAAGGAACGGCTCCGCGCCTGGCGGGCTGCCCTCGATACGGCCCCCGCAGGCTCAGCCGCCGGGCTGGTGTCCCGGCTGCGCGCCGAACTCGCGAGCGATTTGAACGCCCCCGGCGCTGTCGCCGCCATGGACGAGTGGGCAGCGGCGGCACTCCAGGCGGCCCAGGCCGGGTCCGCCCCGGACGCCGCCCTGGCGGCCGACGCCGTCAACGCCCTGCTGGGCGTCGAGCTCTAGGGCTTGTCCTTGCCTCGGCGTTTGAGGTAGCGCTCGAATTCCCGGGCGATCGACTCGCCGCTGGCCTCCGGGAGGTCGGCGGTGTCCTTCGCTTCCTCCAGCTGGCGCACATACGCCGCGATCTCGGGGTCCTCGGTGGCCAGCTCGTCAACGCCGCGTTCCCAGGCGTCGGACTCCTCGACGAGGTCCTGGGTGTCGAGCGGAACCTGCAGGAGCTCCTCGACCCGGTGCAGCAGCGCGAGCTGTGCCTTGGGGGAGGGAGCCTGCGCCACGTAGTGCGGCACCGCGGCCCAGAGTGAGACCGTGGGCAGCCCGGCCAGCAGCGCCACCTCGGCGAGGACCCCCACGATCCCCACGGGCCCCTCGTACTGCGAGGCCTCGAGGTCCATCCGCTCACGTAGCGCAGGGTCATCCGTCGACGTGCTCACCGGGATCGGCCGGCTGTGCGGGACGTCGGCGAGCAGGGCGCCGACAAGGATGACGTAGTCCACACGGAGTGCCTCGGCGTGGACCAGCAGTTCGGCGGTGTAGGCCCGCCATTTGTACGACGGCTCGGTGCCCTGGACGAAAATAACGTCCACGTTGGAATCGGGAACGCTGGCTTTGAAAATACGGGTTGAGGGCCACTTGATCTTCCGCTCACCGGAGGACGTGCGGCGGATCGTGGGCCGGGTGAACTGGAAGTCGTAGTACTCGTCGGCGTCAACCGAACCGACTTTCTTGCCGCCCCAGAGCTTGTTGAGGTAGCGCAATGCGTCGCTCGCAGCCTCCCCGGCGTCGTTCCAGCCTTCAAAGGCGGCGAGCATCACCGTGATGCGCCGGCCCTCGGGTACAGGCTGCAGCAGCCGTTCCGGCTCGGGCACGTCGCCCGTTTCCGCGGGGTCTACCTCGAAGCTATTCATCCCTTCACCCTACGTCCAAGGACCGGGCCCCCGCAGGGAATGAAGCGCCGGAAATCGGCGGCCTGCGGCCCATATTCGCCGTAGGCGTAGTATCAGGGCCTTCACAGGGCCGCCCCGTAGACTGGAACGCATGCAATCCTCAGCTCCCCAGCCCCTGCTCAAAGCCGCGCTCTGGGACATGGATGGCACCATTGTGGACACCGAGCCGTACTGGATCGAGGCCGAGCACGCTCTGGTGGCTGCCCACGGCGGGCAGTGGTCCCATGAGAAGGCCATGCAGCTGGTGGGCCAGTCGCTGGTCTTCTCCGCGGGCATCCTGCAGGAGGCCGGGGTGGCGCTGGAGCGCCGGGAAATCATCGACATCCTGACCGCCCACGTCATCCGCCAGGTCCGCACCGCCGTGCCGTGGCGGCCCGGGGCCCGCGAACTGCTGGAGGAGCTCCACACCTCGGGGATCCGCTGCGCCCTGGTGACGATGTCCGAGGCCCCGCTGGCCCGCGAGATCGTGGCCAGCCTGCCCGGGCCCTACTTTGACTTCCTCGTCACCGGCGACACCGTCACGCAGGGCAAGCCACACCCCGAGGCTTACCTCACGGCGGTCGGACTGCTGCAGGAACAGGACCCGGACCTCGGACTGCATCACTGCATCGCGCTTGAAGACTCCGAGCCGGGCGTGGCGGCCGCCGTCGCCTCCGGCGTGCTGACCGTCGCCATACCGCATATCATGCCGCTGCCGCATAATCCGCGCCACGCCGTGTGGGACACCCTGGCGGGGCGCACCGTTGCCGATCTCGAAGAGCTGGTCGCCCTGCGCCACGAATTCCCGGACGCTACTTTCGGCCTGGCCGCCGGCGCCGTCCCCGGCGGCCGGCCGGAACCCAGCGCGGCAAAGGTGCCGGTCCATGACTGACACCGACACCCGCGGCCGCAGCGGGCAGGATCCGCAGAAGCAGGGCCGCAAGGAAGGAATCCTGCTGGGGCGGATCGCCGGCATCCCGGTGATCCTCGCCTATTCGTGGTTCATCATTGCCGCCTTCACGGTGGCTGTCTACGGCCCCGTGCTGCAGGCGAACAACCCCTACCTTGGCATCGGCGCCTACTTCGTCGCGTTCGCCTACGCGCTCCTGCTGCTGATCTCCGTATTGGTGCATGAGCTCGCGCACGCGCTGACCGCGAAGATCTACCGCTGGCCCAGCGAAAAGATCGTCCTCAACCTCTGGGGCGGCCACACCCAGTTTGAGAGCTTCACGGCATCGCCCGGGCGGTCCGTCCTCGTTGCGATGGCGGGCCCGGCCGCCAACTTTGTCCTCGCCGCCGGCGGCTGGCTCCTGCTGACGGCCGGCGACCTCACCGGCGTCGCGGGGATCCTGGCCAACATCTTCGTCTGGGCAAATCTGCTGATCGGCATCTTCAACGTCCTGCCGGGGCTGCCGCTGGACGGCGGCCGCCTCGTTGAATCCGCCGTCTGGAAACTGACCGGCAGCCAGGAAAAGGGCACCATGGCGGCCGGCTGGGGCGGGCGGATCATCGTGATCGCCCTCGTGGCCTGGTTCGTGGTCCTGCCCGTCCTCAGCGGTGACCGGCCGGACATCTCCCTGATGCTGATCACGGTCCTCGTCGGCAGCTTCCTTTGGATGGGAGCCACCGCCTCCATCGAGCAGGCCCGGCTGCGGAGCCGGCTGCCGCTCGTGGAAGCCGGTGCGCTGGCCGAACCGGCAGTGGGCATGCCGGAAGGCGCGTCGGTGGCCGAAGTGCTGGCGCTGGCCCCGGATCCCGCCACGGGGACGAGTCCCGCCGTCGTGCTCTACCGCCCGGACGGGCGGCCGGCTGCCGTGGTCGACGCCGGGGCCGTCGCCACGGTCTCCGCGGCCGCCGCCGCCACGACGCCCCTCACGGCCGTGTCCTACGCCCTCGGGGACGGTGCCTACGTGCCGGAGTGGTCCAAAGGACAGGAACTGATCCAGTACCTGGCCCAACTCGACGGCCTGGAATACGCCGTCGTCGACCGCGACGGAACCGTAACCGGCCTGCTGCGCCAGTCCGCGGTCCTCGGCGCCCTGACAGGCAGGAATCCCGGGTCCGGCAAGCGGATGTTCGGGCAAAGCCGGTAGAGTTACCTGCCGGTCGTGTATTTCCGGCCTGGGCGCACGGCCCTGGGCGCGAGCAGCCGGACCGCCGGCAATTTCCGCGGCCACACAGCTTTACAGGAGCGAGGAACACTTTCATGAGCAGCGACACCGCCGCCAGCACCAGCCCCGACGACGCCGGCACACCCGACGCGGCCGGCAGAGCGGCCAACAGCACCGACGCCCCGGCGACCAGCCCGGCACGTGCCGGCGGCGCTCCCGTCGGCGCCGCCCGCCGCCGCGGACCGTTCCGGGAGGGCGAACGCGTCCAGCTCACCGACGAGCGCGGACGCATGAACACGATCAGCCTCGAAGCCGGCGGCGCCTTCCACACGCACCGCGGCTTCCTGAACCACGACGAGATCATCGGCAGGCCGGACGGCTCCGTGGTGGTCAACAACGTCGGCCAGCAGTACCAGACGCTCCGCCCGCTGCTCTCGGACTTCGTCCTCTCGATGCCCCGCGGCGCGGCAGTCGTCTACCCCAAGGACGCCGGCCAGATCGTCACCATGGCGGACATCTTCCCCGGCGCACGCGTCGTCGAGGCCGGCGTCGGCTCCGGCGCCCTGTCCATCTCGCTGCTCCGCGCGGTCGGCGACAACGGCTACCTGCACTCCTTCGAGCGCCGGGAAGAATTCGCCGACATCGCCCGCGGCAACGTCGAGACGATCTTCGGCGGCCCGCATCCGGCCTGGCAGATCTCCATTGGGGATTTCCAGGAGGAAGTCGTCCGCACCGAGAAGCCCGGGTCCGTGGACCGCGTGGTCCTGGACATGCTGGCCCCATGGGAATGCCTCGACGCGGTGGCCACCGTGCTGGCCCCCGGCGGTGTGTGGATCAACTACGTCGCCACGGTGACGCAGCTGTCCCGGACCGCGGAGGCCATCCGCGCCGACGGCCGCTTCACCGAACCCGACGCCTGGGAATCCATGGTCCGCGGCTGGCACCTCGAGGGCCTGGCGGTCCGTCCGGACCACCGGATGGTCGCGCACACCGGCTTTCTGCTGGTAACCCGGCGGCTGGCCGACGGCGTCACGGGCATCTCCATGAAACGACGCCCGTCCAAGACCGACTTCAAGGAAGAGGACGTCAACGCCTGGACGCCCGGTGCGGTGGGGGAGCGCGCCGTCTCGGACAAAAAACTGCGCCGGGCCGCCCGCGACGCCATTGCCGGAACCAATGTCAAGGACGATCCGGATATTACAAACTAGTCCGTATTTCGGAATCTTCAGCGGGGTCCGGCTTCTTGGGGCTAATGTCTTAATAGAAGCGTAGGAAGGGGCTGATGCACGATGGAGACTCCGAACACCGATCCGGGCCAGACACCGGCAGAGGATGCGGCCGCATCCGCGGGGCAGGCGCACACCGTCAGCGAGCTGTCCGTCGCCGAGCGGCAGGTCAATATCCTCCGGGACAAACTCCGGCATATTGACCGCCAGCTCGCCGCCGCGACGCAAAACAACTCCAAGCTCGTGGGCATGCTGGAAACCGCGAAAGCGGAGATCCTCCGGCTCAAGAATGCCCTCGAGCAGGAGGGCCAGCCGCCGTACAGCTTCGGCACCGTGCTGCAGCTGAACCTTAAACGCCACCCCTCCGCCGGCAACGGCGGCCAGGCCGCGACCGAGGAATCGGTCGACATTTTCAACGCGGGCCGCAAAATGCGCGTCGGGATCAGCCCACTGGTCAACATGAACCAGCTGGCAGTCGGCCAGGAAGTCCTCCTCAACGAGGGGCTGATGGTGGTAGCCGGCCTGGGCTACGAACGGGCCGGGGACTTGGTCACGCTGAAGGAAATGCTGGGCACGGACCGTGCCCTGGTCGTCGGCCGGGCGGACGAGGAACGTGTCATCCGGCTCTCGGGCGCCCTGCTCTCGCAAAAGCTCCGGGTCGGAGACGCCCTCTCGATCGACTCCCGCACCGGCTACGCACTCGAAAAGGTCCCGCGCTCCGAGGTGGAGAACCTCGTCCTCGAGGAAGTCCCGGACATCACCTACCAGGACATCGGCGGACTGGGACCGCAGATCGAACAGATCCGCGACGCCGTGGAGCTGCCGTTCCTGCATCCGGACCTGTACCGCGAACACGGGCTCAAGGCCCCGAAGGGCATCCTGCTCTATGGCCCGCCGGGCTGCGGCAAGACGCTCATCGCCAAGGCGGTCGCCAACTCCCTCGCCGCCCGGGCCGCCGAACGCACCGGCAAAACGGACATGAAGAGTTACTTCCTGAACATCAAGGGACCGGAGCTGCTGGACAAGTACGTCGGCGAGACCGAACGGCACATCCGGCTGATCTTCGCCCGCGCCCGGGAGAAGGCCTCCGAGGGCAGCCCGGTGGTGGTGTTCTTCGACGAAATGGACTCGCTATTCCGCACCCGCGGCACCGGCATCTCCTCTGACGTCGAAACGACCATCGTCCCGCAGCTGCTCAGCGAGATTGACGGCGTCGAGCGGCTCGACAACGTGATCGTGATCGGCGCCTCCAACCGTGAGGACATGATCGACCCGGCCATCCTGCGGCCGGGCCGGCTGGACGTCAAGGTCAAGATCCACCGTCCCGACGCTGAGGCCGCGGCGGACATCTTCAACAAGTACATCACCGCCGACCTTCCCTTCCACGAGTCCGACCTCGCCGAGCACCACGGCGATGTGCAGGCCACCGTTGACGCGATGGTCCAGCGAACTGTCGAGGCCATGTACTCCACCGACAAGTCCAACGAATACCTCGAGGTCACCTACGCCAACGGCGACACCGAAATGCTCTACTTCAAGGACTTCAACTCCGGCGCCGTGGTGCAGAACGTCGTGGACCGGGCCAAGAAGTACGCCATCAAGGACTTGCTCACCGTTGGCCAGAAAGGCATCCGGATCGACCACCTGCTGCGCGCCGTCGTCGACGAATTCCGCGAGCACGAGGACATGCCCAACACCACCAACCCCGACGACTGGGCACGGATCTCGGGCAAGAAGGGCGAGCGCATCACCTACATCCGCACCATCGTCCAAGGCAAGGCCGGGCAGGAACCCGGCAAGTCCATCGAAACGATGCCGAGCACAGGCCAGTACCTGTGACGTCGGCCGCGCCCGGCAGGCCCGCCGGCCTGTCCGGCGGCCTGCCGGTCGGCGGCGCCATGCGGGTGATGGGCTCGGAAACCGAATACGGGATCCACGCGCCCTCCGCACCAGGTGCCAACGCCACAATGATGTCCGCCCGCGTAATCCAGGCCTACGCCCAGGTGACCCGGCAGCGCGCCGCCGGCGGGGCCGAGACCCGCTGGGACTACACCGACGAGGAACCGCTGCATGACGCCCGCGGCTGGACGCTGGAGCGCAGCCAGGCCGAACCCGACCAGCTCACCGACCAGCCGCCGGTCCTCGACGCCGAGGCTGTCGCCCTGGCCTACGGCCGGAAGGAACTCGAAGCCGACGGCGAGGACGAGCCCGGCACGCTGTTAATGAACATGGTCCTCGGCAACGGTGCCCGGCTGTACGTCGACCACGCCCACCCCGAGTACTCCAGCCCGGAAGTGACCAACCCGCGCGACGCCGTCGCCTGGGATGCCGCCGGAGACCTCGTGGCCCTCGCTGCGGTGCGGCGCCTGGCGGCGGATCCTGAGCTGCCGCCCATCAATCTGTACAAGAACAACACCGACAACAAGTCGGTCTCCTACGGCTCCCACGAGAACTACCTCATGCCCCGCGCGGTGCCGTTCGGGGACATCGTCCGCGGGCTGACCCCGTTCTTCGTTACCCGCCAGATTTTCTGCGGCGCCGGCCGGGTCGGCATGAAACAGGACGGCTCCCGGCCCGGCTACCAGATCAGCCAGCGGGCGGACTTCTTCGAGACCGAAGTCGGCCTCGAAACCACAATCCGCCGCCCCATCATCAACACCCGCGACGAACCCCATGCCACGGCGGATAAATACCGTCGGCTGCACGTCATCATCGGCGACGCCAACCTCAGCCAGCCAGCCAACTACCTGAAATTCGGCACCACAGCCCTGGTGCTGAGCCTGATCGAGGCCGGCCTGGCCCCGAAGCTGGAGGTCCATGAGCCGGTCGCCTCGCTGCAGGCCGTCAGCCACGACACCTCGCTCACCGCCACCCTGCGGCTGCTCGACGGGCGCCGGCTCACCGCCCTGGACCTGCAGTGGATCTACTTTGAAGCGGCCGCGAAGCATGCCCAGGACACCGGCGTCGCTGATGCCGTAGACGGGGACGGCCACACCCATGACGTGCTGGAACGCTGGTCGGCGACACTGACCGAACTGGGCAACGACCGCGCGGCGGCCGCGTCCTCCGTCGAATGGCTGGCGAAATTCTCCCTGCTGGAGGGCTACCGGGACCGCGACGGGCTGGAGTGGGGCCACGCGCGGCTGGGCCTCGTGGACCTGCAGTGGGCGGACATCCGGCCGGAGAAGGGGCTTTACTGCCGTCTGCTGGCACGGGACCGCATGCAACGGATCGTGGACGACGGCGTGATCCAGCGGGCGGTCACCGAGCCGCCGTCGGACACCCGGGCCTTCTTCCGGGGCCGCTGCGTCAGCCGCTTCGGGGCCGACGTTGTCGGCGCCAGCTGGGACTCCGTAATTTTCGATGTGCCCGGCCGTGGCCGGCTGCAGCGGGTCCCCACCCGGGAACCGCTGCGCGGAACCGAAGCCCTCACCGGTGGCCTGTTCGCCCGGCACCGGGAGGCAGCCCCGTTTCTGTCCGAGCTGCTGGGACTCCCTCCCGGTTCCTAAGGACCAAAGAGCCCCGCAGGGGCTCCGCGCGTGGCAATATGGCTTACAGGAAGTCCCTTGCTAAGAAGGGACGGACAGAAGGAGAGAACAATGGCAGGCCAGGAGCAGCAGCAGCCGCAGTCGCGGGACACCGAAGTCGACGAAGACGTCCCGGCCGCCCCGCCGGCTCCCGCGGAGGGCCAGGCGTCAGCCGCCACCCAGGGCGTCGACGATCTGCTCGATGAGATCGACGGTGTCCTGGAGTCCAATGCCGAGGAATTCGTCCGGGCGTTTGTCCAAAAGGGTGGACAGTAGCGCACCGCCCGGACCGCGGCGGCCCCGGGGCGCCGGCACAGGGCTGAGGGCCAGAAGTCGTTGATTCACTATGTTGAGGGAGTGCACCAGTGCAGGAAACCACCGCCAACCAGGTAGCAGCCAACGCCACGTCCTCCTTCACCGAACATCTGCAGCGCCAGCGCCCCGACTTGTTGCCCTTCGGACACCTGCCCTCCGGCCAGCAGCTCCTCGCGGGGAGTCCCGCCACGCCACTGCAGGCGCCGCACGGGACGACCATCGTCGCGCTGACCTACGCCGGAGGGGTGCTGATGGCGGGCGACCGCCGCGCCACGATGGGCAACGTCATCGCCAGCCGGCACATCGAGAAAGTGTTCCCCGCGGACCAGTATTCCGTGCTCGGCATCGCCGGGACGGCAGGGATCGCACTCGACATCACCCGACTCTTCCAGGTTGAACTTGAACACTACGAGAAGATCGAGGGGACACTCCTGAGCCTCGACGGCAAAGCCAACCGGCTCGGGGCGATGGTCCGCAGCAACCTGCCGATGGCGATGCAGGGCCTGGCCGTCGTGCCGCTGTTCGCGGGCTTCGACCGTCCCGCGGGGCTTGGCCGCCTGTTCTCCTACGACGTCACCGGGGGCCGGTACGAGGAGCAGGAACACCACACGGTCGGTTCCGGCTCGATGTTCGCGCGCGGCGCGCTCAAGAAACTCTGGCGGCCCAACCTCCCGGAGCGGGACGCCGTCTCCGTCGCCGTCGAGGCCCTCTACGACGCCGCCGACGACGACTCCGCCACCGGCGGCCCCGACCCCGTCCGGCAGCTCTGGCCGGTCGTTTACACCGTCAACCGGACAGGAGCCTTCCGGGTCCCGGAGCGCGAGCTCGCGGCAATGGCCGGCGCCATCATCGAATCCAGGGCCGTTGCCCAGCGGGAGGCCTGAGATGACCCAGCAGTTCTACGTGTCGCCAGAACAACTGATGAAGGACCGCGCGGACTTCGCGCGGAAGGGCATCGCACGCGGGCGATCCGTGGTGGTCATCAGCTGCCGCGACGGGATTGCCCTCGTGGCCGAGAACCCTTCGCCGTCACTGCATAAGATCGGCGAGATCTACGACAAGATTGCCTTCGCAGCCGTGGGCAAGTACAACGAGTTCGAAAGCCTCCGGCAGGCCGGGGTCCGGTACGCGGATGTGCGCGGCTACTCCTACGACCGGGAGGATGTCACGGCCAGGGGCCTCGCCAGTGTCTATGCACAGAGCCTGGGGGCGGTTTTCACCGCGGAACAGAAGCCCTTCGAAGTCGAACTGGCCGTTGCCGAGGTGGGGTCCTCCACGGAAGAGGACCACCTCTACCGGCTGACCTTCGACGGCTCGATTGCCGACGAGAACGGCTTCATCGTGATGGGCGGCCAGGCGGACAAGGTCTCCGAGGCCGTCGCAGCAGGCTGGCAGGGCGCCCTGGACTTCGCCGGTGCGGTCAGGCTTGCCCTGGCCGGCCTCGTGGCGGACAAGGAGACCACCACCCTGCCGCCCTCGGCCGTGGAGGTGGCGGTGCTGGACCGCGGCTCGGAAAGCAGCCGCGGCACCCGCCGTGCGTTCCGCCGGCTTGAGGACGCAGACATCACGGCATTGCTGGCTGAGGAGAACTGAAATGGACAAGCGCATTTTCGGCATCGAAACCGAGTTCGGGATTTCCTATTCGAGCCCGGAGTCACGCCCGCTGGCCCCCGAAGAGGTGGCCCGTTACCTGTTCCGGAAGGTGGTCAGCTGGGGGAGGTCCTCCAATGTTTTCCTGACCAACGGCTCCAGGCTCTACCTCGACGTCGGGTCCCACCCGGAATACGCCACCGCGGAATGCGACGACCTGGCCCAGCTGATCGCGCACGACCGGGCCGGGGAACTCATCCTCGATGACCTCGTGGACGAGGCGCAGGAACGCCTCGCGGCGGAAGGCTTCAACGGCACCGTATACCTGTTCAAGAACAACACCGACTCCGCCGGGAACTCCTACGGTAGCCACGAAAACTACCTCATCCCGCGGCGCGGCGAATTCTCCCGGCTGGCCGAAATCCTGATTCCGTTCCTCGTGACCCGGCAGCTGATCGCCGGTGCCGGGAAGATCCTCAAGACCCCGCACGGGGCCACCTTCGCGTTCTCCCAGCGGGCCGACCACATCTGGGAAGGCGTCTCCTCCGCCACCACCAGGTCCCGCCCGATCATCAACACCCGCGACGAGCCGCACGCCGATGCCGAGTTCTACCGCCGGCTGCACGTGATCGTAGGCGACTCCAACATGTCCGAAACCACGGCGCTGCTCAAGGTTGGAACCGTGGACCTGATCCTGCGGATGATCGAAGCCGGGGTCATCATGCGCGACATGCGGATGGAGAACCCGATCCGCAGCATCCGGGAAATCTCCCATGACCTCAGCGGCCGCGCGCTGGTCCGGCTCGCCAACGGCCGGCAGCTCACCGCCCTGGAAATCCAGCGCGAATACCTGGGCAAGGTCACGGCCTTCGTCGCGGAACAGGGCGCCCACAACCCCCACGTACCGCTGATCCTGGACCTCTGGGAACGCACCCTCGATGCGATCGAGAGCGGCGACACCAGCAGGATCGACACCGAAGTGGACTGGGCGATCAAGAAAAAGCTCATGGACAACTACCGCGAACGGCACAACCTGGGCCTCGACGCGCCCCGGATTGCCCAGCTGGACCTGACCTATCACGACATCTCCCGGACCCGCGGACTCTACTACCTGCTCCAGTCCCGCGGTGCCGTGCGCCGCGTGGTCGATGACACCGCGGTCAAGGATGCGGTGGACGCCCCGCCACAGACGACCCGCGCGAAGCTCCGCGGCGATTTCGTCCGGCGGGCGCAGGAACTGGGCCGCGACTACACCGTGGACTGGGTGCACCTGAAGCTCAACGACCGCGCCCACCAGACCCTTCTCTGCAAGGACCCGTTCCGCAGTGTGGACGAGAGGGTGGATGCCCTGCTGGACTCTATGGGCTGATACCCAGCTTTCCACGTTATTCTGGAGGGGTGCCGTTCGCGGCCAACGCTTGCTTTGCCGCTGGCACTTGCCCGGCGAGGCGTCCATCCTGCCCCGACGAAAGTTCTTAAGTGCGCCGACTACTAGCAATTCTTCTTCCCGGACTGCTGCTGCTGACCGCCTGCGGCGGCGGCGAACCAGCCGCCCCGGAACCCACCAGCCAGTCCGCCGGCGAGACCGCCAAGCTGGACTCCCTTAAGCTGACGGAGAACGGCGACAAGAAGGCCCCAGGTGTTGAATTCACCAAGCCCCTTGAGGTCACGGAACCCACCGTCAAGGTGGTCATGGAAGGTGAAGGCGACCGGGTCAAAGCCAACCAGATCGCCTCGATCTCCATCGTTGCCCTGAGCGGCAAAGACGGCTCCACCCTGGAGGACACCTTCCCGGGAGAGCCGGAGGACCTCGAACTCACCGACGCCCTCAAGACCGAAAGCCCCGTCATCTACAACGCCTTCGTTGGCGCCAAGATCGGCACGCACCTCGCCTTGGCCGTTCCCGGCGCGGCAGGCGCTGAAGGCGCCGAGGCGCAGCCCACCCAGCTCCTCGTCGTCAAGGTGCTCTCCGCCAAGGACGCACCCAAGGTCCTGGACAAGCCCGAGGGCGAAACGGTCACCCCGCCGGCCGGCCTGCCGACCGTCAAGGACAATGACAAGGGCATCCCGGAGATCTCCGTCGAAGGCGTCGCCGCCCCGACCGCCCTCGTGACCCAGGACCTCATCAAGGGCACCGGCCCCGAGGTCAAGGAAACCGACACCCTCACCGTGAACTACGTCGGTGTGGCACTGGAAGGCGGCAAGGTCTTCGACTCCAGCTTCGACCGCGGCGAGAAGGCCACCTTCCCGCTCACCGGCGTCATCAAGGGCTGGACCCAGGGCCTGACCGGCAAGACGGTCGGCTCCCGTGTCCTCCTGGTCATCCCCAAGGACCTCGCGTACGGCGATGAAGGCCAGGGCGAGGCGAAGGGCGACCTCGTCTTCGTCGTCGACATCCTCGGCGTCAAGTAACCACCACACCCGCATTACCCCCCACCACGCTAGAAGGAGCAACCATGTCATTTGGACAGCGCAACATTGACCGCCAGAAGCCGGAAATTGACTTCCCGGAGGGCGCCGTGCCCACCGAACTGGTCATTACCGACCTCATCGAGGGCGACGGCGCCGAAGCCAAGGCCGGCGACACCGTCTCCACCCACTACGTCGGCGTGGCCTGGTCCACCGGCGAAGAGTTCGACGCTTCCTGGGGCCGCGGCGCGCCGCTCGACTTCCGCGTCGGCGTCGGCCAGGTCATCCAGGGCTGGGACCAGGGCCTGCTGGGCATGAAGGTCGGCGGCCGCCGCCGGCTTGAAATCCCCTCCGAGCTGGCCTACGGCCCGCGCGGCGCCGGCGGCGCGATCGGCCCCAACGAGGCCCTGATCTTCGTCGTCGACCTCGTCGCCGTCCGCTAGTCACCACCGGCTCCCTGCCCTCGCAAGCTCGGGCCGGGGCCCTCGCCGGCGTGGGCCCACTCAGCGGAACCACCCGCGGCCGTCCTGACCGGACGCCGTCCTGCATCACGAAGCGCGGTAACAATCGGGAAAGTTCTCCCGGCTGTTGCCGCGCTTTTGTCGGTTTCGGGCGGAGACTTTAGTACCCTTGCGGGGTGTCAGCCTCCCGTACCGAACGCCTCCTGAATCTGCTCATTGCCCTGCTCAACACCACCTACGGCCTGCGCCGCAGTGAACTGCGCGAGAAGGTCTACCACGACACCAGCAGCACCGACGTCGCCTTCGGCCGGATGTTCGAACGCGACAAGGGGGAGCTGCGGCGGTTCGGCTTCGACGTCGAGACCGTCACGGACAAGGGCTGGGGTTCGGATGATCCGGCCACCACCCGCTACCGGATCGGCAAGGACTCCAACCGGCTTCCGGACGTCAGCCTCACCCCGGCAGAGTGCACCGTGCTCATGCTCGCGGCCCAACTCTGGGAGCACGCCGCCCTGGGCTCCGCCGCGCTCAACGCGGTGCGCAAGCTGCAGGCCTCCGGCGGCCTGGTCGACGCCGAACTCCCCGCCGGGGTCCAGCCGCGGATCCGCCCCGCGGGACAGGCGTTCGAGGATCTCGTCGCAGCCATGCACGCCCAGCACCCCGTCAGTTTCCGCTACCTCGCCGGCAGCACCGGCAGGGAAGAGGAACGGCTGGTGGAACCCTGGGGGCTCGGCAGCCGCTTCGGCCAGTGGTACCTCGTGGCCCACGACAGGGCCCGGGGGGAGAAGCGCTTCTTCCGCCTCTCCCGCCTCACGTCCGCCGTGACCGTCCTGGAGAAGGAGCGTTTCACCCCGCCGGCGGGCTTCAACATGCGTGCAGAACTGGCCCGACTCGAGGAGCTGCCGGTTTGGACAGCCGCCGTTGATGTCCAGCCCGGCAGGCTCCGCGGACTCCGCAAACGCGCCCTCCCCGGCCCCGCCGCCGAAACCGGCGCCGAATCCGGCGCCGTGATGCCCGGCACGGGCCGGGACCGTCTCAGCGTGCCGTTCCGGGACATCGAGACGCTCGCCGAGGAACTCGCCTCCTACGGTCCCCTGGCTGTCGCGGTGTCCCCGCCCGAACTCGTCAGCTCCGTGCGGCGCCGCCTGGCCGCCGCGGCCGACTTCGCCGTGGCGCCCGTTCCGCCGGTCGCTTTCCCGGCGGTCTCCTCCCCGGCTGCCGCTTTCCCGGCGGTCTCTTCCCTTGCGCCCGCTTTTTCCCCGGGGAAGCCCCGGCACGGCCGCAAACGCACTTCCGAGGACCAGCTGAGCCGGATGCTCCAGCTGGTGCCGTTCCTGGTGCACAACCAGGGCCTGCACATCAGCGACGTGGCGCAGAAATTCGGGATCACCCGCCAGGAACTGGAAGCGGACCTGCGGATCCTGATCTGCTCCGGCCTGCCCGAGGGCTACCCGGACGACCTGCTGGACATCCAGTGGGATGACGACCACGTCACGATCTCCGAGCACCTCGACCTGAACCGGCCCGTCCGTTTCACCGTGGAGGAGGCCTGCGCCCTGCTGACGGGGCTGGAGACGCTCAACGGCCTGCCCGAGCTGGCCGAGGGCAGCGCCCTGGAATCCGTCACGCTCAAACTCATGGCAGCGGCGGGGGAGGAGGGCCTCAAAGCGGCCGCTCTGTCCGGTCCCGAAGTGGGGCCCGGGAATTCCGCGGCGCTGGAAACGGCGCGCGAAGCCATCCGGACCGGCACCCAGCTGCGGCTGCGCTACTTCTCGCCACTGCTGGACACAGTCTCCGAACGCAGCATCGATCCGCTGCGGCTCTACTCGCTGGACAACACCTGGTACCTCGAGGCCTACTGCCATTCCGCGCTGGGGCTGCGCAACTTCCGGCTGGACCGGATCGAAGCACTGGAAAGCACGGGCCTGCCCGTCTCGGAGACGGCGGCGCCGGGCGGCAGTTTCCCCGTCAAGCTCTTCACCCCGAACGACGACGACACCGTGGTGGTGGTTGAACTGACCCGCCGCGGCACCGGCCTGGCCGATGAGTACTACGCGGAGCGGACGGCGGAACTTCCCGGCGGCGGTCTGCTCGCCGAAATCCGCTTCGGCAGCACCGCCTGGCTGCCGATGTTCGTGGCCCAGCACGGCGGGACGGCCCGGATCCTGCAGCCCGAGGAGCTGGCGGAAGCTTCCCGCGAATGGCTGGCCGCCGGCCTGGCCAATTATGAAGACTAGCCAGTGCGGCGGCTAGACTACTCAGCATGCCTTGGTGGTCCTGGATCGTGATCTGGATAGCGCTCGTTGCGCTGTCACTGTTGTTCTTTGTTGTGCTCGGCGCCCGGTTGTTCCGGAAGTTCATGGCCACGGTTAAGGAACTCGGCGAAGCCGGGAGGCGGTTTTCCACGTTGCCGGCCGGCCCGGCCACCTCCGGTTCAGCCGGTGTTCATCCGGGCCGCATAGGCTCGGACGGCGACGATGCGGGGGACGGATCCGGTCCGCGCGTAGGACCCGGATCCGCCGTTTTCGCCTCTCCCGTACAGATGGGGCATGACTACCGCGCGGCCAAAATCGCCCGCCAGGAATCCCGCCGCCGTCGCCGCGTCCAGCGCAAGCGGGACCGCGGGCAGCCCCAGCGGCTGCACGACATCGAATTGAGTTAGACGTAGGATGTATTCAAACGAAAGGACCTCCCGTTATGAGGCTTGAAGGCTGGCATCTCATCATCATCATCGTTCTGGCGCTGGTGCTTTTTGCTGCACCCAAGCTGCCCGGCATGGCCCGCAGCCTTGGCCAGTCGATGCGCATCTTCAAGTCGGAAGTCCGGGAGATGAAGAAGGACGGCGCCACGGACACCGCAGACGGCTCTGAGCCCGTCGAAGGCCGGGTCGTCAACCACCCGAAGTCCACCGGCACGGAAACCCGCACCGGAGACGGAACCGACGTTCCGCCGCCGAACCGCGCCTAACACCGCGTGGCAGTAACCATGGGCCACCGGTCGAACCCCGAGGGGAGGATGGCGCTCCTCGATCACCTAAAAGAGCTGCGGAACCGTCTCTTCAAGTCCGCGATCGCCGTCGTCCTGGGGACCGTCGTCGGGTTCCTCGTTTACCAGCCCATGCTTGCGGCGCTGATCAAACCGATCGCTGATCTTAATGAACACGAGGGCCGGCAGGCGACGCTGAACTTCGATGGTGTGGCCAGCTCTTTTGACCTTATGATCCAGGTTTCCGTCTTCCTGGGCCTGATCGTGGCCAGCCCGGTCTGGCTGTACCAGCTGTGGGCATTCATCGTCCCTGGCCTGCACAAGAAGGAACGCCGGATGGCGCTGTCCTTCGTGGCGGCAGCCGTTCCGCTGTTTGTGGGCGGCGTCCTGCTGGCCTGGCTGGTCCTTCCGAACGCGGTCCGGGTACTGACTGATTTCACCCCCTCCGGGGGCTCCAACTTCATCAGCGCCCAGGTGTATCTGTCGTTTGTGCTGCGGCTCCTGCTGGCCTTCGGCATCGCATTCCTGCTGCCGGTGGTCCTCGTCGGGCTGAACCTGGCGGGCGTCATCAAGGGCAAGCAGCTCGTCAAGAGCTGGCGCATCACGGTGTTCCTGGTCTGCCTCTTTGCCGCCATGGCCGCGCCCGGAGCCGACGCGATGAGCATGTTCTATCTTGCCGGCCCCATGCTGCTCCTGTTCTTCGCCGCCATCGGACTGTGCCTGCTCAACGACCGCCGGCGGGAACGGCGCGCCGTCAAGCGGGCCGCGGAGACCGAAGCGACCGCGGACCGGGCGACTCCCAGTTCCGAGCTGGAGAATCTCTAGCCCCTGGCGCACTAGGCTGGAACCATGTCTTCTATCCCCGGGCCGGAATCGCCGTCTGAACGCTACCGGGCCAGCGTCGAGCGGGCCGCAGAAGCCAAAACCTATCTGGGCGGCTTCATCCGTTCGCTCGCCTTCGAACTCGACGACTTCCAGCGCGAAGCGTGCCTGTCCCTGCAGGCCGGCCGCGGGGTCCTGGTCGCCGCCCCCACGGGTGCCGGCAAGACCATCGTGGGGGAGTTCGCCATCTACCTGGCGCTCCAGCGCGGGCTCAAGGCCTTCTACACCACCCCGATCAAGGCCCTGTCCAACCAGAAGTACTCGGAACTCGCGGACAAGTACGGTGCCGACCGCGTGGGGCTGCTGACCGGCGACACCAGCATCAACGGCGACGCCCCGGTGGTGGTGATGACCACCGAGGTGCTGCGCAACATGCTCTACGCCGACTCCAGCACCCTGGCAGACCTCGGCTACGTCGTGATGGACGAGGTGCACTACCTCGCGGACCGCTTCCGTGGCGCCGTCTGGGAAGAGGTCATCATCCACCTGCCCAGCGAAGTCCAGGTCGCCTCGCTCAGCGCCACTGTCTCCAACGCGGAGGAGTTCGGCGCCTGGCTGGACACGGTGCGCGGCCAGACCGACGTCATTGTGTCCGAGCACCGGCCGGTGCCGCTGTGGCAGCACGTGATGGTGGGACGGAAGATCGTGGATCTCTTCGCCGGTGACACCAGCTTCGATGAGATCGCCCCCGCCGGTGAGTCCGCCGCGGTGACCGCGACCGCGGACACCGCCGACCTGACTGCCCGCCCCGGCTTCGAGGTCAACCCCGAGCTGCTTTCCATGGCCCGCGCCGAGAGCCAGATGAACTTCCGCGGACGCTTCGGCCAGAGCGGCCGCAGCGTCCGGCGCCAGCGGAACCAGCGCGACGACGCACCCCAGGGCGGCCCCCGCAGCCCGGTCCGGAAGGCCAGCCGCCCCCAGGTCATCGCCAGCCTGGACCGGCAGGACCTGTTGCCGGCCATCACCTTCATCTTTTCCCGTGCAGGCTGCGACGCCGCGGTGGCACAGTGCGTTGCTGCCGGTCTCTGGCTGACCACGGAGCAGGAACAGCTCATCATTGCCCGGCGCGTCGACGAGGCCGCCCAGGACATCCCCTCCGACGACCTGGACGTGCTCGGTTTCTGGAGCTGGCGCGACGGGCTGCTCCGCGGACTGGCCGCCCACCATGCCGGCATGCTGCCCACCTTCAAGGAAGTCGTCGAAAAGCTCTTCGTCGACGGGCTCGTCAAGGCCGTCTTCGCCACCGAAACCCTGGCGCTCGGCGTCAACATGCCGGCCCGCTCGGTGGTGCTGGAGAAGCTCGAGAAGTTCAACGGGGAAGCGCACGTCAACATCACCGCGGGGGAGTACACCCAGCTGACCGGGCGCGCGGGCCGCCGCGGAATCGACGTCGAGGGCCATGCCGTCGTCCTCTGGCAGCCCGGCACGGACCCGGCGTCCGTCGCCGGCCTCGCCTCGCGCCGCACCTACCCGCTGAACTCCAGCTTCCGGCCCACCTACAACATGTCGATCAACCTGCTGGCGCAATTCGGCCGGCCCCGGGCCCGGGAAATCCTCGAGTCCTCCTTCGCGCAGTTCCAGGCCGACCGCTCCGTCGTCGGGCTGGCCAGACAGGTCCGCAGCCGGGAGGAATCCCTGGCCGGCTTCAGCAAGGCGATGAACTGCCACTTGGGCGACTTCACCGACTACTCCCGGATCCGGCGGGCACTCTCGGACGCCGAGAAAAACGCCTCCCAGACCAGCTCCCGGGCCAGGAAATCCGTGACGGAGGACTCCCTGAGCCGGCTGCTCCCCGGAGACGTGGTGGATGTGCCCACCGGCCGGGCGCCCGGACTCGCCGTCGTCCTCAGCTCCGACCACCACTCCCGCGAACCGCGGCCCGCCGTGATGACCCTGGACAACCAGCTGCGGCGGATCGGGACCCAGGACGTGGAAGGGCCGCTTGCTCCCATCACCCGGGTCCGGATCCCGAAATCCTTCAACGCCAAGGTGCCCAAGTCCCGGCGCGACCTGGCGTCCTCGGTCCGGAACGCCCTCCGGGAAAACCGGCCCCCCGCGCAGCCGAGCCGGAACGATGACTTTGGCCGCGCCGCCGCCCTGCCGGACCAGGAGAAGAAGATCGCCGAGCTCCGCCGGGAACTCCGCGCGCACCCGTGCCATGGCTGCAGCGAACGCGAGGACCACGCGCGCTGGTCCGAGCGCTACTGGAAACTCCGCCAGGAGACCGACGGGCTGGTACGCCAGATCCAGGGCCGCACCAACACCATCGCCAGGACCTTCGACCGGGTCTGCGGTGTCCTGTCCAGCTACGGCTACCTGGAAACCTCCGACGCCGGGGCACTCACCATCAGCCCCGACGGGCAGCGGCTGCGCCGGATCTACGGCGAAAAGGACCTGCTGATTTCCCAGTCCCTGCGCCTGGGCGCCTTCAACGACCTTGACGCCGCCGAGGTCGCCGCCCTGGCCAGCGTCCTGGTCTACCAGGCCAAACGTGAGGACCGCGGGCTCCGGCCCAAGATGCCGAGCGTGTCATTGGAATCCGCCGTCGACGTTGTGGTGCACGAATGGTCCGCCCTGGAGGACGTCGAGGAGGCCAGCAAGCTGCCCCTGACCGGTGAACCGGAACTCGGCCTGGTCTGGCCGGTTTTCAAGTGGGCCAAGGGCCGGCACCTGCAGGACGTCCTCAGCGGCACGGACCTGGCCGCCGGCGACTTCGTCCGCTGGGTCAAACAGGTCATCGACCTGCTCGACCAGCTCGCAAAGATCCCGTCGCTGGACCCGAGGGTCTCGCGGCTGTGCGGGGACGCGATCAAACTCATCAAGCGCGGCGTAGTCGCGTATTCCTCTGTGGCCTGACCGCCGCGGCCGGCCCTTCGGCCGGTACCTCCCCTCGTCGAACACGTCCGGCCCGCGCCGGTCACCAGTAACAAGGAGTCCCCGACCCATGACCGATTCACCGGCCACGCCCGCACCGCACAAGGTAACGCTGTACCGGAACGGCTCCGTCTACACCGCCGCCGATCCCTTTGCGACGGCGATCCTGGTTGACGGCGACACCGTCGCCTGGGTCGGCTCCGAGCAGGCGGCCACCTCGATCGCCGACGCCTCGATGGAGGTCATCGACCTGCACGGCGCGCTCCTCGCCCCCGGCTTCGTCGATTCCCATGTCCATCTCACCGAAACAGGAATCGCCCTGGACTCGCTGCAGCTCGGCGGGGTCCGCTCTGCCCGGGAACTGCTCGACGCCGTGGCCGGCTTCTGCGTCTCCGCGTCCAGCGCAGGCGGCACCGTGCTGGGCCATGGCTGGGACGAGACCCAGTGGGCGGACTCCGCGCTGCCCACGCGCGAGGAGCTCGAACGCGCCGCCGGCGGGCGTAAGGTCTACCTCTCCCGCATTGACGTGCACTCGGCGCTTGTTTCCTCCTCGCTGGCGGCGGCCGCCGGCCTCAACGACACCGGCCTCAACGACACCGGCGGCTCCGGAGCGGGCAGCCAGGTCAAGCGGGACGCGCACACCTCAGCCCGGCTGGCGGCGCGCCAATTGCCCGCCGCGGCGCTCCGCGGCTACCAGCAGCGGGCCCTCGCGGAGGCGGCAGCCAACGGCTACGTGGCGCTGGCGGAAATGGCAGCCCCGCACATCGGCAGCATCGAGGACCTCCAGCTCGCCGCCGCCTGGAACACCGGCCCGGACGCGGTTCCGGAGGTCCTGCCGTACTGGGGTGAGCTGGCCAGCTCGACGGAACATGCCCAGTCCATCCTGGACCGACTGGGCGTGCCCGTGCTTGGGCTGGCGGGGGACCTGAACATCGACGGCTCGATCGGTTCGCGGACCGCGGCCCTGCGGGAAGACTACAGCGACGCCGCGGGGGAGCGGGGCAGCCTGTACCTCTCGTCCGCGGAGGCTGCGGCCCACCTCGCGGCGTGCTCGCTGCTGGGGATCCAGGCAGGCTTCCACGTCATCGGTGACGCCGGCCTCGACGCCGCGCTGGACGCGCTGGACCAGGCGGCGGCTGACGTCGGGGAGCAGAAGGTCCGCGCCGCGGGCCACCGCTTGGAACATGTCGAGCTCGCGGATGCGGAGTCCATCCGCAGGCTGGCCAACTATTCCGTGACGGTCAGCGTCCAGCCCGGCTTCGATGCGGCCTGGGGCGCAGCGGACGGACTGTACCAGCAGCGCTTGGGATCCCGGCGCAGCGGCATGAACCCCTTTGCCTCGTTCTACGCCGCCGGCGTCCCGATCTGCTTCGGCAGTGACAGCCCGGTTACGCCGTTGCGGCCCTGGGCCAGCGTCCGGGCCTGCCTGCAGCACAGCACCCCCGCGGAACGGATCTCCGCCCGCGCCGCGTTCCTCGGCCACACACGCGCCGGCTGGCGTGCTGCCCGGTACCGGAACCCGATGGCCGGCCAGCTGGTACCTGGCGCGCCCGCCAGCTTCGCGGTGTGGCGGGTCGAGGAACTGATGGTCCAGGTGGCCGACGGCCGGGTCCAGTCCTGGAGCACGGACCCCCGGGCGCGGACGCCGCTGCTGCCGGCACTGGACACCGATGCCGAGCCGGTGTGTCTCCAGACCGTCAGGGACGGTCGGGAGCTGTTTGCCAGCGGCTCGCTCCGGGGCTGACGGCCGGCTCGCTGCCCCCGGCCCGGCCCGAAACTTCACCGGCCACAAGGCGGCCCTGACCTGCGATGACGGACGAAACGGCAGGTCACGGCGCGGTTGACAGATCAGGGCCGCCCCGTAGCATTGAGGGGCAACGGAGGGTTGTGTACGCCGCAGACTCCGGACGTCCCCGGTCAGTTCCAGGTTGCCGCCAGCACGGCAGCTTCTTCGGTCATGGCCAGGGGTACTCCCCAGGGGCGGGTCCATCTCGCAGCAGAAAACGGTTCCGGCGGCGCTTTTCGCGCCCTGCCGCAACTGGCCCGAGGCGGGTGGACCTGCCCGGGGAGATCCCCGGGGACCGGCATCGGCCCCAGCGGCCCCGGCGACTCCCTATAATGGAGAGTTGCGCCTGGTGTCAGCTAAGCACTGACCGCCCGGCTCTCGACCGCTCCCTCCAAGGAAAGGCCCCGCTGTGCGTGTCCTCACGATCATCCCGACCTACAACGAGCTGGAATCGTTGCCCAAGACCCTCGGGCGGCTGCGCACGGCTGTGCCCGGCTCCGATGTCCTGGTTGTCGACGACAACAGCCCCGACGGCACCGGGCAGCTGGCGGACCGTTTCGCCGCTGAGGACAGCCAGGTCCACGTCCTGCACCGTGCCGGCAAGGCCGGCCTCGGCGCAGCCTACATCGCCGGTTTCAAGTGGGGCCTCGACGCCGGTTACGACGTCCTCGTTGAGATGGACGCCGACGGCTCGCACCAGCCGGAGCAGCTTCCCCAGTTGCTCGAGGCCGTGGAGCAGGGTGCCGACCTTGCCATGGGCTCGCGCTGGGTGCCTGGCGGCAGCGTCGTCAACTGGCCGCTGTACCGCCAGGCGATCTCCCGCGTGGGCAGCACCTATGCCCGGATCATGCTGGGCATGAAGATCAAGGACGTCACCGGCGGTTTCCGGGCGTTCCGCCGGAGCACCCTGGAGAAACTGGACCTGAACACCGTCGACTCAGTCGGCTACGGCTTCCAGGTGGACCTGGCCTGGCGCGTCGCCAAGCTGGGGCTGACGATCGTCGAACGCCCCATCACATTCGTGGAGCGCGAGCTGGGCGACTCAAAGATGAGCGGCAACATCGTAGTCGAAGCCATGGTCAATGTCACCAAATGGGGCCTCACCGCCCGCTGGAACACGCTCGCCGGAAAGCTCCCCGGCAAAAAAACCGCCAAGTAGGGTCTCCAGAGACAGCCTTGCCCCCGCAGGGCAAAGCAAAGGGCCGGTCACACATCGTCAATGACGCTGCGTGGCCGGCCCTTTCCAAATCAACGCGGAGTCACTTCCAGCCCATCCGATGCCTCAGGATGGGCCGTACGTGACCCCGCGGGGCTTGATACGGCGGGTACCGGGGCTGTTTAGGCAGAGCGCCGTTCGCCGCGGCGTTCACGCAGGATCGTGAGACGGTCTTCGAGGATCTGCTCGAGTTCGGGCAGCGACCGGCGTTCCAGGAGCATGTCCCAGTGCGTGCGGACTGCCTTCTCGTTGGGGTTCACCGGACGTTCGCCGTCGACGAGCAGGGCTTCCTTGCCGGTCTTGGATACCCACAACGGGGGGATCTCCGCTTCGGAGGAGAAGGTCACGAATACCTGCTCGCCGTCCGCGCAGCGGTACTCGACCCGCTGGCGCGGAGCCGGTTCGACACCGGATTCAGTCTCCATGCTCTGTGCGCCAAGGCGCATACCCCGCAGGCTGCGATCGCTCATCTTTTCTCCCTCTATTCGGTTCGCAGGGTCATGCCCTGCGTTAGCCGGGGGCTGTGAGGCCGCGCCGGACTACTGTTTGCATTGCGCCGTCCCACAGGATCCAAACCGGCTGAATCGTCACTGGATAAAACGCTTAGCGAAGCTTAATTGTTCCGACGGACTGAACCGGCCGGACAAATATTCAAGTATACGGGAACAGGGCACCCCGGGTAAAGCCTGCAGGGCTGGGGCGGGGCTCCGCGCAACGCAACGGGGAGGCACCCGCCGCGCGGATGCCTCCCCGTCAGTTGAAGCGCCTAGGCCTCCGGGTGGCCCGGGACACCGGCGGCCGGCCCTGCCGCCGGACCGGCGGCGGGCGCAGCCGGGCGGGTAGCAGCCGGTTCCTTCGCGGCGTCGGAATCGGGGCCGAACAGCCCGTCATTGAACTGCCCGTCCTTGCTGCCGCCGAGCGCGTTGCCGATGCCCTTGAGGGCTTCGCCGACTTCGCTCGGGATGATCCACAGCTTGTTGGCGGAACCTTCGGCGATCTTCGGAAGCGTCTGCAGGTACTGGTAGGCGAGGAGCTTCTGGTCAGGGTTGCCCTTGTGGATCGCGTCGAAGACCTTCTGGATGGCCTGGGCCTCGCCGTCGGCCCGGAGGATCGCGGCCTTCGCGTCGCCTTCGGCCTTCAGGATCGAGGACTGCCGCTGGCCCTCGGCGGTGAGGATGGCGGACTGCTTGGTGCCTTCCGCGGTCAGGATCGCGGCGCGGCGGTCACGCTCGGCGCGCATCTGCTTCTCCATCGAGTCCTGAATGGAGTGGGGCGGATCGATCGCCTTGAGCTCCACCCGGGAGACCCGGATGCCCCAACGGCCGGTCGCTTCGTCCAGGACGCCGCGGAGCTGCCCGTTGATCTGGTCACGCGAGGTCAGCGCCTCTTCGAGGTTCAGTCCGCCGACGACGTTGCGGAGCGTCGTGGTGGTGAGCTGTTCGACCGCCTGGATGTAGTTGGCGATCTCGTACGTGGCCGCCCGCGCATCGGTGACCTGGAAGTAGACCACCGTGTCGATTGAGACCACGAGGTTGTCCTCGGTGATCACCGGCTGCGGCGGGAAGGAGACTACCTGTTCACGCAGGTCAAGCAGCGGCAGCAGCCGGTCCACGAACGGGATCAGGATCGTGAGGCCGGGGTTCAGCGTTCGCTGGTACTTGCCCAGCCGTTCGACGACGCCGGCGCGGGCCTGCGGGACAATCCGCACCGCCCGGACGAGCACGATTATTACGAACGCAACGAGAACCAGCAGCACGATTGCGACTGCGATATCCATACATCACCTATTCCCCAGTTTGGTCTTGCCATGGTGTGCGGCGGTTTCCCGCCGCGTGCCCGGTGCCGGTGGCGGCCGCCGGAAGTCGTGCGGGTGCTACTGGATGGCGGTTTCCGGCTGCGGGGCGACGACGGCCGTGGCGCCGTCGATCGCGCTGACAATCGCGTGCTGCCCGGGTGCCAGGACGCCGGTTTCGGAGCGGGCGCTCCAGACGTCGCCGCCAATTTTGACCAGGCCGCCGGTTGCTGTCACCGGCTCCATGACCAGGGCGGATTCGCCGATCAGCCGCTCGACATTGCTTCGGCGGTCGGCCGGGCCTTTGTGCAGGTGCTTGAGCGCGACGGGCCGGACGAAGCCGATCATCAGGAGGGAAACGACGCAGAAGGCCACGACCTGCAGACCAAGGTCCGCGCCGGCGAGGGCCGCTACCAGTCCGGCGAGAGCACCGCCTCCGAGCATGATGAAGAACAGGTCGAGGGTGATCATCTCCACCACGGCAAACACCAGGAACACCGTGAGCCACAGCGCCCACCAGTTTTCGGCTAGCCATTCGAGCATCTTTTCCCCCTTCGCCCCTCGGGCTGCAGCTGCAGACCCTCAGTCACTGTGATTCCATCCTAAGCCGAACGGCAAGGCCTGCGGAGGGCCGGTGAAGGCAGGTGGCGAAAGTGGCCAAGTCGTTACCTGCGGGCACGCCGTGGGCACTGCTGGCGCCACTAGCGGAGCGGCTCGAAAACGCTCAGCCGGAACCGTGCCGACACGGCGGTCCGCGGCGGGAGCCCGGCTGCGAGGGACGCCAGCGCTCCGCGGTCCAGATGGTGTCCGGCGGGACCCATGAGCGCCAGCCGGGCGACGTCCCCGGGGGACAGCAGGAGCGGCACGTCCAGGTTCTCGGCGGAGAGCGCCGAAAAGTGTCCCGCGAGCGAGGCCGCGAGCCTCTCGTCTTTCGCCGGTTCGATCCCGAGCATGCCTGCCTGGGCTGCCACTTCCTCGAGGTGGCCCGGCCGGGGAGTGACCACTACCAGCCGCCCGCCCGGGCGGAGCACCCGGGCGAACTCTGCCGCGTTGCGCGGCGCGAAGACCACGGTGACGACGTCGACGGCGTCATCGGCGACCGGCAGTGGCTGCCACACGTCCCCGACAAGGTTGATGGCCTCCGGGTTCAGCTTCGCGGCCCGGCGGAGCGCGAACTTCGAGATGTCCAGGCCGATCGCCCCGGCGGGTGTCCGGTCCAGTGCCGCCCGGTCCAGCAGGGCCCGGAGGTAGTGGCCGGTCCCGGTTCCGGCGTCCAGCACCGTCCCCGGCGTTTCAGGGGTTCCGCCGGCGAGGGCCGGGACCGCCAGGTCCGCCACGGCCGCGGCGAGCGGACGGTAGTGGCCGGCGGAGAGGAAGTCGAACCGTGCCGCGACCATCTCGGCCGTGTCCGCCTCGAAAACGGTGCCTTTACCGACGAGGAAGTTGAAGTACCCCTGTTTCGCCGCGTCAAAGCGGTGGCCGGCCGGGCACCCAAGGGTGCGGCCGCCGTCGCCGTTGAATCCGAGGCGGTTCCGGCAGACCGGGCACAGCAGGGAGGCGGCGGAGGCGGGCGGCATAGTGTCCATCCTAGGGGTGGCGGGTCCGGCCGGGCCCGGCCGGGCGGCGCCGCCCGGCATTCATGCCCGCAGGAGTGAGCCATTTCACAGCCGGGGAAACTGGGGCTAGGCTCTCACACGTGAAATCCGAACATCTGCCGCTGCTGAATTCCGTCTCCGCCCCTGCCTTGCATCCGGACGGCACACGTGCCGTGGTGTCCGTGATCCGGCCCGACTTCGACGCCGACGCGTACGTCGGCCAGCTGTGGACGGTGCCGCTGGACCCGGAGCGGCCCGCGCGCCGCCTGACCCGCGGATTCCGCGACACGGCGCCGGACTTCTCTCCGGACGGACAGGTGCTGGGTTTCCTGCGCGCCGCAGCCGGCGGCAAACCCCAGCTCCATATCGTGGAGGCCGCCGGCGGGGAGCCGCAGCCCGTCACCGACGCGCCGCTAGGGGTGTCGGCGTTCGCCTGGTCGCCCGATTCCCGGCACCTTGTCTACAGCGCCCGGACTCCGGAGGACGGCCGCTACGGCAGTACCGAGGGGGTCTCCGCCGGCGGCGAGGACGCCCGGCTGATCACCGACTACCAGTACCGGATGAACGGCGTCGGGTACACCGCGGACAAGCCGGTCCAGCTCTTCCTCGTCGAGGTTCCGGACCCTGGAGCGGAGCCCAAGGTTGCGCCCCAGGGCAGGGCGCTGAAGGCCCGCGCCGCCGCAGCTGCCGGTCAGCCCGCACCCGGCGCCGGGCGCACGCCGGCCGGGCTGCTGCCGGCCGCGCGGCAGCTCACCACCGCATCCACCGACCACACCGGCGCGAGCTTCAGCACCGACGGGCGCACCATCTACTTCACCGCCGCCCTGCATGACGGCAGCGACAGCGATCTTGCCAGCGGCATCTACCGCATTGCGGTGGGGGAAGGCACCGGGGAAGGCACCGGGGGAGGGGAACCGGAACCGGTCGCCCCGGCCAACACGGGCCGGCAGAGCGTCCACGCCGTCCGCGAGTCACGGGACGGGCAGTGGCTGTTCTTCCTCGCCCAGGATCTCGGTCCGTCGGGCCAGGACTTCGTGGCGCGCAACACCGCGCTCTACGTGATGCCGGCAGGCGGCGGCGACGCCACCCGCCTGAGCGACGTCGAAACGATGGACCTCGGCTGCAACGGCAGGCTCGAACTGGGCGGTCCCGACTCGGTGCTACCGCTGAACAACGCCCGGGGAACGGTCGAACTGCTTCAGTTCCAGGCCTCCGGGACCCACGACGTGCTGGTCCGCGGCGAGCGTGTGGTCACGGGCGGCGCCGCCAACGGCGGTTCGCTGGTGGTCAGTTTCGCCGACGCCCTGACCGCGGGCGATGTCGCCGTCGTCGACGGCGGGCAGCTGCGTGTCCTGACCGATTTCTCCGCGCCGCTGCGCGCCGGCGCCGGAATCATCGAACCACTCGAACTCACGGTCCCGTCCGGCGACGGCTACCCCGTCCACGGCTGGCTCGTGAAACCGACGGGCCAGGGTCCCCACCCGGTCCTGTTGAACATCCACGGCGGCCCGTTTGCGCAGTTCACCGGAGCCCTTTTTGACGAGGCGCAGGTCTACGCCGCGGCGGGGTACGCCGTCCTGATGTGCAACCCCCGCGGGTCCGCCGGCTACGGCCAGCAGCACGGGCGGGCCATCAAGGAGAAGATGGGCACCCTGGACATGCAGGACGTTCTGGCCTTCCTCGACGGCGCGCTCGGCAAGTTTGAGGAACTCGACGCGGGGGCGCTCGGCATCATGGGAGGTTCCTACGGCGGCTACCTCACCGCCTGGACCATCAGCCACGACCACCGCTTCAAGGCCGCCATCGTGGAACGCGGATTCCTCGATCCCGTGAGTTTCACCGGCTCGTCCGACATCGGCTGGTTCTTCGGCGGTGAATACACCGGCCGGACGGCCGAGCAGATGGCGGCGCAAAGCCCGATGGCCCGGGTGGAGCAGGTGCGCACACCGTCCCTGGTCATCCACAGCGAGGAGGACCTCCGGTGCCCGGTGGAGCAGGGCCAGCGGTATTTCACCGCACTGAAACAGCTCGGCGTGGAGGCCGCGTTCCTGGTCTTTCCCGGCGAGAACCATGAACTGTCACGTGCCGGGACCCCGCACCACCGCAGGCAGCGCTTCGACCAGATCCTCCAGTGGTGGTCCCGCTACCTTCCGACGGCGGCAAATCCCGCCCCTGGGACCCGGGACTGAGGGGGCGCCGCCCGGGCGTTACGGGCCCGGGAGGAACCCGAGTTCCTTCCGGGCGAGGCTGATGTCCGGCTGCGCCCAGCGTGCGGAGTACTCTGTGTTGCTACTGAGAGAGCGCAGCTCGGCCCGGTCCAGGTACAGGATGCCGGACAGGTGGTCGGTTTCGTGCTGGACGATCCGCGCCTGCCAGCCCGTGAATTCGCGCTGCTGCCTGGTTCCGTCCGGTGCCGTGAAATCCAGCCGCACCGACTCGGGCCGATTCACGGCTGCCTGGAGTCCGTTCACAGAGAGGCACCCCTCGTAGAACGCCACGGTGGAGCCGTTCATCGGCTGGTAGGAGGGGTTGAGCATGGCGAAGAACGGCAGTGGATCCCGTCCGCGGGCGGCGGCGACCGCAGGATCGACGTCGAACTGGTCCTCGAGCACGGCAAGCTGCAGCGGTATGCCGAGCTGGGGCGCCGCCAGGCCCACGCCGGGTGCCTTGTGCATGACACCGCGCATCAGGTCAATCAGCTGGCCCAGTTCTGCGCCGCTCAACTGCCCGTCGAAGGGCGCGGCGACCTGCCGCAGTCCCGGATGTCCGGCCTGGACAATGGCGGGGAGCACGCCGGCAGTGAGCACCTGCTGGACGGCTTCATGGATGCGGGCGGCGCTGAAGTCAGTGGGCTTGGCGTCAGGGGACATGGCACCAGACTACTGGCGTCCGCAAGCCGTCGTAATAAATTCGTGAATGCGTCCCCGCAGCAGGGCTCCGGCGCCGACTTTCAGGACGCCCTCCCGCCCGCCCGCGGAGACCCTCAAGGGGAGCAGGGTCCCCACTTTGTCGTCCGCGATGGCGTGCGGATCGCAGCGTGCCGGCCGGATCCCCAGCCGGAGCTGCCGGCTGGCGCCCCCGGCGTGGACCGAGACGGAGCGCGGCCAGGGAGCGCTTTGGTCCTCCTCGAGCAAGGAGGTCCCGTCGATCCAGTTGATCGTCAGGGTCCTTGTTGAACTTGGATTCACGGCGCCGGGGGTGCTCCGCGGCGTGATGGCAAGTGTCAGCACGGCGCTCTGCGCGTCGGCGGACACCTCGAGTTCCGGTTCCAGCCGCAGTCCGGCGACGGCGGCGGCCGCCTGGGCCAGGCACATCTCCTTGTTATTGCGCTCCAGCACCCCGTACGGATCAGTGGCGGGCACTGTAGTGGCGGGCACTGTAGTGGCGGGGCCGGCTGTGGCGGGGCCGGCTGTGGCGGGGCTGGCGTCGCTGGACGGGGCAAGGCGGAGCTCCACCCTGACGCCGGCGTTCGCCGGCGCCGTCCGGACTCCGCACGCGGGGGCGCGCAGTTGTGCCGGCAGGATCTTGGTCTGGCCCGGCGGCAGTTCGATCCCGGCGGGCGCCGGCTGCCACTCCATGGTGCCGGAAAAGAGCGGACTCGCGACTCCGGCGCTGAGCACGGTCAGCGGCGCCGCGGTGTTGTTCGTCAACTGCACGGCAATGATCTGCCGGCTGTAGTTGTCGCGGAGCTGGTTGATCACCGCGGTGACCGGGGCCCCTGAGGTGGTCGTCGGCGTGCCTGACGTACTGCCGGTGCCCGATGTACTGCCGGTACCTGATGCGCCGGCGCCGCAGGAGGCGGTCAGGGCGAGGGCAGCGCCGGCGGCGGCCAGCCTGCCGGCCAGTCCGGGGACCGGACGGTACCGGTTTCCGCCGGCCGGGCGATGCAGGAGCGGGGGAAAGCGGCCCATGGGGCCAGTGTATTCCGGGCGCAGGCCCGTGTGACCCGGGGCCAGGCCGGTGCGGTCCGATAGTCTCGTTCCATGACTTCACAGGCCCCTCTGGAATGCGTGCTCGCGCTGCTGCGCGCTATCGAGGTCGGCGGCGGGGCGGCGGAGGTCGCCCCGTTCCTGGCCCAGGACTACACCCTTCGCGAGGCGCCGCATCTGCTGGCTCCGGCCGGTGCTACCCGGAACCGGGACGAGGCCCTGGCCGGGGCGGAGGCAGCCCACGACGTCGTCTCCGGGCAGCGGTTCGTCGTGCGTCGCACGACGTGCGAGGGCAACCGTGTGGTGGTGGAGGCCGAGTGGAGCGCGACCCTGCTAATGGACCTGCCGCACTGGGACACCGGTGACGTCATCTGGGCCAGGGTCGCGTCCGTTTTTGAGGTCCTGGACGGGCAGGTCGTCAGCCAGGACAGCTACGACTGCTACTTCACGCCCCCGCCCGCCTGAGCCGCGCTGTCGTTCGAACGACACCACGGCGGTCCGTCGCCGTCGGTTACTGCATGGTGAACCGGCGGGCCACGAACCCGTTGACGGCGGGCACGGAGGCGGCCGCCGCGACGGCACGGTTCCGCGCGGCCCACGGCCCGGCGCTCAGGGGCCGGCCCAGCGCCATGTTGATTTCTGACTGGCGTGCCGCCCGGGCGGCCGCGGCCGCGCGGCGGGTCTCGAAGTTCAGTAGTGCCGCCCCCACGTCCGCGCCATGCAGCGACGCGAGCACCAGGGGAGCCAGGGCGGCGGCGTCCAGCCAGCCCAGGTTCATGCCCTGCCCGCCGATCGGGCTGATCTCGTGGGCTGCGTCGCCGATCAGCACGGTCCGGCCCGTCACCATCCTGCGGACCAGCCGGGTCCGGACGCCAAACCGGCTCAGCATGCTGTTGCTCGCGGGATCGACGTCGATCCCGGTGCGTTCCCTGACCGTTTGAGCGAGCCAGCCGGCGTCCCTGCCGTCCCCGCCGTCCCCGCCGTCCCCGCCGTCCCCGCCGTCCCCGCGGTCCGCGAGGCGCACCACCCAGCGCCGCAACGCCCCCGGCAGCGGGAAGGACTCCACGATCCCCGCAGATTCCAGGAACAGGGCCGCGTCGGGACCGAACCCGGTCGCGTCCGCGAAGTCGCCCATCAGGTAGCTGTCCCGGTAATCCTTCGCCATGACGGCCGTGCCGAGCAGCGGCCGAACCGTGGACCGGACACCGTCGGCGGCAATGGCAAGGGCCGCCGTGTAGTGACCTGCCGAGCCTCCAGCCGTGGCGTCCGCGGTGACCTGGCCGCCGTCGTCGTGCAGCCCCGTGACCCGGACGCCGCGGTGCACGGCGTCGGGGTCGAGTTGCCGGACGCGCTGCTCCAGGACCGCTTCGGTGCGGGACTGCGGCAGGGCAAGGACGAACGGGAAGCCCTCTGAGACCCCGGCAAAGGACATCCGGGCGAGCGTCCTGCCGCCGCCGACCGCGATGCCGCGCCGGATCGGGATCCCTTCGGCCACCATCGCCGGCGCCACGCCGACGCCCTGCAGTGCGTCCAGCGACGGGGGATGGATGCCGATGGCCCGGGAGTGCGGTTCGGTGCCGGTCCGCTGTTCCAGGACGCGCACGCTCACACCATGCTGGAGCAGCAACGCGGCCATAAACAGCCCCACCGGGCCGCCGCCGATCACCAGGACGTCAACCATGAACCCCGTCCTTGTCCAGGACCAGCAGGTTGCGGAAGGGGGTGCGTCGGATGACGGTCCAGCCCGGGGGTGCGGTGGCCTGGAGTTCGGCGGCGGTGTAGCTGCGGCGGATCGAGGTGAGGCCATCCTGTCTGATGTAGGAGCCCGTAAAGGGCCAGGAGCCAGCGAAGAAGAGGGCGTAGGCGGCCGGGCTGCGCCGGAGGTCGTTGTGGATCACCCGGCCGTGGCAGAGCCCGGCGGACTCGGCCAGGAAGCCCGGGAGTTCGTCCTCGGGCAGATGGTGCAGCACGTGGTTGGACACCACCAGATCGAAGCTGCGACCCTCGACGGCGAGCTGGGCGGCCGTGGACTGAAGGAACGTCACGCCCGCGGCCCGGTGCCGTGCGGCAGCGAAGCGGCTGGCGCGCGGATCCGGATCGATCGCCGTGATCTCCAGCCGGAGCCCTTCCCGGGCGGCCCAGCGGGAGAGCATCACCGGCACGTCGCCGCCGCCGCAGCCGATGTCCAGCAAGGTGGCGGGACCCCTCCGCAGGCGCGGCCTGAGCTGGCTCCGATAGATGCCCCGCCACCCGGAGACGGCCCGGTTCACGAGCGCGAACTGGGCATAGGTACGGTCCAGCCGGACCGGATCACAGCCGGGCAGGTCCATCTCCTCAACGGCGTGCGCCGCACGTTCCCGCAGCAGGTGCACTGGTTTTCAGGCCAAGGCCGATTCCGGCTGGGCGGTCCCTGGCCGGGCCGCGTCCCCGCTCAGCTTTGGCGGGTCTTCACGGCGCGGGCTGCTGAGCTTGGTGAACAGCGCCGTTTCCACCGTCAGCCCCGGCCCAAACGCCATGGAGCAGATCCGCTCCGCGCCGTCGTCGGCACCCTCGGCAGGCGGCAGGTCAAGGATGTGCCGGAGCACGAAAAGCACGGTGGCGCTGCTCATGTTCCCGTAGTTGCGCAGGGTTTCACGGGCCGGGACCAGCTGCTCGTCGCTCAGGTCCAGCCGCGACTGGACCTTGTCCAGGATGCTGCGGCCGCCGGGGTGGATGGCCCAGTGCCGGATGTCGCGGTAGGGGAGTCCCCGCAGGGCACCCTCCCGGGAAAGGAGCGGTTCCAGGGCGCCGATGATGTGGTCATCGATGATGTGCGGGACGTAGTTCCCCAGGACCATCTCAAAGCCTTCGTCACCGATATTCCACGCCATGGACTCCTCGCCGACCGGGGTCAGGACGGTCTCGAAGTGGTCCAGCTGCAGGAGGGCCGGTTCGTCGGGGCGCTCCTGGGCGGTGACGACGGCAGCGGCCGCGCCGTCGGCAAACAACGCCGAGCCCATGATGGTGTCCGGGTCGTTCGAGGTCCGGACGTGCAGGGAGCAAAGCTCGGCGCAGACGACCAGGACGACGGCGTCGGGATCGGCCTCGCAGAAGGACTTGGCCGCCCGCAGGGCGGGGAACGCCGCGTAACAGCCCATGAATCCGAGGTGGTAGCGCTGCACGGCGGGATCCAGGCCGAGGGCCCTGACGATTTTGTAGTCCGGGCCGGGGTTGAAGAACCCGGTACAGGACACCGTGACGAGGTGGGTTATGTCCGGGGACGTAATCCCGGGACAGGCGTCCAGGGCTTTATGTGCTGCCTCAATGAAGAGTTTGGTGGCTTCGGTGGCGAAGATCTCGTTGCGGACCTTGGTGCTGGGGCTCAGCAGCAGCCCCGTGCCGGCGTTGAAAAACCGCGGGTTCTCCGCCTGATGATCCTTCGTCAGTTCCTCGACTGCCGTATGGCGGGTGTCGATGGCTGCGGAATCAAAGCAGGTGCTGACCAAACGGGTGCCCAGCCTGGTGAGCCCCGGCTGGGCCGCGAAAACGTCCCGGGCCTCCGTTTGGATCAGGACAGTGGGCGGGACCGCAGTTTCCAGGGACCTCAGGTAGACCGTCATGGTTCATTCTCAGCGAGGTCGGCCCAGAAGACAATGGATTCGCCCGCGGATGCTGGCTCGAAGCTGGTTAGATAGAGCCAGAGGACGCCGGCGGAGACCTCGAAACGCGGCCCCGCCCAAGGGATGGAGACACGATGAGCATGGCTACGACGCCGGAAACGCAGCCGCGTTCGCTGCATGTTGCCGACAGCCACGATCTGATCCGCGTGGTCGGAGCCCGCGAAAACAACCTCAAAGACATCAGCATCGAGATCCCCAAACGCCGTCTGACGGTGTTCACCGGCGTTTCCGGCTCCGGCAAGAGCTCGCTGGTCTTCGCCACCATCGCCGCTGAGTCGCAGCGGATGATCAACGAGACGTACAGCGCCTTCGTGCAGGGGTTCATGCCCAACCTGGCGCGTCCGGACGTGGACCACCTCGAGGGGCTGACGACGGCGATCATCGTCGACCAGGAGCGGATGGGCGCGAACCCCCGCTCCACGGTGGGCACTGCCACTGACGCGAACGCCATGCTCCGGATCCTCTTCAGCCGGCTGGGGTCCCCGCATGTGGGGCCCCCCACGGCGTTCTCCTTCAACGTCCCGACGAGGAAGGCCAGCGGGGTGATGAGCACCGAGAAGGGCGGCAGAGTCGAGAAGAACGTGGTCCACGATGCGGTCTACCTGGGCGGGATGTGTCCGCGTTGCGAGGGCATGGGCTCGGTCTCCGACTTCGACCTCACCGCGCTGTACGACGACAGCAAGTCGCTCGCCGACGGTGCGCTGACGATCCCCGGCTACAGCATGGACGGCTGGTACGGCCGCATCTTCAGCGGCGCCGGCTTCAACATGGACAAGCCGATCCAGAAGTTCACCAAGAAGGAAATGCACGATCTCCTCTACAAGGGGCCAACCAAGATCAAGGTCGAGGGCATCAATCTGACGTACGAGGGCTTGATCCCGAAGATCCAGAAATCGATGCTCTCCAAGGACGTCGAGGCGATGCAGCCGCACATCCGCGCCTTCGTGGAGCGAGCCATCACGTTCCAGGCCTGCCCGGAGTGCGACGGCACGCGGCTCAGCCCGGAGGCCCGGTCCTCCAAGATCCAGGGCAAGAACATCGCCGAGCTGTGCGGGATGCAAATCAGCGACCTGGCCGGGTGGGTCCGCGGTCTCGACGAGCCTTCGGTCGCGCCGCTCCTCAAAGGCCTGCAGCACCTGCTCGACTCGTTCGCCGAAATCGGACTGGGCTACCTCTCGCTGGACCGGCCGGCGGGCACGCTGTCCGGGGGAGAGGCCCAGCGCACCAAGATGATCCGGCACCTCGGCTCGTCTCTCACGGACATCACTTACGTCTTCGACGAGCCGACGATCGGCCTGCACCCGCATGACATCGAGCGGATGAACAGGCTCCTGCTGCAGCTGCGGGACAAGGGCAATACCGTGCTCGTCGTCGAGCACAAGCCGGAGACCATCGCGATCGCCGACCACGTCGTGGACCTTGGCCCCGGCGCCGGCACCGAGGGCGGCCGCGTCTGCTTTGAGGGAAGCGTGGAGGGCCTGCGGGGGAGTGAGACGATCACCGGGCGCCACCTCGATGACCGGGCGAGGGTTAAGGAATCGGTGCGCATGCCGTCCGGGACGCTCGCGGTGCGCGGCGCCTCGACACACAACCTCAAGGACGTCGACGTCGATATCCCGCTCGGGATGCTGTGCGTGCTCACGGGCGTGGCCGGGTCGGGGAAGAGCTCCCTGGTTCAGGGGTCGGTCGCCGGCAGGGACGGCGTGGTGGTGATCGACCAGGGGGCAATCAAAGGGTCCCGGCGCAGCAACCCGGCGACGTACACGGGCCTTCTCGAGCCGATCCGCAAGGCGTTCGCGAAGGCCAACGGCGTGAAGCCGGCCCTTTTCAGCTCCAACTCGGAAGGCGCCTGTCCCACCTGCAACGGCGCGGGCGTCATCTTCACCGAACTGGGCGTGATGGCCACCGTCGAGTCGACCTGCGAGGACTGCGAGGGCCGGAGGTTCCAGGCGTCAGTGCTGGAATACAAGCTGGGCGGCCGCAACATCGCCGAAGTGTTGGCCATGTCGATGACCGAGGCTGCGGCATTCTTTGGTACCGGCGAGGCGAAGACGCCGGCGGCGCACAAGATCCTCGACCGGCTTGTGGACGTCGGGCTGGGCTACCTGACCCTTGGACAGCCGCTCACCACCCTGTCCGGCGGCGAGCGGCAGCGGGTCAAGCTGGCCACCCAGATGGCCGAGAAGGGTGACGTTTACGTCCTCGACGAGCCCACCACGGGCCTGCACCTCGCCGATGTCCAGAATTTGCTGGGCCTTCTTGACCGCCTGGTCGACTCCGGCAAGTCGGTCATCGTCATCGAACACCATCAGGCCGTTATGGCGCACGCCGACTGGATCATCGACCTCGGCCCGGGCGCCGGCCATGACGGCGGCCGGATCGTCTTCGAGGGGACACCGGCTGAGCTGATCGCGGCCCGCAGCACCCTCACCGGAGAGCACCTGGCTGCCTACGTCGCCCGGTGATTTAGGCTGTGTGAGCCCGGCCTCGCCGTCTCCTGCCAGAAGTCGTCCACGCGCGCGTTCCAAACGTCCGGGATCTCCTGGAAGGGCTGGTGGGATTCCTGCGGCATCACCTCGAAATGTGCGCCCGGTATGCGGCGGGCCACGGCCTCACCGAGTTCCGGCCTGGTAATCGGGTCCACTCCGCCGGCCAGGACAAGGGTGGGCGCATTGATCTGGTCCAACCGGCTTGCCGTCTCGTGGACCGCGAACGCGTCCAGGAACTTCAGGAAATTCTCGGTGGACTGCTGATGTGGGAATGCGAGGGCGCCCTCGATAATCTGGCTGACCATTCCGCTGTTGTGTGCCCGGGGGGTATAAACAAGCAGGAAGAAGAACTCCAGGAATGCGCGTTCGTCCGGAGCCAGCTCGGCCTGCCAGTGGATGGACCGGACGAGCGTTTTCATGTACTCGTCCATTGCGGGCCAAGTCCTCTGCAGCACCGAGCTTCGCACCAGCCTCGGGTGCCGGAGAGTAAGTTCCTGGGCGACGACGCTGCCGCCGGAGAACCCTGCGACATGCACTGAGGAGATGTTGTGACCCCGTAGCACTGCAGCCGCGTCGTCCGCCATCGCCTCGACGTTCGGTTGCCCCTCCGGCATGGCCGTGCGGCCCGCACCCCGGTTATCGAACGCCGTCAACCGGTAGCGGTCCGCCAGCCCGTCCAGCTGGAACTGCCAGGACTCGACAGTATCCCCGAGCCCGCCGATCAGCAGTACATCGGGTCCCTCGCCGACCTGCTCCGTCCAGATTTCCAGTTCCCCGGATTTCACATACCCGCCCATTCCGACCCTCCTGTCTCGTCCAGCCGCCGCTGAACGGTTCTGCCGGTGCCGGCGCCAGCCCGCACTCGGCAACCCGCCGGGCAGTCGAGTCGTAATCTACTCTTCTGTCCGTGGGGTGCCTAGACGCGGCTATCCGATTGTCCGTTGTCCGTTGTCCGGCGCCGCAGACGAATTTATACTGTGGACACCGCGAGCTGTTCCAGGGCCTTGGCGGCTGGAATTGTCGCCTTGCAGCGCCGACCCCGGCGAGATCAATTCCACTATTGGACCGGGGGCACCAACCCCCATGGCACGGAGGCAGCAGACCGATGAGCACAATGCATCTGGAAGAGCAGGCCGGCGAAGAGGACCGCGCCCTGCAGGAGTTGCGCGGGCACCTAGCGGGGTTGGTGATCGAACCGCAGGATCCGTTGTACGACGAGGCCCGGGCGGTATGGAACGGCATGATCGACGTGCGTCCGCGGGCTGTCATCCGGGCGGGAGCCGTCGGAGACATTGATCCCGTCCTGCACACGGCCCGGCGCACCGGCCTGCCGCTTGCCGTCCGCGGGGGCGGGCACAACATTGCCGGCCACGGTACTGTCGAAGGCGGCCTCGTGCTGGATCTAGGCCAGTTGCGCGGTGTGGAGGTCGATGTGAAAAAACGGCTCGTGACCGTCGAACCCGGGGCGACCCTGGCAGACGTGGACCGGGCCACCGCCACACATGGACTGGCCGTGCCGCTTGGGGTGATCAGCGCCACAGGCGTCGCCGGACTGACCCTCGGCGGAGGGGTGGGCTGGCTGACCCGGTCCAACGGACTGAGCCTGGACAACCTGGTCTCCGCCGACGTCATCACCGCCGCCGGAGAGCACCTGCACGCCAGCGAACAAGATAACCCCGAGCTGTTCTGGGGGCTGCGCGGCGGGGGCGGGAACTTCGGGGTGGTCTCCTCCTTCACCTTCCGCGCCCGGCCGCTGCCGGCCGCCGTCCTGGGTGGAAACTTCTTCTACCGCCCGACCCACTGGAAGAGCGCACTGAACGCGTTCGACTTGTGGACGAAGGATTTGCCCGAGGAGATGAACCCGATCGTCTCCTTCCTAGTGCTCCCGCCTGACTTCGAGATGGGGGAGGAGCCGTGGATGATCATCGGCTTTGCCTGGGCTTCGGAGAACCACCAGCCCGGGCTCGAGCTGATCGAGCAACTGCGCACCGCTGCGCCCCCGGACGAGGAAGAAGTCTCCCCAACTGCCTGGCCGGAGTGGCAGTGCGCCATGGACAGCCTCTTTCCCAAGGGCTCCCGGGGGTACTGGAAAAACTTGTCGTTCTCCCGGATGGACGATGATGCCGTCGACGTTCTGGTCGGTTTCGCCTCTGAAGTGGCCTGGGTCGGGACCGGGATTGATATCCACCATATGGAAGGGGCCTTCGGGCGTGTGCAGGAGGAGTCCACAGCGTTTCCCAACCGTTCGGCGAAGTACTGGCTGAACATCTACGGCTTCTGGAACGACACGGCGGAGGACGAGCGGCTGAGCGCGTTCGCCCGGAACGCCTACACTCTTATGCAGCCGTTCGGCGAGCACGGCCAGTACGTTAACTTCCTCGGCGCCGAAACCGGACAAGACATCATCGAGGCCGCACGGGAGGTCTACGGGCCCAATACTTATGACCGACTGGTGGCTCTGAAGAACCGTTTCGACCCGCACAACCTTTTCCGCCTCAACCACAACATCGTGCCGACCTCCGCCTGAGACAGCGAACGCAGGCGCATAGCGGGACCGGTTGAACACTGTGTTGCAGGCGGCCCCGGATCTGTGACTACGTGCTGGGTCCGAGTACAAGCTCGGTCAAGACGAGGGCGAGGGCGAGGTACTCGTGTTATCCAGGCATCTGTAGCTCACGCCCGCGATCAGCCTGTTTGCAGCCACTACTACTGCCATACTTTTAACGCCGATAATCTACATTATGTAAAGTAGAAGTGATCGAGTTGCAGGACCTGCTGAAAGGACGCAGTGAAACTTGGTCAACGCGTCGGGATATCAGCGCACCGGTCGGCGAAGCCTGAAGCGCTTCGCCGACCCTCACAAACGCCCAGGATCGTACTGTGGGCAGCCCGGTCCCTACGCCCGCGAGACGCTCAACTCATCGGTCGCACACACACCGCCGACGCCGGCGCCGGCGTCCCGATGGCTACTGGACAGCGCTCTCCGGAGTTTTTGCCGGACACCAGCTCATGACACCACCCCGCTATTACTCTCCTGCAGTCGAAGGATGGCGCTACTCGGCGGACGGCCGCTGTCGTTGCCGTTTCGTCGCCGACCTCTGTTCCTTTGCGGCGAGGCGCCGACGGTTCGATCCCCGGGTGGGTTTGGTCGCTCGGCGTCGGGCAGGTTCCGGAGCCAGGGCCTCTGCCACAAGGCCGGCGAGCTTGGCAAGGGCGAGCTCACGGTTGCGCAGCTGGGACCGCCGCTCTGACGCGGCCACAGTGACCACCCCGGCGGCGAGGCGTCGTCCGAGGCGCGTCAGCAGCAAGAGCCGTTGGTCATCCGAAAGCACCGCAGAGTCGTTGATGTTCCACGAGAGTTCAACGCGGCTATCCGACGTGTTGACGTGTTGACCGCCCGGCCCGGACGAACGCGAGAACCGCCAGCCAAGTTCCGACGAAGGAATCGTGAGCGCGGGCGACACCTCCAGATCCATACCACCAGCGTTGCACAACTCGGGCGCGATCAACGCCCCCAACGCCCTCGTTGCCGACAACAAGTCGACGTCCGGTGGTTTTCGATATGAACGGTCAGTTGATCCATTTCCGGCCGGACGGAATGATCGGCAACGTTGGCCTAAGGGCCGGCTTCCCGTCTTCGGGGTCACCACTACATCGCCTTCGGGACGACGGCGCGGGCTACCTTTCGTATCCAGCCAGGGCACCTCCACCATCGCCATCTACGGCTGGCCCGGCGACAGCCCGTTCCTCAAGAATTGCAAGGTCGCAGGCAACGGGACGGTCGACGCAGTCACCGGGGCCGGCGGTCTGGACGTGACCACCGACAAATGTCAGGCCGCGGTTCGGGCAAGGGCTGCTGGTGGTGCACGGCGAATCCCACCAGGATGGCGGCACGTCAGGCAGTGGGCGCCGGTTCGTGCCGCAGGTAGCTCCGCCCGAAACGGCCGCTTCCCGACGTCAGGGCGCGCAGCTCGATCGTGTAGCGCAAGAGCTCCTGGTCCGGCACTTCGGCTGTGATCTCCGCCAGGCCTCCCCCGGTCGACGTAGTTCCGGTCAACCGGGCCCGGCGCGATGACAGGTCGCTCATCACCGCGCCCACATGCTCATCCGACACGCTGATGGTGACGGCCGAGACGGGTTCCAGCAGTTGGATGCTGCCGGCGGCCGCTGCCTCCCGCAAGGCCAATGCCCCCGCGGCCTGAAAGGCTGCGTCCGAAGAATCCACGCTGTGGGCCTTGCCGCCGAGCAGGGTCACCCTGATATCCACCACCGGAAAGCCGGCCGAGACGCCCTTCTGCATCTGCGACCGCACGCCCTTCTCCACCGAGGCGATGAAGGGTCCCGGGATGACCCCGCCCACGGTTTTGTCGATGAATTCAAAGCCGGCGCCGCGCTCCAACGGCTCCACCTCGATGTCACAAACGGCGTACTGGCCATGGCCACCCGACTGCTTGACGTGCCGCCCGTGGCCCGCCGCGCGCCCGGCGAACGTCTCCCGCAGCGGGGTGACCACGTCAACCGTCTGCAGGTTCACGCCCTGCTCGCGCAGCCTGCCCAGGACGACGTCCGCGTGCGCCTCGCCCATGCACCAGAGAATGAGCTGGTGCGTCTCGGCGTTCCGTTCCACGCGGAGCGCCGGGTCCCCGGCCGCGACCTTTCCCAGGCTGCGGGCGAGGGCATCCTCATCCCCGTGGGAGGCCGCCTCGACTGCAACAGGCAGCAGCGGGTCCGGCATCTCCCACGGCTGGATCAGCAGCGGCCAGTCTTTGGCCGATACCGTATCGCCTGTCTCGGCCGGCCCCAGTTTCGTGAGGGCGCAGATGTCCCCCGCCACGTTGTAGGGCACCGGCCGCAGGCTGGATCCCAGCGGGGAATACACGTGGGTGACACGCTCGTCACTGTCGTGGTCGGCGTGGCCCCGGTCCGCCAGCCCGTGCCCGGCCACATGGACGGCCGTGTCCTCGAGCAGCGTGCCGGAAAAGAGGCGGACCAGGCAGACGCGGCCCAGGAACGGGTCGATGCTGGTGCGCACGACTTCACCGAGCAGCGGCCCCGCGGGGTCGCAGTCCGGTGTGGCGGCCGGAGTGCCATCCAGGTGGGACACTACCGGACCACCATGCTCGGTTGGCGGGGGAAAGGCCCGTGCCACGACGTCCAGCAGTTCCGCGAGGCCGACGCCGGTCTCGGCGGACGTGGCGATCACCGGGTGGAAGGACCCCTGGGCGACGGCCGTCTCCAGGTCGCCGATAAGGACGTCAGCAGGGATGTCTTCGCCGTCGAGGTACCGGTCCATCAACGACTCGTCCTCGCTTTCAGCGATGATCCCTTCGATGAGCGCGCCCCGCGCCGCCGCAGAGGCGGCGCGTTCGCCGTCGTCGGCCCTCCGGGACACCGGAAGCGCGCCGTCCGCCGGCCGTTCCAACACAGTTCCCGAGAGCAAGCCCAGCAATCCGGTGACCTCTGCCCCGTTGCGCACCGGCAGGTAGAGCGGCAGCACCGTGTCGCCGAAGGCCCGCTGGCATTTCTCAAGCGCCGCGTCGAAGTCCGCCCGTGGATGGTCCAGGCGGCTGATCACCACTGCCCGCGGTACCCCGACGCGCTGGCATTCTCCCCACAAGGCCGTGGTGGCAGCATCGATATCGTCAACCGCCGAGACGACGAACAGCGCCGCGTCCGCCGCGCGCAGTCCGGCGCGCAGTTCACCGACGAAGTCCGGGTAGCCCGGCGTATCGAGCAGGTTCACCTTGACATCGCCAACCAGCACGGGCACCACGGAGAGGGCGACGGAGCGCTGCTGGTGGACTGCGGCAGGCTCCGAGTCACTCACGGTGGTGCCTTCGGTGATAGTGCCCTTTCGCGAAATCACACCTGTTTCAGCCAGTAGCGCCTCGGCCAGCGTCGTCTTGCCGGCGCCCGAGTGGCCGACCAGCGCGACATTCCGGATCAATTCCGGCTGTTCGGGCGGCCGGACATCGGAGGCGTCGGCCCGCCGGAGTTCGGACGTGCCCCGGCCGCCGGCCTTCACCGGAACTTTGGCGTCTTTCGTGGCCATGGGAGCCTCCTCGGTTGCATCCGTCGGGGGGCCGGACCGCCGGCCTCCGCGCAGCGTGCGGCTGTCTATATGGATTGGACACCCTGGGAGGAACCGACGGCAAGACGCAACGGACAACTCCGCCGCAACGCTTCTGGTGTGCGGTCCGCTGTCCGTGGCTAGCTGCCGTCGTAGGCCTTCTGCAGCGCCGCGATATCAAGCTTCTGCATTCCCAGCATGGCCTGCATGGCGCGTTGGGACCCCTCCGGGTCCGGGCCGCCGATCAGCCCGCCCAGTAGGGAGGGCACGACCTGCCACGAGACCCCGTACCGGTCCTTGAGCCAGCCGCACTGGCTGTCGGTGCCGCCCGCGCCCAGGGCCTCCCAGTAGCGGTCGACTTCCTCCTGGGTGGAGCAATCGATGACCAAGGAGATTGACTCGTTGAAGGCGTGGGCCGGCCCGCCGTTCAAGGCCGTGAAAGTCCGGCCCTCCATTTGGAACCGCACGGTGATCGCCTGCCCTGCCGGGCCGGGACCGTCCTCGCCGTACCGGGAGACTTCCAGCAACTTCCCGCCGTCGAAGACGGATGTGTAGAACCCGGCGGCTTCTTCCGCCTGGTTGTCGAACCACAGGCAGGTGGTGATCTTCTCGGCCACGGTCTTGTCCTCTTTCCGTTCGGCCCGTGCCGCAAGGCGGAGTCCGGCGGCAGTGCGGGGGTGGCCCGAGCCTAGTCCCGCAGGACAACCGGCACAATGGACCGCGTCGACCTGTCCCGCCCCGCCGGCAGCACCGTAGTGACGAAAGCAAGATCTTCGGCCCTCCGGGCAGCCGGGCTACGCTTGGACCATGCCTTCCGCAACGCCTCCGCTTCCCCGCCCCGCCGCCACCCCCTCCGTGTCAGGAACGGCGGTACGTCGGACGGCCATGCTGGCAGCCTGCGCTGATGCGGCATTGATTCTCGTTTTCGCAGCCGTCGGCCGGGACGCCCATCAGCGCGGGGACATCGTTATCGGCGTGTTTTCCACGGCCTGGCCCTTCCTCGTCGGCGCGGCGACCGCCTGGCTGGCTTTGCGCGTGTGGCGCTCGCCCCTGGCCGTCTGGCCGGCCGGCGTCGGCATCTGGCTTGGCACGGTCACCGTCGGCATGCTCCTGCGGGCCGTCACCGGGCAGACCGTGGTCCTGCCGTTCGTCATCGTGGCGCTGCTCAGCCTGGGCGTTCTGCTGCTCGGATACCGACTCCTGGCCGCCGCGGTCCGGCGGTTCAGCACCCGCCGCCGCGGGGCGTGATGGACTAGGCTTGCAGGGACATGGCCGAGGTTCGGAGGAGTACCGCCCGGGCGCCTGTACTCGGCCGGCAACGGCGCAACAGATCCGGAAAGGCTCACACGTGGTCACCGCTTTCGTCCTGATTAAGACAGACGCTTCCCGCATCCCGGAGACCGCGGAAGAGATCTCCGCCATCCAGGGAATCAGCGAGGTCTACTCCGTGACCGGTGAATGGGACCTCATCGCAATCGCCCGGGTCCCGAAGCACGACGATCTCGCCGACGTCATCGCGGACAAACTCTCCAAGGTGGCCGGTGTTGTCCACACCACCACGCAGATCGCGTTCCGGGCCTATTCCCAGCATGACCTCGACGCGGCCTTCGCTCTAGGGTTCGAACAGTAGGATTCAGCGGGTCGAGGCCCAGCAGCCGGGCCGCCCCGCCGGCTGGCGATCCCTGGACTGTTCAGCTGCGCGAGAGGGCTACCCACCGGTCCAGCACGGCTGCCGCCGCACCCGACTCGATGGATTCTTCTGCGCGCTTCAAGGCGGCGGCCATCCGCTTACTGAACGGTCCGACGTCATCCAGATCAAAGGCCACGAGTCCGGCAGCGGCGTTCAGCAAGGCGGCATCGCGTGCCGAACCGGGGCCGCCGGCAAGCACGGACCGGACGACGGCGGCATTGGCCGCCGCGTCCCCGCCGCGCAGTTCCTCAAGGGTTGCCTGGCGGATGCCGAGATCGCGCGGATCGAACATTTGTTCGCTCACGGCCCCGTGCCGGATTTCCCACACCCGGGACGGCCCGGTGGTGGTGAGCTCGTCGAGTCCGTCACTTCCGCGGAACACCAGCCCGCGGCTGCCTCGTTTGGCAAGGACGCCGGCCACCAGCGGAGCCATGCGCTCGTTGGCCACACCCACCGCCGAGGCTTGCACGTGGGCCGGATTGGTCATGGGGCCAAGGAAGTTAAAGGCCGTCGGCACGCCAAGTTCACGGCGGGCGACGGCGGCATGGCGCATCGAAGGGTGGAAAACCTGGGCGAAGCAGAACGTAATGCCCGCCTCTTCCGCGTTGAGAGCCACCCGCGGGATCGGCAGGTCCAGCCGGACCCCCAGGGCTTCAAGGACGTCCGCGGACCCGGAGGTCGAGGACGCCGCACGGTTGCCGTGCTTAACCACCCTGGCGCCGGCGCCGGCCGCGATCAGCGCGGCCATGGTGGAGATGTTCACCGTGTTCTGCTGGTCTCCGCCGGTTCCGACGATGTCCAGCTTCTGCCCTGCTATCTCAATGGGGCTAGCGTTCGCGATCATCGCCTCGACCAGGCCGACCAGTTCATCCACGGTCTCGCCCTTGGACCGGAGGGCCACGAGGAAACCCGCAACCTGGGCCGGGGTGGCCTCCCCCGACATGATGGCGTTCATCGCCCACTCCGTGTTGCCGGTGGTGAGATCCGTCCCGTCAATGAGTGCGTTGATGAGCCGCGGCCACGTGTTGACTGCCGCCTGTGCAGATGCCTGAGAAGTCACGTTCTGATGCTATCGAGGTGCGTACTGCAAAGACCAATGTGAACCGGTCCGGGAACTTTTCCGCGCGAATTCGCGTCTTTGTAGAAAAAGTCCCCCCAAAACGCGGTTTGCGTTGGGCAGGAGGGAGTTTTATAGACATAATGTCTATGTGACATCTGCGACCCATGCCCCCAGTACCCCGGCGCACCCGACGCTGAATCGCCCGAACATGGTTTCTGTTGGAACCGTAGTCTGGCTGTCCAGTGAGTTGATGTTCTTCGCCGGTCTCTTCGCCATGTACTTCACACTCCGTTCGACTTCCGGACAGATGTGGGCCGACGAGACAGCCAAGCTCAACTTCCCCTTTGCGCTCATCAACACGATCGTCCTCGTGGCAAGTTCCTTTACTTGCCAGATGGGCGTCTTCGCCGCGGAGCGGCTTCAGCCGCGTCGAAGCGGCGGACCCCTCAGCTTCACCCGCTGGGGAATGAACGAATGGTTCACCGTGACATTTGTCATGGGTGCCTTCTTCGTGGCCGGCCAGGCGGCTGAGTACGCCATGCTCGTTTCCGAACATGTCTCACTCTCCTCCAACGCCTACGGTTCGGCGTTTTACATCACCACAGGCTTCCACGGTCTACACGTTATCGGTGGCCTGGTTGCCTTCCTCCTTATCATGGGCCGCTCCTTCGCAGCGAAGAAGTTCGGCCACTTCGAGGCAACCTCCGCGATTGTCACCTCGTACTACTGGCACTTCGTCGACGTCGTCTGGATCGGCCTTTTCCTGGTCATCTACGTGCTCAAGTAGCAACACCTGGCTCTTGTTCTACAAGAGGTAGAATTTTAAGAAGTGGCTCCCGGAGCCAACGCAGGATCGAAAAAAGGAACCACCACGTGAAGGCACTCTCGCAGAAGCGACGTCACCCGCTAGCAGCAATTGCACTGCTGCTGATGGGCCTCCTGGTCACTGGTGGGCTGTACGCCGTAGCCACCACCGTCAACCAGGCCAAGGCCACCACCAGCTTCAGCGCAAATGACGCAGAGGAAGGCGGCAAGCTCTTTGCCGCCAACTGCGCCACCTGCCATGGCATGGGCGCCAGCGGGTCCAAAGACGGCCCCTCCCTGGTTGGCGTCGGCGCTGCCGCCGTTGACTTCCAGGTCGGCACCGGCCGCATGCCCATGCAGATGAATGGCCCCCAGGCCTATAAGAAGCCTGCCCAGTTCAACGAGGAGCAGACGCACCAGCTGTCCGCTTACGTTGCGTCGCTCGGCCCCGGCCCGTCCATCCCGGAGGCAAGTGTCCTCGACGAGCAGGGCGACGCCGCCAAGGGCGGCGAGCTGTTCCGCGTGAACTGCGCCATGTGCCACAACGCTGCGGCTGCCGGCGGCGCGCTGACCCGGGGCAAGTTCGCTCCGGCCTTGGCTGACGTGTCCGGCAAGCACATCTACGAAGCGATGGTCACCGGCCCGCAGAACATGCCGGTCTTCAGCGACGCCAACGTCGGACCCGAAGGCAAGCGCGACATCATCACCTTCCTGAAGCAGATCGAAGCCAACGGTTCTCCCGGCGGCGCCGATCTCGGTGCTTTGGGTCCGGTATCCGAAGGCCTGTTTGTCTGGATCGCTGGCTTGGGCGTCATCATTGCCTTCACTATCTGGCTAACGTCCCGGACGTCCTAAAGCCCACCTGTTACACCTGTAAGAGTTTTCTGCTGACCCGTCAGCAGTTTGAATTGAAAGCTAACTCGGCACTTGCCGAGACGAGAGAGGGATGAGGCGAATTATGGGCAACCATAGTGACGGCAGTCCGAACCACTCGGGCACCGTAGCTAGGGCTGGTCAGAATGAGGTGGAGAAGTTCCAGGATCCTGGACTTCCTCCGCATCGTTTGCGCCTGGCTGACACGGACCCGAAGGCCGCCAAGCGAGCAGAACGGCAGGTAGCCCTTCTGTTCGGGACTTCGGTCGTTGGCACCCTGATATTCCTGGTGGCGTACTTCGCCATCGATCTGGGGGATGACACCGGGATCGCGACGATCCGGCTGCAGAACATGCTGCTGGGTCTCGGCACCGCCTTTGCCATGCTTGGCATCGGCACAGGAATCGTGCACTGGGCCAAGGCCCTCATGCCGGACCATGAAGTCTCGGAAGAGCGCCATGCCATCCGTACCGAGGAAGACCGCCAGGCCGCTGTCCGGATCGTCGACGACATCGTCGAGGAAACCGGCATCAAGCGCCGCCCGCTGATCCGCAATACCCTTCTGGGCGCCGTGGCGCTGGCTCCCCTGCCGGCCCTCGCCGTCTTCGGTGACCTGGGTCCGCGTCCTGACAAAGTTCTGTCGCACACGATGTGGGCACCCCAGGAGGGCAAGCTCAAGCGGCTCACCCGTGACCCTGACGGCACCCCCATCCGGGCAGCCGATGTGACCATCGGTTCAGCGTTCCACGTCATTCCGGAAGGCCTGAACGAACTGCACGAAGGCAAGCTGAACGAAAAGGCCAAGGCCGTTGTTCTGCTGATGCGCCTGAACCCGGAATCGCTGAATCCCTCCCCCGGCCGCGAGGACTGGGGCTACAACGGAATTGTCGCCTACTCCAAGATCTGCACCCACGTTGGTTGCCCTGTTGCCCTGTACGAGCAGCAGACGCACCACCTGCTCTGCCCGTGCCACCAGTCAACCTTCGACCTGACCCAGGAATGCAAGGTTATCTTTGGCCCGGCCAGCCGGCCCCTCCCCCAGTTGCCAATCGCGGTTGACTCCGAGGGCTATCTGGTCGCTACGAGCGACTTCAAAGAACCTGTAGGACCTAGCTATTGGGAGCGTGATGAGCATGAGCGCAGCATCAACGCCTAGTGCCCCCGCCTTCGTCGCCAAGACCAAGGGCGGCCGCATCACCAATTTCGTTGACGAGCGGGTCGGCGGTTCCGGAATGCTCCGTGAATTCGGCCGCAAGGTATTCCCTGACCACTGGTCCTTCATGTTCGGCGAGGTGGCACTGTACTCCTTCGTCATTCTGTTGCTCTCTGGCACGTTCCTGACGTTCTTCTTCGATCCCTCGATGGCGGAGACGCACTACCAGGGCTCTTATACGCCGCTGAAGAACGTCGAAATGTCGGTGGCCTACAGCTCGTCGCTGGATATCTCCTTCGATGTCCGCGGCGGCCTGTTCATGCGCCAGGTCCACCACTGGTCGGCGCTGCTGTTTGTCGCCTCGGTGTCCGTTCACATGCTCCGTGTCTTCTTCACCGGCGCGTTCCGCAAGCCCCGTGAAATGAACTGGGTGGTGGGCAGCGTGCTGCTCATCCTCTCGATGGCTGCCGGCTTCACCGGCTACTCCCTCCCCGATGACCTGCTTTCCGGCAACGGCCTGCGCATCATCGACGGAGTGATCAAGTCCATCCCGGTGATCGGAACGTATATCTCGTTCTTCCTCTTCGGCGGAGAATTCCCCGGCACGATGGTTATCGGCCGCCTGTACATGCTGCACATCCTGCTGGTACCCGCGCTCATCCTCCTGATGATCGTGCTGCACCTCTTTATGGTGGTCGTGCACAAGCACACCCAATACCCCGGCCCGGGACGCAACGACGGCAACGTCGTCGGCTACCCGCTCGGTCCGGTATACGCGGCCAAGGCCGGCGGATTCTTCTTCATCGTGTTCGGTGTCGTTGCCCTCATGGCAGGGTTCTTCACCATCAACCCGATCTGGAACTACGGCCCCTACGACCCGTCCCCCGTCTCGGCCGGTACCCAGCCTGACTGGTACATCGGGTTCGTCGACGGTGCACTGCGCCTCATGCCCGGCACCATCGGTGACTGGAGCATCGAGCAGGTCTGGTTCGGCCAGGTCTTCAGCTTCAACGTGCTTCTCCCGGCCCTGGTGCCGGCGGGAATCCTCTTCACCGTGATGTTCATGTACCCGTGGATCGAACGATGGATCACCAAGGACGACCGCGAGCACCACGTCCTGGACCGTCCGCGCAACGCCCCGACGCGTACCGCCATCGGCATGGCCGGCTTCGTCTGGTACTGCGTCATGTGGGCAGCTGCAGGCTCGGACCTCATCGCCACGCACTTCCACGTGTCGCTGAACGATGTGACCTACTGGCTGCGGACCCTGTTCTTCATCGGCCCGATCATTGCGTTCGTTGTTACGAAGCGCATTGCCCTGGCCCTGCAGCGCAAGGACCGGGAGATCGCCCTGCACGGCCGGGAAACCGGCCGCATCGTGCGCCTGCCGCACGGCGAGTTCATCGAGGTCCACGCCCCGCTGGACGAGTACAAGCGCTACAAGCTCGTCGGATTCGAGTCGCCGTCCCCGCTTCCCGCGGAGCCGAACGCCAACGGAGTCGTTGACAAGAAAGAGAAGCGCCGCGCGAAGCTGTCGCAGTGGTTCTTCGAGGACCGGGTTGCCCCGGCCACGCCCACTGAGCTCGAGGCGGCCCATGGCCACCACGGCGCCCACGAGACGATCGAGTCAGGCGACACCCAGAAGACGCTCAGCCGCTAACCAGCTGCAGTGATCACCAGAAAAGGCCCGGTCCACCAGGACCGGGCCTTTTCTGCATGTTTCTGCATCTCCAGGAAACCAACCCACAACGCGGGGTCACTTCGCGCCCATTAAGCCCTTCGGGATGGGCGCGAAGTGACCCCGCGTCCTGGGTTAAGGGCGGTAGCCGGAGGCGTAGTTGCGGGTCGGGCGGACGCCGGGACGCTGCAGCGGCACCCAGAGCTTGTAGCGGTCTGCGCGGTAGTAGGACACCGAGTAGTCCACCATGGCCCGGGCCACGAAGGCGTGGCGCTGGATTTTCAGCAGCGGCGATCCGACCTCAACGTTGAGCAGGCGGGCCGTGGACGGTGAAGCGGCCGTGGCCTCGATCATGTCCTCTCCCCACTCCATCACCAGCCCGAAGCGTTCGCTCAGGACGTTGTAGAGCGATGTGGGCGGTTCGCCGTCGAGAAGTCCGGGCACGCGGTGGGCAGGGATGAAGTTCTCGTCCACGCTCATGGGTTCGTTGTCCGCCAGTAGCAGGCGGCGGAACCGCACCAGGGGCGTCCCCTCCTCAAGCTGGAGTTCCCGGGCCAGGAAGGCACTGGCGCCGATCTGTTCGAAGCTGAGAACCTTGGCCGCCGGGACCATGCCGCGCCGCTGCATCTCCTCGCTGTAGGAAGTTAGCTTCACCTGCAGGTCCAGCTTCGGTTTCCGGACAAAGGTGCCCAGGCCCACCACCCGCTCGATGACTTCCTCACCAACGAGGGCATCAATGGCCTGACGCACCGTCATCCGGGCCAGGCCAAAGCGCTCGGCAAGGTCCCGCTCGGACGGCAGCGCCGACCCGGGCGGACAGGCGCTCACGATGTGGGACCTGAGGATTTCCCGCAGCTGGACGTAGATGGGCGTACCGTTATTCCGGTCGATCTCGCCGACCATGCGTGCCGCGTCAGAGGGCGCCACTGCGCAGCCTTCCGGAGTGAGTCATACCTCAAGGTTAAGCCACACCCCGCACAGGTCTAGACCAGCGGGTTGTCGTGGTTCGCCCGGTAAGCCGGTCGCGGCTAGGCTTGAATGCGCCGGTTCCCCGCCGGCACCACCAGCACAATCTGAGACAAGGGAGTCACGTTGCCGGTACGGAACGCAGTCGTCCAGGCCACCATCGGACTGCATGCAAGGCCCGCGGCGCTGTTCGTCCGCGCTGTCCATGAAACCGGGTTGCCCGTGACCATCAGCAAGGATGGCCGGCCCGGCGTGGATGCCCGCTCGCTGCTGGAAGTCATGACCGAGGATTTCCACTGCGGCTGCTTGGTGAAGTTGGCCGTTGACCCCGACGCTGTCCCGGTACGCTACAGCCCTGTCGACGTTGAGAAGGCCCTGGATAACCTCCGGGCGCTGCTGGAGTGCGCCCGGGCCCAGTGAGGGCTATACGGGACCTCCCTGACACCCTGAGAGTCCCCGTCAGCTTGGGCTCCGCCGACGGCCAGCGGCCGGCCGCCGACTTCCCGCCGGGCATTTCCGTCCGTACCTGTATCTCAATTACGACGGCGGGCATCACGAGTGCGTTTGGGCCTCTTGTGCAGAGGAGTCCGTTTCCACCGTCGATGGTCGCACCGGGTTAAGTTATGGGGGATTCCGCGGGGCCAGTGGCGCTCAAAATGGCTTCCGCGCCTCAAGCCGGACGGCCTGTTGTTGGGGCCGAACCGGTCAGGACCGCGTGCAACTGGCAGGGAAGCAACGCCGGCACCAGCTATGGCGTCGGTTTCTGCTCGCGAAGGGTCCTCTTCGGAGCCAGGGCAGAGTCCTGCGCGGCGCCAGGGCAGAGTCCTCCTCGGCGCCAAGACCAGAGTCCTCCGTGGAGCCAGGCAGTAGCGGCCCATGCGCTGCGGATTCACATCCGTGCCACTTCAGCGACACTATTAGCAGTCGCGCCAATGGCTGCTTGCTCGGTACTTCTGGCGTGCCCTGTGCGCGTCATAGGCCTTCGGCGCGACGACCGACACCGCAGCAACCGGGGGGGTGGCGGCACCGCGCCGGACGACAACGACGGCGGGCCCCACCAATTGATGGGGCCCGCCGTCGTAGTTGATCAGTTATCTGTCCTCGCGGACGTTAGTGCGCGTGGTCTCCGCGGCTGTATTCGTAGACCCAGCCGACCAGACCGACCAGAGCCAGACCGGCCGCGATGTAGACGATCCAGAATCCAACGGCCAGGCCAAGGAACCCTCCGGCCGAGGCCAGGCCGAGCACCAGCGGCCACCAGCTCCAGGGGCTGAAGTGACCCTGTTCACCGGCGCCCTCGTGGATCTCCGCATCGCTGCGGTCCTCGGGACGCATCCCGACCCGCTTTGCGGTGAAGGCGAGGTAGGCGCCGACCATGAGCGAGAGTCCGCCGAGCAGGAGGACACCGAGGATGCCGACCCATTCTGTCCACTCGGTCAGGAATCCGTAGACGATCGAGACCGGGACGAAGAAGAAGACTCCGAATCCAAAAAGCCTTGATTCGATTTTCACTGGGCTTGATCCTTCTGGTCGGCGTTACCGAGCGCTGCCGCTGCCGGGGCAGGAGATTCGACGGTGTATGACTGGGAGAGTTCGGGGTGGTGCAGGTCCAGGGCGGGACGCTCCGAACGGATCCGCGGCAGCGAGGTGAAGTTGTGTCGCGGCGGCGGGCACGATGTCGCCCACTCGAGCGAGGCGCCGAAGCCCCACGGGTCATCCACTTCGACCCGTTCGTTGCTGCGCCAGGTGATGTAGACGTTCCAGAAGAACGGGATCAGCGAGGCGCCCAGCAGGAAGGATGCGTAGGTGGAGAACTGGTTCATCCAGGTGAAGTTGTCCTGCGGCATGTAGTCCGCGTAGCGGCGGGGCATGCCCTCGACGCCCAGCCAGTGCTGGATGAGGAAGGTGCCGTGGAAACCGAGGAACAGCATCCAGAAGTGGATCTTGCCAAGGCGCTCGTTGAGCATCTTGCCGGTCCATTTCGGCCACCAGAAGTAGAAGCCTGCGAACATTGCGAAGACAACGGTTCCGAAGACGACGTAGTGGAAGTGGGCCACCACGAAGTAGGAGTCGGAGACGTGGAAGTCCAGCGGCGGGGAGGCCAGGATGATACCGGTCAATCCGCCGAAGAGGAACGTCGCCAGGAAGCCGATGCTCCACAGCATGGGGGTTTCGAAGGTGATCGATCCCCGCCACATGGTGCCGATCCAGTTGAAGAACTTCACACCGGTTGGCACCGCGATCAGCATCGTCATGAAGGAGAAGAACGGCAGCAGGACCGAGCCGGTGACGTACATGTGGTGCGCCCACACGGTCACGGACAGCGCGGCGATGGAGATGGTCGCGTAGACCAGGCCCTTGTAGCCGAAGATCGGCTTGCGGCTGAAGACCGGGAAGATCTCCGAGACGATGCCGAAGAACGGCAGGGCGATGATGTAGACCTCCGGGTGTCCGAAGAACCAGAACAGGTGCTGCCAGAGGACGGCGCCGCCGTTCTCCGGGTCGAAGATATGGGCTCCAAAGCGGCGGTCCGCGCCGAGGGCGAAGAGGGCTGCGGCCAGCGGCGGGAAGGCCATCAGGACCAGGATCGACGTGACGAGGATGTTCCAGGTGAAGATCGGCATCCGCCACATCGTCATGCCCGGGGCGCGCATGCAGATGATCGTGGTGATGAAGTTGACCGCGCCGAGGATGGTACCGAAGCCGGTCAGCGCCAGGCCGAAGACCCAGAGGTCACCGCCCACGCCCGGGCTGAACGTCGTGTTGGACAGCGGCGCGTACGCGAACCAGCCAAACGATGCCGCACCCTGCGGGGTGATGAAGCCGGACACGGCAATGGTGGAACCGAAGAGGAAGAACCAGAAGGCCAGTGCGTTCAGCCGCGGGAAGGCGACGTCGGGGGCACCGATCTGCAGCGGCATCATGACGTTGGCGAAGCCGGCGAACAGCGGCGTCGCGAACATCAGCAGCATCACGGTGCCGTGCATGGTGAACAGCTGGTTGTACTGCTCTTTGGTCTGCAGGATCTGCATGCCGGGCTCGAACAGTTCAGCGCGGATCAGCAGCGCCATGACTCCGCCGAAGCAGAAGAAAATGAAGGACGCGATCAGGTACATGTACCCGATGGTCTTGTGGTCGGTCGTGGTGACCCAGTTGACGACGATGCGTCCCTTGGACTTCGGTACTACGGGAGCCTCAAGGATCCCGGTGGGCTGTGAATAGGTAGTTGCCACGTCGCTCCCCTTACTTGGTTTCGGTCGGGGCCGGGTTGCGGTCGTACTCTTCGCCGAGGAGGCCCGTGTTGCCGTCCTGGCGCAGCTTCTCCAGGTGTGCCTGGAACTCGGCGTCGGAAACGACCTTTACGCGGAACAGCATTTCGGAGTGGTATTCGCCACAGAGTTCGGCGCACTTGCCGTCGTAGGTTCCCTCCTTGGTGGGGGTGAACCTGATGTAGTTCGTCTTTCCGGGGATCATGTCGCGCTTCTGCAGGAAGGCGGGGACCCAGAAGGAGTGGATGACGTCGCGGGCGTTCAGCTCGAGGTCAACCGACTTGTCGACCGGGAGGTACAGGGTGGGCAGCTTTTCCTTGTCCACTTCCTCGCCGGTGAGGTGCGCCTGGACGCCGGCTTCGTGGACATCCTCGCGGATGACGTCGCCCTTTTTGTAGTTGAAGTCCCACGCCCACTGCTTGCCGCGGACGTCTACGACGACGTCGGCCGGCTCGGCGCGGTTGTCGATCGCCTGCTGGTCGCGGTCGGTGAAGTAGAAGAACACCAGCACCATGAACAGCGGGATCGTGAGGTAGAAGACCTCCAGGGGCAGGTTAAAGCTGTTCTGCCGCGGGAACCCGACGGTGCCCTTGCGGCGCCGGTAGGCGACGATGCACCAGATCATCAGGCCCCAGGTAATGACGCCCACGATCAGGGCGGCAATCCATGAGTTGACCCAGAGGTCCATGATGCGGTCAGTGTGGTTGGTGGTGCCACGCTCAGTGGGCAGCCACCCTTTCTGTACCTCTGGTGAACATCCAGTCAAAGCCAACGCGCCGGCGAGTGCCAAGCCAGTGATCGTAGTGATCTGTTTGCGTCGGCTGCCGGTTCGGTTCTGCGAACTCACAGACGGCCCTTCCTACTTGTTGCTGTCGCCCGGGCCGCAAAATGGCGGTCAGGGCACACGAAAAGTTTTACTACTCGGTGTAGAGCTTACCGCTCCCCGCGAGTTTTCGCCCACATGTCCGCGCCGTGCGTCGGGACCTTTATGCCGGGTCCGCTCGTTGTGAATCCTGCGGCACTAAGGCCGGGCAGATTGCCCGGCCTTAGTGGAAGGAATCACCGCAGGCGCAGGAGCCGCCGGCATTGGGATTGTCGATGGTGAAGCCCTGCTTGGAGATGGTGTCCTCGAAATCGATGCTGGCACCGCTGAGGTACGGGACGCTCATCTTGTCGACAACAACTTCGACGCCGTCATAGTCGCGGACGGCGTCGCCGTCGAGGAGCCGTTCGTCGAAGTAGAGCTGGTAAATGAGGCCAGAGCAGCCGCCGGGCTGCACGGCCACGCGGAGGCGCAGATCGGTGCGGCCTTCCTGTTCAAGCAGGCTGCGGACCTTGCCGGCCGCGACGTCGGTCAGTTTGACCTCGTGCGTTGCCAGTTCCCCGTCCGCCGTGGCGGTGGTGTCGGCGCTGTTTTCATTCGTTGTAGTGCTCATGGCCTACCTTCTAACGACGGTGGTGGCGGCGCCGCTCCCGCGGCACCCGCCCCTACTTCAACGGTACGGGCTATAGCTACATGCTACGTCGATCAGCCCTGTAGCTCTAACTCCTGACGTAACCGTCCCAGCCGGCCGGATGTTCCGTGGGAACCACTGCCGGCGGGTCCGCTCAGGCCAGTCCTTCCTCATTCAGTCGGGCCAGCATCAGGGCTTCGGCCACGATGGCGTTCCGGAAGTCCGCGAGGTGGAGGGATTCGTTCGCGCTGTGCGCCCGGGAATCGGGATCCTCGACGCCGGTGACCAGGATTTGCACATCAGGGTACAGCTCGGTGAGGTCGGCGATGAACGGAATCGAGCCGCCGATGCCGGTCTCCACGGCCGGGACGCCCCACGCCTCCCCGAGCGCCCACATCGCGATGCTGGCAGCCTGGGAGGAGGTGTCCGTGAGGAAGGCGTTGCCGCTCTCCCCCGGCGTGAAGACGACGTGGGCGCCGAAGGGCGCGTTGGCTTCCACATGCCGGCGGACGGCGTCCATTGCCTCGGCCGGATCCTGTCCGGGCGCGAGCCGCAGGCTGAACTTCGCGCGCGCCCGGGGCAGGAGGGTGTTGGAGGCGACGTCCACGGCGGGGGCGTCGAAGCCGATGATCGACAGTGCCGGTTTGGTCCACAGCCGCGAGGCGATCGTCCCGGTGCCGGCGAGCCGGACGCCGTCGAGCACCGAGGCATCGGCGCGGTATTGCTCTTCGGAGAGGTCAACGGTGGCGTCGTCCCGGCTGGCCAGGCCGGCGATCGCCACGTTGCCCGCATCGTCGTGCAGGGTGGCGATCAGACGGGAGAGCAGGGTCAGGGCGTCCAGCACGGGACCGCCAAACATGCCGGAGTGGACGGCGTGATCCAGGACCTTGACCTCGATGGTGCCGTCGACCAGGCCGCGGAGGCTCGTGGTCAGCGCGGGGATGCCGACTTTCCAGTTGCTGGAGTCCGCCACGACGATCACATCGGCGCGCAGCAGTTCCCGGTGGGTTTCGAGGAAGGTCCGGAAGGTCGGCGAGCCGGCTTCCTCCTCCCCCTCGAAGAAGAAGGTCACGCCGAGGCCCAGGTCGTCGCCCAGCACGCGGGTCACCGCCGAGTAGGCCGCGATGTGCGCGAGGATCCCGGCTTTGTCATCGGCCGCGCCGCGCCCGTACAGCCGCCCGTCGCGCTCGACGGCGGTGAACGGCTCCGTCTCCCACAGCGCCAGGTCACCGGTGGGCTGCACATCGTGGTGCGCGTACAGCAGGATCGTCGGTTTGCCCGGGGCGGCCGGACGGCGGGCGACGACGGCGGGGCCGCCGGGCGCCCCGTCTTCCTTGTCGCAGCGCAGGATCAGCACCTCGTCGAAGCCGCTGGCCCGGACCAGTTCGGCGACGGCGTCGGCACTGGCGTTCAGCGGGGCGGGGTCGAAGCTGGGCCACGCGATGCCCGGGATGGCGACGAGCTCGGCCAGCTGGGCGATCGTGGTGTCGAACGATTCGGTAACGGCCTGGCGGAGGGCCTCGGTGTCAACGTTTCCGGCCCGGGCGGTGACGGTTTGCGGGTTCCCCGCGGGTGATGAAGTCATGGCCAGAACACTACCGGTGCGATGGATCACTCCAAACCTTCAATATGGACGCAGCGCGTCCTTGGCCGTGTGGGCCGGGTCTCGTGCGTGCCGCACCGGGGTATTCTGTAGGGGTGTTTGGACGTAAAAAAGAAGCGCCATCGGCGCAGGACATAGTTGACCAGCAGGCGGCCGGGGCAGCAGCCCGGGACATCGCCCTCGGCAAGGGCGCGCCCACGCCCAAGCGCAGCGCGCAGGTGGCGGCCCGCAAGCGGCCGCTCGTGCCCGAGGACCGCAAGGCCTCCAAAGCCGCCGAGCGTGCAGCGGTCCAGGAGCAGCGGATCAAGATGCGGAAGGCCATGGACACCGGCGACGAGAGGTTCCTGCCGCTGCGCGACAAGGGCCCGCAGAAGCGCTTCGCCCGGGACTATGTGGATGCCCGCTTCAGCCTCGGCGAATATTTGATGTTCGGCGCGCTCATCTTCGTGATTGTCTCACTCCTCGTCCCGTCCTCCAGCGAACAGATGATCTACGTCCTGGGCGGGTTCTGGGTGATGTTCCTCGCGGTCTTCGTTGACGTCTTTATCCTGTCCCGAAAGCTCAAGAAGCGTCTGGAGGCGAAGTTCGGGGACGTGGAGCGCGGCACCGTCTGGTACGGCTCCATGCGTTCGCTGCAGTTCCGCCGCCTGCGCCTTCCCAAGCCCCTCGTCAAGCGCGGCGAATACCCCGCCTGATTCCATGCCATCAACCCCGAGCCCCCGGCAGTCTGACTGCCGGGGGCTCTGTCGTCCCCAGGCATTCGGGCGACGGTCCGTCCGGTGCCGGGTGGCTCAGCGCCGGGACGGGTGCTTCGCGAGCAGCCGGTTGATGCGGGCGGCCCAGAACGGTCCTTCATAGAGGAATGCCGTGTATCCCTGCACGAGGGTGGCGCCGGCGTCGAGCCGTTGCTGGACGTCCTGCACGGTTTCGACGCCGCCCACGGAGACCAGGGTCAGCCTGCCGCCGGTGGCCGCCTTCAGCCGTGCGAGCACCTCCAGCGACCGCTGCTTCAGCGGTGCGCCGGACAGTCCTCCGGCGCCGCACGCCGCCACCTTTTCGACGCTGGAGGAGAGCCCGGTGCGGGCGATGGTGGTGTTGGTGGCGATGATTCCGTCCAGATTCAGGTCCAGTGCCAGCCGCGCGACGTCGTCGATGTCTTCATCGCTGAGGTCCGGGGCGATCTTGACCAGCAGCGGAACGTGGCGTCCGGACGCCTGGTCCGCTGCCTCCCCCACGGCCGTCAGCAGCGGGCGCAGAGTTTCGACATCCTGCAGCAGCCGCAGTCCCGGTGTGTTCGGGGAGCTGACGTTGACCACGAGGTAGTCGGCGGCGGGCGCCAGGCTGCGGGCGCTGACCAGGTAGTCCGCCACCGCGTCCTCAAGTTCCACGACCTTGCTCTTGCCGATGTTGACGCCGATCACCGGGCGGACACCGGGGCGGCGTCGCTGCAGGGCGGCGCGGGCGGACTTCAGGCGGGGGGCCACGGCGGCGGCCCCGTCATTGTTGAAACCCATTCGGTTGATCACGGCCCGGTCCTCAACGAGGCGGAAGAGCCGCGGCGCGGGGTTCCCCGGCTGGGCCTGCCCGGTGATGGTGCCGACCTCGACATGGCCGAAACCCAGCTCGGTGAGGGCCTCAATGCCGTGGCCCTCCTTGTCGAATCCGGCCGCCAGACCAAACGGGGAGGGGAACGTCAGGCCGAACGCCTGGGTCTGGAGTGAAACTGCCGGTGCGGTGAACTTCTGCAGCACCCGGCCGGCGCCGCAGGAGTGGACGAGCCGGATGGCCTTGAAGCCGATCTTGTGGGCGCGTTCGGCGTCCATCCATGAGAAGGCCAGCCGGAAGAAAGTCGGATATACGCGCATGGCTCTAGTTTTGCGGTTCCGGCGGCCCAGACCAAACCCGCAGGCCACCGGGCGCTAGCATGAAGCAATGAACTGGGTACCCGACATCCTCGGCGACGACTTCGAAGCCTGCACCGTCGCGGCGGCCGGACCAGATGGCGTCGAGCGGACCGCCACGCTGGTGCGGCACGTCCCCGGCGCAGGAAGTGCCTCCGGCGGAGCTGCCCCCGGGATCGCTGCAGCCGCCGGGGGCCGGGCCCGCGCGGTGCTGTTCCTGCACGGCTGGAGTGACTACTTCTTCAACGAGGAACTCGCCGAATTCTGGACCGGCCAGGGCTTCGCGTTCTTCGCCCTTGACATGCACAACCACGGCAGGAGCCTCCACGCCGGCGCGCACGGCGGCTATGTGGCCGACCTGGACGACTACGACGCCGAGATCACCGCGGCGGTCGGCATCATCGCCTCCCTGCACCCCGACGCTGAAGCGCGGCCGACGGTGGCACTGATGGGGCATTCCACCGGCGGGCTGATCGCCGCGCTGTGGGCCAGCCGGCATCCGGGGATGGTCTCGCAGTTGATCCTCGACAGCCCGTGGCTGGAAATGCACGGCAGCCCGGCCGTCCGCCGCGCGGCCCGGACCATGGTGGAACCGCTCGCGCGGTTCCGGCCCGAAGCCGTCATTCGGCTCCCCGAACGCGGCTTTTACTGGCGCAGCATCAGCAGCGCCGCAGAGGGCGAATGGACCCTGGATGACAACTACCGCCCGCCCCGGGCGTTCCCCGTCCGGGCCGGGTGGCTAAGCGCGGTCCTCAGCGGGCAGTCGAGGGTGGCGCGCGGGCTGAACATCGACGTGCCGATTTTGGTGCTGATCTCCGGAGCCAGCGCCACCGGGATGTTCTGGAAGGAGTCCATGCGGCGCACCGACGCGGTCCTGGACGTCAACACCATTGCCCTGCGGGCCCTCAGCCTGGGACGGACCGTTACGCTCGAACGGATCGACGGTGCACTGCATGATGTGTTCCTGTCCGCCCCGCGCGTCCGCGCCGACGCCTACGCCCGGCTGGCCCGCTGGCTCCGTGCGTACGTGCTCGACGACGGCGGTGCGGCGTGACGCTCGCCGGGGTGCGGCCGCTGTGGCGTCAAGACGTGCTCGGCAGCCGCTTCGCGCGCCTGGAACTGCCCCTGGCGCCGGACGACGAGGGGCCCGTTGTCGCGACCCTGGTGCGGCACGCAGGCCCGGACGGAGTTGCGGCGGTCCGGGCCCCGGGCCGGGCCGCTCCGGACCCGGCAGCTCCGGACCCGCGGGCACCGGCGAAGGTGGTCCTCTACCTGCACGGCTGGGCGGACTATTTCCTGCAGGCCGAACTCGCCGACCACCTCGTCGCCAGCGGCTTCCACTTCTATGCCCTGGACCTGCGGAAGTTCGGGCGCAGCCTCCGGGACTGGCAGACCCCCGGCTACACCACGGACCTGGCCGTTTATGACGAGGACATCGCTGCAGCGCTGGCAGCGATCGGCTCCGACATCGCCGGCCGCACCGGCAGCTCCGCGGCGCCGACGGTGCACGTGCTCGCGCATTCCCTCGGCGGCCTCGTGGCAGCGCTGTGGGCAGACCGGAATCCGAGGAAGGTCGGCACCCTGGTCCTCAATGCCCCCTGGCTGGAACTCCAGGGCAGCAGCCTGATCCGGAACATCGCGGTGCATCTGGTGGAACCACTGGCGCGCGCCGACCCGCGCCGGGCCCTCCTGCTGCCCAGCATGCCCGGCTACTGGGACAGCGTGGGCGACACAGCCCACGGCGAATGGGCCCTGGATCCCGCGTGGCGTCCGCGGGAATCGTTCCCCGTCCGGCCCGGCTGGATGAAGGCCGTCCTGGCCGGCCACGCGGCCGTGGCGCAGCGGCTCGACATCAGCTCTCCGGTGCTGGTGATGCTGTCCGGACGCACCCGGATCCAGGCCGAATGGTCCGAGGAACTCATGGGACTCGACGCCGTGATCGATGTCGAGGAAACGGCACGCAGTGCGCTCAGGCTGGGCCGCCGGACGGCCGTCTTCCGGTACCCGGGGGCGATCCACGACATCTTCCTGTCCCGCCGCGCAGTGCGGCAGGAAGCCTACGACGACCTCGTCCTCTGGCTCAGCCTGTACCCGGGCTGACTGTGCTGACTGACCGGGCGCCCTTGGCGTCAGGCCGGGCCGGCGGGGGCCGCGTCCACCGCACCGCCGTAGCGGCGGTCCCGCTGGGCGTAGACCTCGACGGCGTCCCACAGCGTGCGGCGGTCCACGTCGGGCCAGAGCGTGTCCATAAAGACGAACTCCGCATACGCCGACTGCCACAGCATGAAGTTCGAGAGCCGCTGCTCCCCGGAGCTGCGCAGGAACAGGTCGACGTCCGGCAGGTCCGGCTCATCCAGGTATTTCTGGATCGTCTTTTCGGTGATGGCACCCGGCTTGAGCCGGCCGGCGGCGACTTCCTCCGCAATCGCGGACACCGCGTCCGCGATTTCGGCGCGCCCCCCGTAGTTAACACACATGTTCAACGTGCACGTGCTGTTGCCGCGGGTGAAATCCTCGGCCTCCTCCAGTTCCCGGATCACCGAGCCCCAGAGCCGGGGGCGCCGGCCGGACCAGCGGATCCGGACGCCCCACTCATCAAGCTGGTTGCGCTGGCGACGTAGCACATCCTTGTTAAATCCCATCAGGAAGCGCACTTCCTCGGGCGAGCGGCGCCAGTTTTCGGTGGAGAAGGCGTAGACGCTCACGTACTCGATGCCGAGCTCAATCGCCCCGGCCACCACGTCCAGCAGGGCCGGCTCCCCCGCCTTGTGGCCTTCGATCCGGGGCAGGCCGCGCTGGTTGGCCCAGCGTCCGTTGCCGTCCATCACGATCGCGACGTGGCGGGGAATGAACTCCGCCGGGATCGCCGGGGGCACGGCTCCGGAGGGATGCGGGTACGGGCGCACCACGGGGGTGCTCCGCTGCCGGACCGGATTCTTCTTTTTACCCAACGCCACAGTTACGTTCGCTCCACATGTTTGAGGGATTTGAGGACACGTTCCAGATGCCACTGCAGGTAGCTGGCCACGAGGCCTGCGGCCTCCCGGCGGTGCATGCGGACGGACGCGTCCGCCGTCGTCCAGTCACCAGTGAGCAGCGCGCCGAGCAGCACGACGGTTTCCTTGGCCGGCGCGGGCGATCCCGGCGGCCGGCAGTCGGCGCACACCATGCCGCCGAGCGGAGCCGAGAACGCAGTGTGCGGCCCGCGGGCCCCGCAGCGTGCACAGTTGGTGAAGCTCGGTGCCCAGCCGCCGGTGGCGAGGGCGCGCAGCAGGTACGAATCGAGGATGAGTTCCGGGCTGTGGTCCCCGCGGCTCAGCGATGCCAGGGCCCCGACGAGGAGGTTGTACTGGGCCGTGCCCGCTTCACCGTCGACGTCGGTAAGCTTCTCGGCCGTCTCCGTCATGGCCGCAGCGACGGTGTAGCGGCCGTAGTCCGCGGCGATGTTGCTGCCGTAGGCCCCTTTGGCGACGGCCTGCGTGACAATGTCCAGGGTGCGGCCGGAGATCAGTTGCAGGTCCGCGACCATAAAGGGTTCCAGCCGGGCGCCGAAGCGGCTGCTGGTGCGCCGGACGCCCTTGGCCACCGCGCGGACCTGGCCGTGGTGCTTGGTGAGGATGGTGATGATGCGGTCCGCTTCACCCAGCTTGTGGGTGCGCAGGATGACCCCGTCATCACGGTAGGCGCGGGAGGCAAAGGAGGAGGTATGGGCCACGGTTAATCTTCGCACTGTCTTTGAAGGAAACGCTGCCTATCGGGAAACGCCGCAGTTCAGGCAGACTGCGCCGCCGGAGGACCCGGCGGCGCAGTGACGGCCGGCTCAGGCGCGGGCGTCCCGGATGGCGCGGTTCACGGCCGAGATGACGGCCTTGAGCGAGGACGTGGACGTATTGGCGTCGATCCCGACGCCCCACAGCACACGCTCCCCCACGGCGCATTCGACATAGGCCGCGGCGAGGGCACTGCCACCTTCGGACAGGGCATGTTCGCTGTAGTCGAGCACCCGGACGTCGACACCGTCTTCGCGAAGGATGCTCAGCAGCGCGGCGATCGGTCCGTTGCCGGTCCCGGTGCGGTGGACCGGGGTGCCGTCGACCTTGAGCGCGGCGTGCAGCGTCATGAAACCGTCCTCGTCCGTCTCGGTGCTGAACGAGCCGAGGGCGTAACGGCCCCACTGCGCGTCGGCCGAGCCGGCGGGCAGGTATTCATCCTGGAACACCTGCCAGAGCTGGGCGCCGCTGACTTCGCCGCCCACGGTGTCGGTCTGCTTCTGGATGACACCGGAGAATTCGATCTGGGCGCGCCGCGGCAGGTCCAGGTTGTGCTCGTTCTTCAGCAGGTAGGCGACGCCGCCCTTGCCCGACTGGGAGTTGACGCGGATGACGGCCTCGTAGCTGCGGCCGAGGTCCTTCGGGTCGACCGGCAGGTACGGGACCTGCCAGGGGTAGTCCGCCACGTCCTTGCCGGCGGCGGCGGCGTCCTTCTCCAGGGCTTCCAGGCCCTTCTTGATGGCGTCCTGGTGCGAACCGGAGAACGCGGTGAAGACGAGGTCCCCGCCATACGGACTGCGCTCGGCCACGGGCAGCTGGTTGCAGTACTCCACGGTGCGGCGGACTTCGTCGATGTCGGAGAAGTCGATCATCGGATCAATGCCCTGGACGAACATGTTCAGGCCCAGCGTCACCAGGTCCACGTTGCCGGTCCGCTCGCCGTTGCCGAACAGGCAGCCTTCGATCCGGTCCGCGCCGGCCAGGTAGCCCAGCTCGGCGGCCGCGACGCCGGTGCCGCGGTCATTGTGCGGGTGCAGGGACAGGATGATGCCCTCCCGCGGGTGCAGGTTCCGGCTCATCCACTCAATGGAGTCGGCGTAGACGTTGGGGGTGGCCATTTCCACCGTGGCCGGCAGGTTGATGATGACCTGGCTGTCGGCAGAGGCCTCGAAGACGTCGGCGATGGCGTTGCAGACCCGCACGGCGTACTCCAGCTCGGTCCCGGTGAAGGATTCGGGCGAGTACTCGTAGGTGATGTGGGTGTCCTGCAGGGTCTCTTCGTACTTCTTGCACAGCCGTGCGCCCTGCAGGGCGATGTCCAGGATGCCGTCCTCGTCCTGGTTGAAGACGACCCGGCGCTGCAGGACCGATGTCGAGTTGTACAGGTGCACGATGGCCTGCCGGGCGCCGACCAGGGACTCGTAGGTCCGCTCGATCAGGTGCTCGCGGGCCTGGGTCAGGACCTGGATGGTGACGTCGTCCGGGATGTGGTTGCCCTCGATCAGCTGGCGGACGAAGTCGAAGTCCGTCTGCGAGGCGGAGGGGAACCCGACTTCGATTTCCTTGTAGCCCATCCGGACCAGCAGCTGGAACATCTTCAGTTTGCGGGCGGGGCTCATCGGGTCGATCAGGGCCTGGTTGCCGTCGCGCAGGTCCACGGCGCACCAGCGCGGGGCCTGGGTGATGACCTTGTCCGGCCAGGTGCGGTCCGGCAGTTCAACCGTGATCAGGTCCTGGAAGGGGACGTAGCGGTGGACGGGCATTCCTGAGGGCATCTGTGCGTTTCGCATTACAATCGGGGCCTTTTCTGTAATTCCTGATGAAAGGGTGGCCGGGCAACACAAACTCCGCAGCGAGGGTGGGCCTTGCGCTAGATCGCGTCTGAGGCCTCGCCGCGGCAGCTAAGAAGAAGCAGTTCTGCGCGCACCTTTTCACAGTAACACGGGTGCGTAAGATGAAGGAGCCACACCTCCGTAACGTCCACCATGCAGACCGGCGACCCGAATCAAGGCGGTCCCGGGCTGCCTCTCAAAGGAGCATCCGTGCCACTTTCGGGGATTGCCCTGTCCAACATCGACGCCAGTGTCCGGCCGCAGGATGATCTGTATCAGCATGTCAACGGCACCTGGCTCAAGAGCACCGGGATCCCGGACGACCGGGCCCTGGAGGGGACGTTCACGGCGCTGCGGGACGGCTCGGAACTTGCGGTGAGGGAAATCATCGAAGACGCGGCCGCCCGCGGCGCGGAGTCCACCGGGATCGAGCAGAAGATCGGGGACCTCTACAACAGCTTCATGGACGAGGCCGCGGTGGAGTCCAAGGCACTGGACCCGATCCGGGAGCGGCTCGCCGAGGTGTTCGCCACGCAGACGGTCGCCGACCTCGTGGCGCTCTCCGGGCGCCTGTTCCGCGCGGACGTGGGCGGGCTCTTCTACATCTATCCCGCCCCAGACGCCGGCAACCCGGACCGGATCCTGCTGTACACCGGCCAGGGCGGACTGGGCCTGCCGGATGAATCCTATTACCGGGACGCGAAGTTCGCCGCGGTGGTCCAGGCCTACCAGGACCATGTGGCTACCGTTTTTATCCTGGCCGGCATCTCCGACGCGGAGGCAGCGGCCGGCCGGGTCGTGGCGCTGGAGACGGCGCTGTCCGCGCACCACTGGGACAAGGTCACCCTGCGGGATCCGCAGAAGACGTACAACCTGAAATCCGCCGATGAGGCCACGGAACTCTTTCCGCTCCTTACGACCTGGTTCGACGCCGCCGCCATCACACCCGAGAAGCGCGCCGAACTGGTCGTCAGCACTCCGGACTTCTTCGCCGGAGCGGCCGCCCTGCTGGACTCCGAGCCCCTGTCCGTCTGGCAGGAATGGCTTGCCCTGCGCGTTGTCAGCGCGGCCGCACCATACCTCTCGGCCGCGTTGGTGGACGCTAACTTCGCTTTTTACGGCACCACGCTCAGCGGGACACCGCGGAACAAGGACCGGTGGAAGCGCGGGGTCGCCGTCGTCGAGGCTGCCCTTGGCGAGGCCGTGGGCCAGATCTACGTGGCCCGGCACTTCCCGGAGACGCACAAGGCCCGGATGGAGTCGCTGGTCTCGAATCTGATCGAGGCGTACCGCGCATCCATCACCGGCCTGGCGTGGATGGGCGAGGACACGAAACATGAGGCGCTGAAGAAGCTCGATTCCTTCCGGGCCAAGATCGGCTACCCGGACAAGTGGATCGACTACTCCGCGGTGGAGATCGACGCGTCCGATCTGCTCGGCAACGTCGAACGCGCGCATAACGCCGACGTCGACCGGCACCTTGATGAGGTGGGCAAGCCCGTGGACCGGGAGAAGTGGCTGATGACGCCGCAGACGGTGAATGCCTACTACCACCCGCTGCTCAACGAGATCGTTTTCCCCGCGGCGATCCTGCAGCCGCCCTTCTTCACCGCCGACGCCGACGATGCCGTCAACTACGGTGGCATCGGCGCCGTCATCGGCCACGAAATCGGCCACGGTTTTGACGACCAGGGCTCCCAGTACGATGGCAGCGGGCTGCTCCGCAACTGGTGGACGGAGGACGACCGCACCGCCTTCGAATCGCTGGCCGCCAGGCTGGTGGCCCAGTTCGATGCCCTCTCCCCCGCCGCAGCACCCGGGCACACCGTCAACGGCAAACTGACCCTGGGCGAGAACATCGGCGACCTCGGCGGCCTGACGATTGCGTACAAGGCCTACCTGATCAGCCTCGGTGGCCAGGAGCCGCCGGTGCTGGACGGGCTGACCGGAGTGCAGCGCTTCTTTGCGTCCTGGGCTGCCAGCTGGCGGCAGGTCATCCGGACCGAGGAAGCGATCCGCAGGATCGCTACGGACCCGCACTCCCCCAACGAGTTCCGCACCAACCAGATCGCCAGGAACCTCAACGCCTTCCACGAGGCCTTCGGCACGGCGGAGCAGGACGGCATGTGGATGCCTTCGGACGAGCGCGTCAGCATCTGGTAGGCCGCCGGCGCGGGCTGGCCGGGCACGCACTGAGGGCCGGCAGCGGGAACAGTTCAGTTCCCGCGGCCGGCCCTCGCTGGCTTATTGGCGCCGCTACCGGGTGATCAGCGCCGGGTTGGCCTGCTGGCAGACGACATCACCGGCGGTCTGGTTGACGATGTCCGAGGGCAGCTGCACCGCGGCGTCCGCCCCGGGGGTGCCGCCCACCAGATCGCTGCCCAGGTAGACCTGGACGCCGGCGACACCGGCGGCCGGAAGCACCTGCGTCACCGGAATGCCCAGCAGGGTGGCAACATCGGCGGCCACAACCTCGGAGCCGGCACCGTAGTAGACGGCGGTCGCAGCGACCGGCCGGGCGGCCAGCTCGCCGAGCTGGGTGAAGCCGCCGGCGGTGAGGGCCTGGATGATTTCCTGGGTCCGCGCCGGAACGCCGGACCCGTTCGCGACCGTGACGGGCTGCGCCGCCTTGTCGTAGGCGGTGGCCGTCCCGCTGGGTGTCGGCTCGGCGCTGGCATTGGGATCCGGGGACGCGGACGGGCTCGGCGGCGCCGTCGGGTCCGTGAGGTCGATGTCCTTGCGCATCGCCGCGAAGAGCTGGGAAGCAGCGGGCTCCGCGACCTGCAGGCGGTTCGGGTCGCTCACCGCGGGGACCGTCGGGACGGCCACGAAGGCAACCTTTCCGACGTCGATGTTCTTCAGCCGGTTCCCGACCGTCAGCAGCGTCGGGATGGAGGCGAGCCCCTCGTCGATGGTCAGGTTCCTGGTGACGACGTCGGCGATCTCCAGCATCTTGGCGGGGTTGGACAACGTGCCGTCATCCTTCATCTTCCGCGTCAGGGAGGACAGGAAGCCCTGCTGCGCCCTGATCCTGCCGAGGTCGCCGCCGTCGGCGAAGGCGTGCCGGGTGCGCAGGAACGCCAGCGCCTGTTCGCCCTGGACCGTGGAGGTTCCCTTGGGGAGCCGCAGCTTCGAATCCGGGTCGTACACGGCGTCGCTGATGCAGACCTCCACACCGCCCACCGTGTTCGAGAGCTCCTTGACGGCGTTGAAGTCCGCCATCATAAAGTGGTCGATCTCCAGGCCGGTCAGTTTGTTGACCGTGTCCACGGCGCAGCCGATGCCGGCCTCCGACATGGCCTGGTTGATCATCACGTTCGCCCGCGCCGGAAATTCCTGCTTGGATTCCTGGTCGGTGCATTTGGGCGTGTCCACCAGCAGGTCGCGGGGGAAACTGACCACGCTGACACGCTTGTTGTCCGCCGAGATGTCCATCAGCATCATGACGTCGGAGTGCCCGAATCCGGTGGCGTCGTCGGACGTGCCGTAGCTCGAGTTCTTCCCGTCACGGGTGTCCGAGCCCAGAATGAGGATCTGCATCCGGTCCCGCGAGTTGTCCAGGGCGCCCTCGGTCTTGTCGCTGCCGGCCCCGAGTGATGCCTTGCTGATGTTGCCCTGCAGCCGGAGGACCCAGTAGGCGCCGAACACGAGGAGACCAACCAGCAGGATGGAGACAACGGCGCTGCCGAGCTTCAGCCAGCCGGGCGTGCGGTGGATGCGTCCCAGGTGCCGTGCCGGGCCGACGGCGGGGTCATCCGTGTGCCGGGCAGCAGACACTGACCGAACCGGGGATCCGGTTCCGTCTGCGCGGTCTTCACGGGGTCGAGACACAGTTGAGCCTTCTTTCACGAAAGGAGTCAGCCCATTTTAGAGTCCGAATCTGGGAATTCCCCGATGCCGGGCTCCATGGGAGCGGCGCAGGCCTCGCCGGCGCCGGGGTGGCGCCTAGAAGCCGAGCTTGACGAGCTGCTTCGGATCCCGCTGCCAGTCCTTGGCGACCTTCACGTGCAGGTCCAGGTAGATGCGCGCGCCGAGCAGCGCCTCGATCGCCTTGCGGGCGTTGGTGCCGACCTCACGGAGCCGGGCGCCGCCCTTGCCGATGATGATGGCCTTCTGCGAGGGTCGTTCCACGTAGAGGTTGACCCGAACGTCGAGGAAGGGCTTATCTTCGGGCCTGCCCTCCCGCGGTACGATCTCGTCGACGACGACGGCAAGGGAGTGCGGCAGTTCGTCGCGGACGCCCTCGAGGGCGGCTTCCCGGATGAGTTCGGCGATCATCACCGCTTCCGGCTCGTCCGTCAGGTGGCCGTCCGGGTAGAGCGGCGGCGACGGCGGCATGTGGGTGATCAGCACATCGGCGAGGGTTTCGACCTGGAAGCCGTCGGTGGCGGAGACCGGGACGATGTCCTTCCAGCCGCCCTCGCCGATGACGTCGCGGCCCAGGGCTGCCACGGCGAGCAGTTGCTCGGTGAGGGCCTGGCGGTCCACCGTATCGGCCTTCGTCACGATGGCGATGACCGGTTTGTTGCCGATGGCGGCGAGCTGGGCGGCGATGAACTTGTCGCCCGGGCCGATCTTCTCGTTGGCCGGAAGACAGAACCCAATGGCGTCAACCTCGGCGAGGGTGTCGGCGACGAGTTGGTTGAGCCGCTTTCCCAGCAGCGTGCGCGGGCGGTGCAGGCCCGGGGTGTCGACCAGGATCAGCTGCGCGTCGTCCCGGTGCACGATGCCCCGGATGGTGTGGCGCGTGGTCTGCGGCTTGGCCGACGTGATCGCGACCTTCTGGCCGACCAAGGCATTGGTGAGGGTCGACTTGCCCGCGTTGGGCCGCCCGACCAGCACCGCGAAACCGGCGCGGTAGCCGCCGTGGGCAGCCTCGCCGTCGGACTTATTCTGCTTGCTCACGTGAGACTCCCTGTTGGATTGGTGCGGCCTCGTCGAGAAGGTCTTCAAGGTCAGTTTCTACTGTTGGTACGGCCGCCGCAATGATGTGGCTGACGCGGTTCCGCCTGCCCTCGAGCCGATCGGCTCGGAGGGACAGGCCGTGGACCTCGACGGTGCTGCCGACAATCGGCACCCGGCCGAGGGCCTTGGCGAGCAGGCCGCCCACGGTGTCCACTTCGTCGTCGTCGAGCTCGAGGTCGAAAAGCTCACCCAGGTCTTCGATGCTCATCCGGGCGCTGACCCGGTAGCTTCCGTCGCCGAGTTCCACCGCCTCCGCGCTCTCGGTGTCGTATTCGTCGACAATCTCGCCGACAATTTCCTCGATGAGGTCCTCGAGGGTGACCAGCCCGGCCGTGCCGCCGTACTCGTCGATCACGATCGCGACGTGGGTCGATTCCTTCTGCAGTTCGCGCAGCAGCTCACTCACCGGCTTGGAGTCCGGCACGTAGCGCACCTCGCGGGCGAGCTCATCAACAACCGGCGGCTCCTCACCGGGGCCGAGGTTATGGATGACGGCGGCCACATCCTTGAGGTACACGATGCCCAGGACATGGTCGGTGTTCTCGCCGATGACGGGGATCCGGGAATAGCCCGAGCGCAGGAACAGCGACATGGCCCGGTGCAGGCTGGACCCGGAGTCGATGCAGAGGATGTCGGTGCGGGGCACCATGACGGAGCGGACCAGAGTGTCCCCGAAATCGAACACCGACTGGATCATCTCCGCCTCGTTGTCCTCGATCACGTCGGACTCCGTGGCCCGGTCCACAAGCTCGCGGAATTCCTCTTCGCTGAAGAACGCCTCGTTGTCCGCGGGCGCCCCGGGGGCCACCGCGCTGCCCAGGGTGACGAGCCAGCCCGGAATCGGGCCCAGGACCCAGCAGAGCCAGCGGATCAGCGGGGCGCTGAAGCGGACCAGGCCGGCCGAATGCACCCGGCCGAGCTGCCGCGGGGACACCCCGACGATCACGAAGCCCAGCAGGGCCATCACGCCGGTGGCGATCAGCCCGGAGAGCCAGACGTTGCCGAGCAGGCTGTTCAGCAGCACCGTCACGGCGACGGCGGAGGCCATATCGAACCAGATGCGCCAGAACCGCAGGGCCCGCATGTGCGCCACGGGCTGCGCCATGATGCGTTTGAGGGCGGTACCGCGGCTGTGCAGGATCGCGGCCTCGGCGTCGTGCCGGGAAAGGTAATTGAAGGCAGATTCGGCCGCGGTCAGGAACGCGGCAAAACTGAGGAACACCAGCGCCATGCCGGCAACGATCAGTGGCGTCACTGAATCGTCTCGGAGGGGGCGTCTTTACCTGTGAAGGCAGCGAGCAGTTCGCGCTGGAGGCCGAACATCTCCTCCTTCTCCTCGGGCTCCGCGTGGTCGAAGCCGAGCAGGTGCAGGATGCCGTGGGTGGTGAGGAGCAGCATCTCGTCCTGGGTGGAGTGGCCGGCGTTCGTCGCCTGGACCTCCGCGACCTGCGGGCAGATGGCGATGTCGCCGAGCATGCCCTGGGGCGTGGGCTTGTCCGGGGTGCCGGGCGTCAGCTCGTCCATGGGCACCGAGAGCACATCGGTGGAGCCCGGCTCGTCCATCAGCTCGATATGGAGCTTCTCCATAGCCGGCTCATCCACGAGGAGGATCGACAATTCGGCCTGCGGGTGGATGAAGAGTCGTTCGAAAATAAACCGGGACAGCTGGACCAGTTCGGCCTCATCGACGGTGACACCGGATTCGTTGTTGATCTCGATGCTCACGCGTGTTCCCCCCGCTTGTCGCGGGCCACGGAGTGCTTGACCCGGTTCCGCTGGATCTCGTCCCAGACGCTGTAGGCGTTGACGATGTCGCCCACCAGGCGGTGCCGGACGACGTCGGAGGCGTCGAGAACGGTGAAATTGACGTCGTCGATGCCCTGCAGGATGTCCTCCACGATGCGGAGCCCGGAGCGGGTCCCGAAGGGAAGGTCAACCTGCGTGACGTCGCCGGTGATGACCATTTTTGAGCCGAAGCCCAGCCGGGTGAGGAACATCTTCATCTGCTCCGGGGTGGTGTTCTGTGCCTCGTCCAGGATGATGAAGGCGTCGTTGAGCGTGCGCCCGCGCATGTAGGCCAGCGGAGCGACCTCGATGGTCCCGGCTGCGATCAGCCGCGGGATGGATTCGGGGTCCATCATTTCGTGCAGGGCGTCGTACAGCGGGCGCAGGTAGGGGTCGATCTTGTCGCTGAGCGTGCCGGGAAGGAATCCCAGCCGCTCCCCTGCCTCGACGGCGGGACGGGTCAGGATGATCCGGGTGACTTCCTTTTGCTGCAGTGCCTGCACGGCCTTGGCCATCGCCAGGTACGTCTTGCCGGTACCGGCCGGGCCGATTCCGAAGATCACCGTGTTGTCGTCAATCGCGTCCACGTAGTTCTTCTGGTTCAGCGTTTTCGGCCGGATCGTCTTGCCGCGGCTCGAGAGGATGTTGTGGGTGAGCACCTCGACCGGGTTCTGCAGTGACTGGCTCCGGAGCATCGACACGAGCTGCTGCAGTACCGAGGGGGTGACGACCGTGCCCCGGGCGACGAGTCCCCGGACCTCGTTGAGCAGGCGCATGATCCGCGGCACGTCGGCGGCCGGCCCGCTGATGGCGAGTTCGTTGCCGCGAACATGGAAGTCGACGGCCGGGAACTGGGCCTCAATGAAGCGCAGGGCCTCGTCATGACTGCCAAGGGACTGGACCATCTGATCGGAGTCGTCGAACAGGACCACCTCCGTCCGCAACCCTGGTAGGGAGTGGGGAAATTCACCTGCGGCGCGCTCTCCGGCGCTGATCCGGGCCTTGCCGTTCGCTGCTTCAGTCATGGTGTTGGCCCGCGGGCCTCTGGTCCCCTCCAGTAAAGGAAATAGTCTGTCCACTGATCCGGCCCCACGACGGTGCTCGCCTTCTGGTTCCGGGGTCAGCGGGTCCTTCTATCTTACGCCAGCGCGGCGCGTCGCACCGCGCTGGGCGCGACGGCCTGTCGGTCCGCCGCCCGGCGTCATCCGCCGCCGTTCCCGGTTTTAGGTATCAACTTCGTATCGGCCTCATATCGTTCCCGTTGCAGTTCCCGCCGGCCGGCCGGATCCTGGCGTTCGCGCCGGACCCGTATGCCATGCTGGAAACCGTCCCCCGGCACGGCTTTTGAGCCGGGCTGGGGGTGGTTGAACTCTAGGAATCCGAGCAGCGGAAGGCAGCGGCCATCAGGGATCGCGGGACTGGGCAGACAGCGGCAGGCAGGCGGAGACGTCCGGGCATGCCGCTGCTGGCGCTGCCCGCGGCGCTGGCCCTGGCCCTCACCGGCTGCGTGGCCACCCCCCAGACCGGCATCACGGATTCCGGTGCCCCGTCGCCGGTGCTGTCTGCCCAGGCGTCGGCACCGGCCACGAGCGCGCCGCTGGAAACCACGCAGGCGTCCAACAAGGCGCCGGTGTACTGGATCGGCCGGAGCAACGACAGCATGTTCCTCTACCGGGAGTTCCGTGAGGTTCCGGAACAGGACAACCCGGTCACACGCGCGCTCCGGGTCATGATGTCCGAGAAGCCGCTCGATCCGGACTTCTTCACCCCGTGGCAGAACCCCAAGAAACTGGCAAGCTCCATTTCGGGCAAGAACGTCATCACGGTGGACATGTCCGCGGATGCCTTCAACTCCAATGTGGACCCGGCCATGGCCGGGCGTGCGGTCCAGCAGCTCGTTTATACCGCGACGGCAGCCGCGGCCAGCGCGGGGCTGATCGACGCCGGCCAGCAGATCCAGGTGGTGGTGCTCGTGGACGGGCATACCGACTACGTGGCCTTCAACCACGTCCGGCTTGGGTCCCCGACGGCCCGCAGCGCCGGCATGGTCGCCCCGGTGTGGATCATTGATCCCCAGGAACGGACCTCCGTGGAGGACGGTGCCGTCAAGATCTCCGGCCGCAGCACCGCACCGGGCGGCAAACTTAAGTGGGAGATCCTGCGCATCGAGGGCAGCGTCGAGACCAGGTACCTGGACGGGACGGTCACGGCCTCGGCTGAGGCCGGCCAGTCGGGAGCTTTCGGCCTGTCAGTCAGCCTGGGGCCGGGCAACTACGAGGTCCGGGTGTCGCAGCTCGAAGAGGGCAACCCGGCCGAGGATCTGAACGTCGACACCCGAGGGTTCACGGTCAAATAGCGGACCCCGCCGGATTTCAGCGTCGACTGCTCCGTAACGGCCCTTTTGATCCCTCAAAACGGCCCTTACGGAGCAGTCGACCGCTATGCGCAAATTACATACGCGGACGGACCGCCGGACGCTCCCAGCGGCCGAGGATGTCGCTGGCCAGGACCGTGGCGGCGGGACCGGCCGTGGACGAGCGCAGCACATGGTGCCCCAGCAGGGCCGTCACCGCGCCGGCATCGCAGAGCCGGGTCACTTCCCGCGGGCTGATGCCGCCCTCGGGTCCGACGATCAGCAGCACCTCGCGGCCGCCGTCTGCCCGGCCGTCCGCAGTGCCGTCGTCCGCAGTGCCGTCGTCCGCAGTGCCGGCGGCGCCTGAGCCGGCGTCCGCAGGGCCGCCAACCACAGTGCCGCCGACCGCAGCGCCCGCAGCGCCGTCGGCCGCTGAACCGGCGGCGCCTGAGCCGGCGTTCTGCCAGGCCTCCAGCACCTGTCGCAGCGGACGCACGGCGTCCTCGTGCAAAATGATGGCCAGGTCGGCAGCCGCCACCGCGGCCTGCAGCCCGGCGCCGTCGACGGCGGGGCGGACCTGGGGAATCCAGGCGCGGCGTGCCTGCTTGGCCGCCGCCGTTACGACGGACTGCCACTTGGCGTGGGCTTTCGCCGCGCGTTCGGCCTTCCAGCGGACAATCGAACGTTCCGCCTGCCAGGGGACGACGGCGTCGATCCCGAGCTCGGTGGCGGTTTCGGCGGCGAGTTCGTCCCGGTCCCCCTTGGCGAGGGCCTGGACCAGGACGAGCCGCACCGCTGGCCGGGGCTCCTCGGCGAGTCCGGAGCACTCCACGGACAGTTCGCCGGGAGCGACGGCGGCCACGGTGCCGGTGAGGCGTTTTCCGGCGCCGTCGGCGATGTCCACGGTCTCCCCCACACCAAGCCGCTTCACCGTGACCGCATGGCGGGCCTCGGGACCGTCAAGGACGAAGACGGAACCGGGGGCCAGCCCGTCCAGGCTGCCGGGGGCAGTGAAGAAGACCGGGTTGCTCACCGCTACAGGTTACCGAGCCGGTCCCGAAGCTTCGCGAAGACCCCGCCGCCCGCGGCGAGCTTTCCTTCGCTGAACTGTTCCCCGCGCAGCTTGGCGAGCTGGCGGAGCAGATCCTCCTGGGCGGCGTCGAGCTTGGTGGGGGTGTCCACCTGGAGATGGACCTTGAGGTCGCCGCGGCCGTAGCCGCGCAGGTGGGTGACGCCGAGCCCGCGGAGCGTAATGACCTCACCGGACTGGGTGCCGGCCTTGACATCGATCTCCTGCCGGCCGTCGAAGGTGTCGAGGGTCAGCTCGGTGCCCAGCGCGGCGGCGGTCATGGGGATGTTGAGGCTCGCGTGCAGGTCGTCGCCGTCGCGCACGTACGTGGCGTCGTTGTTGACCCGGATCTCGACGTACAGGTCGCCCGCGGGGCCGCCGGCAGGTCCGGCCTCGCCCTGCCCGGAGAGCTGGATGCGGGTGCCGGTGGCGACACCGGCAGGAACCTTGACCGTCAGGGATCGCCGGCTGCGGATGCGGCCCTGGCCGGCGCACTCGTTGCAGGGGTCCTTGATAACGGTGCCGAAGCCCTCACAGGACCCGCAGGGGGCCGTGGTCATGACCTGGCCGAGGATGGAACGCACGGCGCGCTGGACCTGGCCGCTGCCGCCGCAGATGTCGCAGCGTTCCGGGTGGCTGCCTGCACGGCAGCACGAGCCATCGCAGGTGGGGCAGGTGACGGCCGTGTCCACTTCGATTTTTTTATTGACGCCGAAGACGGCGTCGCGGAGGTCGATCCGGACGCTGATCAGGGCGTCCTGGCCGCGGCGTACCCTGGAGGCCGGTCCGGCCTGGCCGCCGGCGCCAAAGAAGGTCTCAAAAATGTCCTGGAACGCGAAGCCCTGGCCGGCGTAGCTGCCGCCGCCGAAACCGTTGTCGGTGCCGTTCTCGTTGCCCGTGGTGTCGTAGATCCGGCGTTTCTGCGGATCGGACAGCACCTCATAGGCGTGGGTGACGGCCTTGAAGCGGTCCGAGGCGTCGTCCCCCGGGTTCACGTCCGGGTGGAGGGTCCGCGCGAGTTTGCGGTAGGCCTTCTTGATTTCTTCTCCGGTAGCTTCGCGGGAGACTCCCAGAACGTCGTAATGGCTGCTCAAAATGTGTATCTCTTCCTTTTTTGTACTGCCGGTGGGGCACTGCCTGTTAGGGGCAAGAAGTCTGGTCTCGGCCCGTCTGGCCGGCCGGGTGGACGCGGTTCGTCAGGGGCCGAGAATCCGCGAAAGGTAGCGGGCCACGGCCCGGACGGCGGCCATGGTGGTCGGATAGTCCATCCGGGTGGGGCCCAGCACGCCGACCTTCGCCGTCGCGTCCGGGCCGTAGCCGGTAGCCACTACCGAGGCCTCGGCGAGTCCGTCATACGGGTTTTCCCGGCCGATGCTGACTGTCACGCCCCGCGGGTCCTCTGCCATGTCGCTCAGCAGGCGGAGCATGACCACCTGCTCCTCGAGGGCTTCCAGCACCGGGCCGATGCTGAGCGGGAAGTCGACGTTGGAGCGGGCCAGGTTGGCGGTCCCGGCCATGACCATCCGCTCCTCGCGGCTGCTGGTGGCCAGCGCCTCCAGGCCGCGCGCCAGTGCCTGCGCGGCGCTGCGACGTGGCGGCGGGCAGCCGGCAATGATCGACTGCAGCGTCTGCGGCAGCAGGTTCAGCGGGGTGCCCGAGAGGCTCCCGAGGAACCGTGTGCGCAGTTCGGACAGGACCTCATCGGACAGCTCCTGCCCCGTGTCGATAACCCGCTGTTCCACCTTGCCGGTGTCTGCGATCAGCACTGCGAGCACCTTGCGGGGCGCCAGCAGGACGAATTCGATGTGCCGCACCTTGGCGCGGCTGAGGTGGGGGTACTGCACAACGGCGACCTGGTTGGTCAGCTGCGAGAGCAACCGCACCGTCCGGTCGAGGACGTCGTCGAGGTCCTCGGAGCCCTCCAGCAGTGCCTGGATGGCGCGGCGCTCCGCCGGTGAGAGCGGCTTGACCGCCGAAATCTGGTCCACGAAGAGCCGGTAACCCTTGTCTGTGGGAATGCGCCCGGCGCTCGTGTGCGGCGCCGTGATGAGGCCCTCATCTTCCAGGGCCGCCATGTCATTGCGGATCGTGGCACTGGACACCCCGAGGTGGTGCCGCTCCACGAGGGCTTTGGAGCCGACGGGTTCCCGTGAATGGACGTAGTCCTCCACGATGGCGCGCAGCACTTCGAGCTTGCGTGGTTCGCTCACGCTCCACCTCCATTCGACTGTCCCGCATCCTGTGCCGCCGCTCGCCGGCCGCGCCGGACACTGTTCCGGCACAAAGGCATAGTGATTAGCACTCGACATGCCTAAGTGCTAACCAGTCTAATATGAGTCGCCGCATTGTTAGCATTGAATTCGCTCCGGGCGTTCCTCCCGGGGCAGGTGTTTTCGGGCACAGCCCGCCGCAGCAAACCGAGCGTAAAGCAGTGTGTAACCGATGTCGTACCAGAATTGGGGCCCCCGGGACCTGTCCGCGCCCGCCCGGACCGAACTGCCTGAAGTGCCGGTGGAGCGCGGAATGGTGCTCGAGGATGTGCAGTCCGGCTGGGTCGGTGCTGTCACCCGGGTGGAGAAATCCGGCGGCATGGTCGTGGTGGCCCTCGAAGACCGCCGCGGGAAGTCCCGGTCCTTCCGCCTCGGCTTCGGCTTCTTGCTGGAGGGCCAGCCGATCCGGCTGATGCCGCCGGCGCCCCGGGCCGCCGAGGCACCCGCCGGCGCCACCAGAACCGCTTCCGGCTCCGTCCGGGTGTCCGGCCAGCGCGCCCAGGTGGCCAAAGCCAGCCGGATCTGGGTGGAGGGAAAGCACGACGCCGAACTCGTCGAACGGGTCTGGGGAGACGATCTCCGGGTGGAGGGCATCGTGGTCGAGCCGCTGCACGGCATTGATGACCTGGCCGGTGCCGTGGCCGATTTCCGGCCCGGGCCCGGACGCCGGCTCGGTGTTCTGGTGGACCATCTGGTGCCCGATTCCAAGGAATCCCGGATCGCCCAGGCTGTGATGGCGTCCCCCGGCGCAGCCGGCAACGTCCTGATCGTCGGCCACCCCTACGTCGATGTGTGGCAGGCCATCCGGCCCGCCGTGCTGGGAATCGAGAAGTGGCCGGTGGTCCCCCGCGGCGTGGACTGGAAGACCGGCATCCTGACGGCCTTCGGCTGGCCGCACAGCACCAAGGAGGATATCGGCCTGGGCTGGCAGAAGCTCCTTGGCGCGGTCCGGAGCTACGCCGATCTGGAACCGTCCCTGCTGGGCCGGGTGGAGGAGGTCATCGATTTCCTCACCGTCCCCTGAGGCGCCCCGCCGCGCAGCCCCGCCAGCGGGCCGATCGGTGATTCCGGGCCCGAGCAAGTATTCTTGATAAGGCGGCTGCGCTCCCGGCGCAGCCCTGGCACCCCCAGGCAGCAACGCACCACCGCAATCCGAAGGACGACAACGTGGCAGATGACGCACGCGAACATACTGGCAACCACGCCGGCCATGGCCAGCCCCCGTACCACGGCGTTCCCGCAAATGCGCTGCCGCTGACGGCAAACGAGGACCGGCAGTGGGCCACGCTGGCGCACTTCGGCGGCATTCTGGGCTGCGTTCCCTCACTGCTGATCTACCTGATTTTCAAGGACCGCGGCCCGTTCACTGCCCAGGAGTCCAAGGAAGCCCTGAACTTCACGCTGCCCCCCACGATTGCTGCCGTGCTGTGCAACCTGCTGGTCTTCGTCCCGGTGGTGGGCAACATCTTCGCGGTCCTGGCCACGGTCATCTGGATTGCCGTGACGTGCTTCTCGGTCGCGGCCGGCATCCACGTCAACCGCGGCCAGCCGCACCGCTACGAGTTCAACCTCCGCTGGATCAAGTAGGCCGCAGCCCCTGCCCTGGCTGGGAACTCCGGGAAGACGTGAGCCTTCCAGCGGGGCCGGGTCAGTCCCCCGGGGCCCGTGTCAGTCCCCCAGTACCCGCGTCAGTCCGGCAGGATCCTGCGGACCACGGCGTCGGCGAGCAGCCGGCCCTTGAGCGTCAGGACGAGGTTGCCGCGGAAGGCCGCCACGGGATCCACGAGGCCGTCGGCGATGAGTCCCGCGACGGCGTGCCGCCCGGTGGTACCCAGCCCGCCCAGGCTGGCGATCTCCAGCCCGGACTTCAGCCGCGCCTCCAGCATGACGCGCTCCACGTTGCGGGTCTCCGTATCGAGGGTTTCCCGGCCGGCGGCCGGCGAGAGCCCGGACCCGAGACGGTTGGCATAGGCGGTGGGGTGCTTGACGTTCCACCAGCGCACGCCACCGACGTGTGAGTGCGCACCGGGGCCGATCCCCCACCAGTCGTCCCCCCGCCAGTAGGCGAGGTTGTGGCGGCAGGCCTGCTCCGGGGTGCGGGACCAGTTGCTGACCTCGTACCAGGCGAGCCCGCCGGCCGAAATCAGTTCGTCGGCGAGTTCGTACTTGGCGGCATGGTCATCGTCGTCGATTCCCGGCACTTCGCCGCGGCGGATCTGCGCGGCGAGTTTGGTGCCCTCCTCCACGATCAGCGCATAGGCGCTGATGTGGTCGGGACCGTAGGACAGTGCCGTCTCCAACGAGTAGCGCCAGTCGGCCAGCGACTCCCCGGGCGTCCCGTAGATCAGGTCGAGGCTGACGGCGAGGCCGGCCTCCCGGGCCCACTGGACCGCTTGGGGCACCCGGCTTGGGGTGTGGGTGCGGTCCAGTACTTTCAGCACGTGCGGCACCGCGGACTGCATTCCGAACGACACCCGGGTGAAGCCGGCGCCGGCCAGCAGCTGCAGTGATTCGGGGGTGACGGAGTCCGGGTTCGCCTCGGTGGTGACCTCGGCGCCGGGCTCGAGGCCCCAGGCCGCGATGGCGGTGGTGAGAATCCGGGCCAGATCCGCGGCGGGGAGCAGCGTGGGCGTTCCGCCGCCGAAAAAGACCGTGCTGAGCGGGCGCGGCGGCAGGCCGCTGTGCCGCAGGACCGCCGCTGCGAAGTCGACCTCCGCGATGGCGGTGCCGGCGTAGGCGTCCTGGGACGCTCCGCCGCCGAGCTCCGTGGCGGTGTAGGTGTTGAAGTCGCAGTAGCCGCAGCGCACGGCACAGAACGGGATGTGCACGTACAGCCCGAACGCCCGGCCCGGGGCGCCTTCCAGCGCCTGGGCCGGCAGCAGCCCGTCCGGCGGCGCCGGGTCGCCCAGCGGGAGGGCGCTAGGCACGGTCCGGGCCTGCCTGCGTGGGGACAGTCATCACTGGCACCGCTACTTCTTGGCCTTGTCCTTGGACTCGTCCGTGGTGAGGGCGGCGATGAAGGCTTCCTGCGGGACCTCGACGCGGCCCACCATCTTCATGCGCTTCTTGCCTTCCTTCTGCTTTTCCAGCAGTTTCCGCTTTCGGGTGATGTCCCCGCCGTAGCACTTGGCGAGCACGTCCTTGCGGATGGCACGGATGCTTTCCCGGGCGATGATGCGGGAACCGATAGCGGCCTGGATGGGCACCTCGAACTGCTGCCGCGGAATGAGTTCGCGCAGCTTGCCGGTCATCATGACGCCGTAGGCGTAGGCCTTGTCACGGTGCGTGATGGCGGAGAAGGCATCCACTTGTTCGCCCTGGAGCATGATGTCGACCTTGACGAGGTCGGCCACCTGGTCGCCGTCGGCCTTCCAGTCGAGCGAGCCGTAGCCGCGGGTCTTGGACTTGAGGATGTCGAAGAAGTCGAAGACGATCTCGGCCAGCGGCAGGCGGTACCGGATTTCCACCCGGTCCTCGGAGAGGTAGTCCATCCCGCCCATGACGCCGCGCCGGCTCTGGCACAGCTCCATGATGGCGCCGACAAACTCGTTGGGCGCCAGGATGGTGGCGGCGACCATCGGTTCGCGGACTTCGGCGATTTTTCCAGTGGGGTATTCGCTGGGGTTCGTCACGTGGACGACCTTCTTGTCCTCCAGCGTGACCTCGTATTCCACGTTGGGGGCGGTGGAGATGAGGTCCAGGTTGTACTCGCGTTCGAGCCGCTCGCGGGTGATTTCCAGGTGCAGCAGGCCCAGGAATCCCACCCGGAAGCCGAAGCCCAGCGCGGCCGACGTCTCCGGTTCGTACACGAGGGCGGCGTCGTTGAGCATCAGCTTCTCGAGTGCATCGCGCAGCACCGGGTAGTCCGTGCCGTCCAGCGGATAGAGGCCGGAGAAGACCATCGGCTTGGCATCGGCGTAGCCGGGAAGCGATTCGGAGGCCGGCTTGGCCAGGTTGGTGACGGTGTCGCCGACCTTGGAAAGGCGGACGTCCTTCACACCGGTGATGAGGTAGCCCACCTCACCGACGCCGAGGCCCTTGGAAGGAGTCGGCTCCGGGGAGCTGACGCCGATCTCGAGGAGTTCGTGGGTGGCGCGGGTGGACATCATCTGGATGCGTTCGCGGGGGTGCAGCATGCCGTCCACCACGCGGACGTAGGTCACCACGCCGCGGTACGTGTCGTAGACCGAGTCGAAGATCATGGCGCGGGCCGGGGCGTTTGGGTCACCCTTGGGGGCCGGAAGGTCGCGGACGATCTTGTCGAGCAGGACCTCGACGCCCATGCCGGTCTTGCCGGAGACGCGCAGCACCTCGTCCGGGTCGCCGCCGATCAGGTTGGCCAGTTCAGCCGCGTACTTCTCCGGCTGGGCCGCCGGGAGGTCGATCTTGTTCAGGACCGGGATGATGGTGAGGTTGTTCTCCATCGCCAGGTAGAGGTTGGCGAGCGTCTGGGCCTCGATGCCCTGGGCCGCGTCCACTAACAGCACGGCGCCTTCGCAGGCCGCGAGGGAACGGGAAACCTCGTAGGTGAAGTCAACGTGTCCGGGAGTGTCGATCATGTTCAGCGCGTAGCTGGTGCCGTCGAGTTCCCAGGGCATACGGACCGCCTGGGACTTGATGGTGATGCCGCGTTCGCGCTCAATGTCCATGCGGTCCAGGTACTGGGCCTTCATGTCACGGGACTGGACCACGCCGGTGTACTGGAGCATCCGGTCGGCCAGTGTTGACTTGCCGTGGTCAATGTGCGCAATGATGCAGAAGTTCCGGATGATGTCCGGATCTGTTGCCGCGGGCACCGGGGCGGTGCGGGCCATGGGAGACACGCAGGGTCCTTACTGTTGGCAATACTGTTGGCTTTTGCACAGACCGGCGCGGGGGCTGGCTTCCCAGCCCGCGACGTGCCGCATCTCTGAACCTATAGTCTCCCACGTCCGGGCCCATGGGAGTGCATCCCCGCCTTCGGCCGGCCGCCTCACTGCCGCCTGACTGGGTACGCTGCCGGTAGGGTTTTCCCATGGCTTGGAACTTACGCTCGATCGGCAATGCAATCCGCAGCACCATGCGCTTCCTGGAGGGGCGCCCGGGCTCAGCGCCCGGCAGCTCCGGCACGGCCGGACCGGCCGGCACCAAGGCCAAGCCTGGAACAAGGGCCAAGTCCGGCACGAAGGCCCAGCCGGGACGGACCGGCTCGAAAACCGGCGGACGGCCGGGGACCGGAGGCGGCGCCGCCGCCGGCCTGGCCAAGGCCTATCCCGGCGATTTCCGCGGAACGGCGAAGGTCAGCTACGCGCCCTCCCTCAACGGCCGGCCCGAACCGGGCGAGGTCGTCTGGACGTGGGTGCCGTATGAGGAGGACCACTCGCGGGGCAAGGACCGACCGGTGCTGCTGGTGGGCTCGAGCGGCCGCTATCTGCTCGGCCTGATGCTCACCAGCAAGGACCACGACGGCGACGCGCGCCGCGCGGACGACTACGTGGACATCGGCACCGGCCCCTGGGACCGGCAGTCGCGTCCCAGCGAAGCGAAACTGGACCGTATCCTGCAGATCAACCCGCAGGATGTCCGGCGCGAGGGCGCCATCCTCGACGCAGGAAGCTTCCGCCTCATCGCGGGCGTCCTGCAGAGCCGCCACGGCTGGCGCTGAACGCCGCTAAATCGCCACTCCGCCGGGCTCTCTGCTACTATTGACAGCTGTGTGTCCGTGCAGGTCGACGGCCACAGATGGTTGGTCGCCATAGGTATCCCCACGCCGCTCAGTCAATGGCCAATCTGAAAGCCCTCTAGACCATTTTCCGCATTGAAAAAGAGAGTTCACACGTGGCTAATATCAAGTCCCAGAAGAAGCGCATCCTCACCAACGAGAAGGCCCGCCTGCGTAACAACGCAGTCAAGTCCGAGCTGAAGACGGCCATCCGCGCCGTCAACACCGCCGTTGAGTCCACCGACAAGGATGCTGCGGCTACCGCGCTGCTTTCCGCCAGCCGCAAGCTGGACAAGGCTGTCAGCAAGGGCGTTCTCCACAAGAACAACGCTGCAAACCGCAAGTCGGCCATCTCCAAGAAGGTCAACGCGCTCTAAGGTTTCCAGTTCATTCGAACTGATGATTGTGGCCGGCACCCTCGGGCGCCGGCCACTTCCAGTTAAGCCACACGTCATGGCCCGGCACATCGTGGCCCGGGCGGCGCCCGTCCGTCCGGAAAGCGCACCCGAAGCCCGGCGTCAGCGGCGCACGGAGGTCGCAATCACCGTCACAGCGTGTTCGACGGCGTAGACCGGGTCCCGGGACAGGCCCTTAACCTGGGCATCAGCCTCGGCTGTCACCTGGATGGACCGGACGAGCCCCTCCGGAGTCCAGCGCCGCACTTCGCGCTGCGCCTGTTCGACAAGCCAGGGCTGCATGCCCAGTTGCTTGGCAATCTGCGACGAGGATCCCTGCGCGCCGGCAACCTTGGCGAGGGTGCGCAGCTTCGAGGCCAGCGCGGCCACCAGCGGCACTGGATCCGCCCCGGTGTCGAGGGCGTGGCGCAGGGTGGAGAGTGCCAGCGGGGCGTTGCCAGCCATCGCGGCGTCGGCGACCTTGAACGCGGTGGCTTCCACCCTGCCCCCGTAATACCGGTCCACCATGGCGGTATCCACCCCGGTGGCGGCATCGGCGATCAATTGGCTGCAGGCTGCGGCGAGTTCAGCCAGATGGGCGCCGACGGCGTTGACCAGGGCATGCACGGCGTCGGGATCGATGCGCCGGGACGCCGCCTTGAACTCGGACGTCACGAAGGCGACCTTGTCGGCGTCCTTTTTCAGGGGCTGGCAGTCCACTACCGGCCATCCGCCTGCCTTGACAGCGTCCAGGAGCTTCTTGCCCCGCACGCCGCCGCTATGGCGGAGGACCAGCACGGCGTCGGGCTCGGGGCGGGCGAGGTACTTCAGCCCGTCGGCCAGGAAAGCGTCGTTCATGCCTTCCAGGCCCTCCACCTCGATGAGCTTCTGCTCGCCGAAAAGGGACGGGCTGACGTTCATGGCGAGGGAACCTGGCTCGTAGCTGCCGGCATTGAGCCGGGTGACTTCGACGTCGGGGGCTGCAGCGCGGGCGTGCGCCCGGATGCGGTCCATGGCACGGGACCCCAGATAGTCTTCCGGTCCGCCGACCAGGACGACGGCGGCCGGGGTCACGTCCCGCCAAGTGGCGGTGTTCGACGCGGCGGACCGTGCACGTGGGGTCTGGGCAGCAGCCACTGAGGTTTCCTCCCGGAAATTTGTTTGCAGACTCTAAGCCTGCCACGGCCCGGGCGGTGCACCAAGCCGGGCCGGGACCCTCCCTGCGGTGTCCGCATGCCGTCGCCGCGGGGCGGGATTCGGCTGAGCAGTGCCACTGTCCGTTCATGCGCGGCACGGGCCAGCGCGACGGCGCGGGCGGGGTGGAACAGCAGCCACCAGGCGGCGAGGGTGCAGGCGGAGAAGAGTGTCATCGTGGCGGCGCCGAACACTCCTTCCGGCCACGGGAGGACCGCGCCAGGCACCCCCGCGAAGAAGCGTGCGATCGCGCCGACCCCGGTTGCGAAAGCCGCAGCGATGCCCAGCGGCGCGGCGGCGAGGGCAGGGGCCAGCGGCACCAGCGGCACGGCTGAGGTCCCCAGCAGCGTGACCGGTGCGACGAGGACGGCGGCGGCCATGTTGGCGGGCAGGGCATAGGTGGAGAACTGCGGCTGCACAAGGACGATCGCCGGCCCGCAGAAAGCTTGAGCGGACAGCGGAACGGCGAATCCTGCGGCGAGCCAGCGCGGCACCGCCGACGGGAACCAGGCCATGATCGGCCTGCCGGTCACCACGATGCCGAGGGTCGCAAGAACGGAGAGCAGGAATCCGAAGCTGGTGGAGAGCCCGGGCTGTGCCAGCACAAGTCCGATCACGGCGAGGCACAGGAAGCTCAAGGCCCGCCCGGGCCGGCCGCCGGCCAGTGCAACGAGGCCGATGGCGCCCATCACGGCGGCCCGCAGGACACTGGACTCCGGGCCGACCATCAGGACAAACAGGCCCAACCCCGTGAGGCAGAGGACCGCTGCGCACGCCCGGTTGAACCGCAGGGTTCGGGCGGCCAAGAGGAGGGCGCCCAGGATGAGGCTGCAGTTGGCCCCAGTGAAAGTTACCAAAGGAGGTGGGTAGAGGTGGAAGCTCCCAATGGCTTGAATCAATATGCTGAGCTAAACCGCGATCGTTGAAAAATAGACCCATGATTCACGACGCACAGCAGCCCGCAACGGCTGGGATCCCCAGAGGACGCGGGGCTGATTTGATCCCTACGGACGGCTTGCTTCCGTATCGCTTTGAGGATCCACGGAGGAGCCTCTTATAGGCACCATGTTAGTAGCTGAGCCTGGTGGAAGCAGGCGGCGCTTCCAGAGGGGGGAGGCTTCGGCGACAAGCAGCATGTCATCGATTTTGACGGGGCTGCGACAGACAGCCAGGGAAACCGTCAATGAGGTCCCGTAGGGCCCGGCCCGTCGTGTTTCCCGCTGAGATCAGCATCGTCGAGGACCAGGTAGGTGAGCACCTTGGGTGCAGATGGTAGTCGAGCCCGATCACGAAGACGACGAAGCGGAGTCTATTCGCCGGCGGTTCCCCGAGAGCGGGCATGAACCAGCACCAAACCGCGAGCAACTAGAGGCGTTCGGCTGGCGCTATCTGAAGGCGACCCGGGGAGCGTCGTTGATGGATGTCCCTCATAGCCCGGTCCGGACGCTCCTGTCCGCGCGCAAGGTCGTGGTCGCGCTGCCTGTGGATGATGAGAACGGCGACTCCGTGGCCGAGGCCGACGCATAGCCATGTAGCTCCGCGGCCGGTCGTCGACGCACTGCTGCGGGTATGGAAGGGGCGCCGATCGGAGAAGCCGCCAGCCGCCACGGGGTCAGTTTCCGGTCCGCTGCGCCCTGAGCACCCGCAGCGCCGGTATCACTCTTCGGTGGAGACCATGCGGTCCGCGTCGTAGACTAGACGCTCCTCCCGGCTCAACAGGGCGACGTCGAGGATCGTCATCGTCGGGAGCGGGAACTCGCCATTGTCGGCCGCATGCATGCTCTTGTATGGCGTCAGCCAGACGACGCAGTCCGCGCTGGAGCGGGTCATCACATCCACGAACGCCGAATCGGCGAACCACCAATGAGGTCGGCCCATGCCGGGCGGCCCGAATGCGCCCAAGGTCTCGAAGTAGGCCGTGGACTCGTCGAAGACGAGGAACCCGAGGTCGTACCCCGACCGTTCGGCCCTGTACACCTCCGCTTTGCTTGCGTGGTTTAGCACGGTGCGCGTGAACTGGTCGACGTAGGCCCGGTAGTTGTGATCCTGGTCGGTCGGAAGCCCGTTGATGACCGATGCGAAGACTCTGACATCCGGACGGACATCGAGCCCGGCCTCCTTGAGCTCACGGAGCACCGCGCCCTCCCGCGCCCGCGTCTTATCCTTCTTGCCCGGCCGCGGGTGGTCGTCCACGACCATCGCCTCCAGAAGGAGCGACGCGGCAGGGTCCTCGAAGTCGGGTCGCTCGCGCTGAGAGAGACCTCCGCCTTGAAGAGATTTTAGGAACCGGTGCGCAACATCGCTCTCCGCGGGGTAGAAGCACACGTCCGCATCGTCGATGCGTGACGCGAGGTCGACTATGTCGTGCTCGTCCTTGTAAGCGAACTTCATCGAGTTCTGTCCTCACTTCCGCTGGTCTTGGAGCTGGTCGGCCACGGCGTACAGGTCATGCGTCGATAGGCAATTGCAGCCGGGGGGGACCCGGTCAGCTATTACTGCCTGCCGACGATCGCATCCACCTCGGCGAGCACTGCAGCCACGTCCGACTCGCTGAGCTCGTCGACGAAGAAGATTCGACTGCCGATCTTGTTGAGTGACGTCCCGACGACGAGACCCCTTGCGCGATCCGCGATCCAGAACCGGTCGTGGAAGTCATGCGATTCCACCACGGTGATGTGGAGATCTTGGCCCCGGGCGTGCAGCTGATCGAGGACCGCTGTGCGCACCGTGTCGTCGTTCTGCGACGGGCTCACGATCGCGGTGATGCGCAGCCCTTTCCCCAGAGCCGGCGCGATCATGCGCACCACCGAGGCCGCGTAATTGTGGCTGTCGCGTTTCCGGTAGCTCGTGAACAGGTATGGATCGGTGATGATGAGATCATTGGCCGGCCCGAGCTTGGTCATGCGGTCCGACATCCGCTGCTCCGCGGTCTTCGGCGGCTCCTTGGGAGAGATGTCCTCTTGGAGCCAGGTCATGTTCAAGAACGAACTAGGCCCCTCCTCGACAAGTCGCTCCTGGATCTCTTCGAGCGAATAGTCGGTCCGCCGGAACAGCATCCGATAACCGAGCTCCTGCGCGTGCGAGTCGAGTTCAAGGCAGTCATTGTGCGTCAGCGGTGGATCGAATTGAAACGAGTTCCAAGCGCCGACATGGCGGAAGGCACCGTCGTCCTTAAACTCAACTGGCTCGGACGTCGGCATAGGGCCGGCACTCGTGCTTGCGCCTGGAAGTGGATCGGTCATACCCGCACCTTATCGGCAAACGAGTCCACGACCGAGTTCGCGCTTGCCAAGGCGAATCTGAGAAGGCCGCATAGCCACCAATGACCCGTGCTCGGAGTGGGGTGTGGCCGAGGGCAGCCATGTCGACGAGGTCGAGCAAACTCGAGTATGTAGTCGTGAAGTTCTGCATCAGGCCGCGATACTCGGTTTGTTCGGTTGAACTGGCGGGAACTCACCGTGTGCGCCGTGGCGTTTCGGCTGAAAGCCATAGGCACCTTGTCACCATCGGTGATAATGAACTGCTGGTACGCCTGCCACGCACCCCGCTGGCGTGGAGATCCCGTTGTTGCGATCTTGACGGTGTACATTGCGGTGGAACAGATCAAGGACTGATTCTGCGAAAAAGAACCGAAGCTTGGGGGCTTCACGGTGCATGTCATCATTGCGGGCGAATCGGTGCCGATCGACCGGTCGGTATTCGTTGATCTCCTGGAGAACTCCGTGGTGAACGGGAGGGCGCCGTATCTCCATGCCCTCGAGAAATCGAAAATCCAGTACTCCGACCTCTTGGTGCTTGCCCGGAAGGCCGAGGTCCCTCACCCGTTGTTCTTCGCTCCCCCGGCCGTGGTTCAGGCACAATTGCGCACTAAAACCGCGAAATTGCTGCAGGGCGTTGCCCCAGAGACGTTCACGGTGAACACCCGGACAACCGTGAAGCTGCGCGATGTCGAGCTGATCGTAAAGGACCTCCTCCGCAAGCAGGCACTGGCCCGGAAGCACGACCCCACCATCGCGAAGAACAAAATCGTCGGGCTGCTCCGCAAACCCCGCCCGACCGTACGGGAAGACGCCGAGGCCCTCATCAAGGCTGTCGGGCTCGACCGTGAAGCCATCCGTCAGGCTCGCAAGAAGGAAACCGCACTGGAGCTGATCATCGAACAGCTCGAAGCCAATCAGGTGCTTGTATCCCGAAGCGTGCGCGGCTACATGCCCCAGCTCATCGAGGTGCACTTCAGCGGCATGACAGTGCGCGACTCGAAAGTGCCCTACATCTTCCTGACAGGCGGGGACCACGGCGACTTCCAGGAACCGGCCGGCCGGCAGATCTTCACTCTCGTTTTGATGGCTGTGCTTGTCGCACGCGGGATCTTCGCGCCCGTCAGCTACGACGCCAACAGCACCGCCTCTGACGCTGGCCGCGAGTACGACATCGTGGGCGAGATCCTCATGCCTGCAGGCGAACTGACAGGACTAACTCTCGCAGCCCTCGACGATGTAAAGTCCGCAGCCGACTTGTTCAAGGTGACCCCGAGTGCCCTGGCGGTCAGGGCGATGCGCCTCGGCAGGCTCACCCCATTGACCGCAACGGGGTACCTGCGCGAGCTCGAAGAGGAGTTTCGTGCCCGGAACAAGACGAAACCGACGCGCCAGCCGAAACCCGTCAACGCTATAAAGAAGTACAGTGGCCGCGAGCTAACCGTACGAATGCTCCGTGCCGTCGATGAGCGGCGGCTCACCACGCGAGAATTCTGCCGGGTCGTCTGCCTGAACCGGATCGGCCCCAGTGACCTCGGCGAACTGAAGGCAGCGCTCCGATGAACGAGGAGATGTACCTCATAGATAACAACGTGCTCTCGCACGTGTCGCCGGCACAGCGAACAACTGAGTTCTTCCATGCGCGCTGCCGGATCCCGTCCGAGGTGCTCCACGAAGCCGACGGATACTCTGACGCCGAGGTGCTCAAGGAGGCCGAGTACCCCACCACAGCGAGCGTTCTGAAATTTCTTCAGACAATCATGGCCACCGTGCCTGAGGACGATACTTCGCTCGTGAACCTCTATGCGAACAAAGGCGCTGCGGACCCGATTCTTGTCGCCTGCGCTCTGGACGGGATGCGGGAAACAGCCAACCAACTCTTCGGATGGACGTGGGTCATCGTGTCCAACGACAACGCTGTCAGGGCAAAGGCCACAGAATTCTGCGTCGCATCGTGTACACGTGAGGAATTCTTCTCCAGGACACAGGGCAGCTGGACCACCTGAGGGGCATGACTCTGGTTGCCGTGAACGATCCCGATGAGTTCCTGCGGCAACCATCAAATCGTCGAGGTCCTGTCCCTGAGCGACGCGTGGGGTGCCTTTCTCACTGAACCGCTCGGTCCCCGAGCGCTTTCAGTCCCGGGAAGGGCACCATCGCCAGCCTCTCTGATCCCAGTTGGTTCGACCGGAACACCGGCCGGTCTGAATGTCGCCGGGCTGCGAAACCCACCCCTAAACTTTCGCCAGAGATAGTTCGCAACAGGGGTGGGTCACGGGCAAGACACACTAACCCGCAATTAATCCCTTTCTTTCTCTTGCAGGTGCCTCCTTCCTGAACCTTGGCGCGTGGGGCCGGATGGGCAGTACAGCAAGGGTGCGCGATCTCGTATTACTGCATGTGATCAAATCCTGTGTTCTGCCCCGCTTTATGGCTCAGCCCAGGTCGTCGCCGAATAACGTGAGGACGGGATCCGAGTCGTGAAGTAGCGGCTTCAGGGAGATATGTTTGAACTGTTCCTTGGTTACGTGCAGTTCCCCCGCCGCACCTTGGTAGAAGCGGAACTCCTTCGAGTGCACTTCAGGGAGACGTCCGACATCAATAGCGACCGGCCTCGGCCAGAGTCGGGCCGCGCGTCCATCGTCGACGAGGGGGTGGACTATTGGCCAGCCCGGGTGCCAGACGATAGTTACCTCCAAGCCTCGGACACCGAGCGATCTTGACATATAGTGCAGATCCCTTCCGTCGACGCTGAGATCAGGGAGACAAAAAAGGATCTGCTCCCCGGTGTACTGTTCCTCTTCCCTCACTGCACGACGGGTCAAGTAGACGGAGAATTCATCAGGCGGGACGCCGCCTTCATACATCCAATTCAGCCACTCGGGCTCCATGCTCGCGAATAGTTTGCGGCTAGGATCCCCGTTGACTCTCGGGTTGTCGTGAATGACGTCTGGGTGGGCGGTCAGAAGGGCCACCTTGAGGAACCAACGTGCGAGAACTTCGCTTTCTTCGGGAGAGAGCAGGGGCCACGTATGCCCCTCCTTCCAAGGGACGAGCCTACGGACGATGTCTTTGGCCGTATTCTCAATCGTGCTGCTGAGGCGTGAGTTGCACGGTTCGCACATCGGAACGTGCGCTCCCGCCACCGCTTCCATCTTTTGTGGAAGACCTTTTGAGGTAACCAGCCGATGACCGTTTTTCTCCGTGTAGAAAGGGCCTTCCCCTTGAAACTCTCTGATGAACCAGCTTGGCCACACGTGCTCGCCCACACCCACAGATTCTGTGTTGCACAACACACAAGACTTTCCTTTGAAGCGGTTCGCCATACAGCCATGCTATGTAGACACCGATAAAACCCGAAACTTGCGCTTCGACACGAGGCGCCGATAGAGCTGTTACAAGCCATGTACGGAGTCCAGGGTTCGCGTCGATCGAATAAGGCCTTAATCCGGTAAGAATAGACGCATGAAGAGATCATGGGTCGAGTTGGAATCCCAAAGCATCCATAAGGCAATCGAACTTTGGCACGAGCTCGGGAGTGACGAATTCATTTCCCGGACCAGGTTCAAGGAGTCTCACAGGTACGTCGTGGTCGATCGGGGGCAGGCTATCGCCAGCAAACCCCTAGTCGCTATGGCCTTCCAGCTGCAATTCGGCTGCGGCAAGGATGGACCTCCCCGACTGTCGGGCGGTGAGCAGACACGTACCATCTTGGATCGTTTTGGCTACCAGCTGGTGGATATCCACGAGGAATCATTCGAAGGCACTGCCAAACTCACCAAGATCCCGGCCGGTCCGGACACCAAATTCTGGTGGGCGAACCAATCCGTTGGGCCTGTTCGGAAGACGAGCGTATGGATTCGCTGAACGTGTCGATGCTCGCCTGCCTCTTCGGATGCGATGCTCTCTTCGAGCTCGGATACGTCGTCATCGATGAGCAGGGCGTCATCGAGCGAGGCTGCCGCGATCACGGCCAGGTTGAGGACCGAATAGCGGGCATCGTCGGCCGACGGTGCCCGGCCCACAGCATCGAATCGCGCCGCTACTATGCTTGGCACCGGCAACGCCATTCCGCTGGCCTTGGCCGAGAGGGCAAGTGATCTGACTTCGGGCCTACGCGGCGTCGAGCTCCCCGTCCTCCACGATCTCGCCAGCGGCGATGCGCTCCGCGGTGCGCCGGTACGCCTCTGCAACATAGTCCTCCAGGTCGTTGACGCCGATGCGCCACATGCCGCGTCCGCCGACCTGGATGGCACGCAACTCCCCTGTCTTCAGCAGGGCGCGGATCTGGTTGGGGCTCACGTTCAGCTCTTCGGCCGCCTGGTCGGTAGTCAAGAAGCGGTGCGTCTTAGGTTTATCGGTCACCGGTTTATCCTAAATGAGGGCCTGCTGACTGGCGGACGCTGAGATTCACATCGCGCAACTCCAGGCAGTATAGAAGTTCGGAAGCAAGCATGTACCGTCGATTGAGCGGCCGGAAAATCCCCCGGTTGCTACTGCATACTGACGTTGTGCCATTAGATTATTCGCACAAGCGAATGCGGTGGTGCCTGGTGTCGCTGACTACGTGGGGAAGGCATGAAACTTGAGAAATAGAGATGGGGGCAGGCATGACCTTAAGAAGTGAAGATGATGTCAAGAAGGCACTGGACATTGACTCCTGGCGCAATCTTTCGAAGGATAAGCTACTCAATTTCGTGGCAGAAATGCCGCAGATGGACAAAGAAGTCGCACTCAGGGCGATTGAACAGTTCCCTAACTTCAAATCGCTGGTACACGAGACAATGAACTCCTTCGAGCAGCGCTACGAGAGTGCGCAGAAATACAGCTGGAAGAGTCAGAAGAAGGTTCACGAGGCCTTTCAGTCCTATCGAGAGACTCTCAATCGCGAACTGGAACGCGAGAATCTGAGCAGAGAAGATAGATTCTCGATTCTAAATTTGCTTCGCGAAGCCGTGAACATGGAGTCCGAAAAGGACAGCGAGCACAAGGCCTTCACCATCAAGTTGCTCACAATCGCCGCGACGTTCGGCATTGCAGCGATTGGAGCAGGTGTTGCCGCACTTGGCGGCAAGGTCGGATTCGGTAGCGGCGACAACAGCGCGTAGATGGTGGCGCGCCCGTCAGCACTGCTTCCTAAACGTTGGTTCTTGAATAATGGTCTTTACCCTGCTGCGCGAACCTCGATTGCGAGCCCATGTGAGGCATCATGCCAACGTCTGTCAAGACGAATGCAAGTGGCATGGGCCCTCCTACCCCGGTTCGGCTGCGGCAGTGGCAGTGGCAGTGGCGAACCATCGGGCATCCTCTCGACCAAACGCTTCCCACGCGTCCGGAGTTGGTCTCTGCACTAAATCCAGACGGGACCCACGGAGGAAGGTTATTTTTTCGGCTGCCGTGGCAGGATGGGTCCATTATGGACAGGCGGTTGCGGCGCGCTCCTGACGCGGAATGGGTGTTGATGTACCGGCTCGGACTGAGCCGGAAACGCATCGCTGACCTCGTGCGCGTGCACCCCGCCGTCGTCGGCTACCACCTAGTCATCGCCCGCCGCCGGGATCCTGAACTTGAGGCCGAACACCAGGCCGCCGCCGGCGCTGCACCTGTTCCTTACCCCTCACCCAGAAGCCTCGCCCGCATGGAAGAAATCGTCGCCTGGATCTCGGCCGAGGGCAGGCTCCCCCGAGGCCACTCGGAGAACAGGGCTGAACGGTCGATGGCACGGTGGCTCTCGGAGCGCCGGCGCGAAGCAGCCGAAGGCACCCTCGACCCGGCCTACCGTGACGGACTCGCGCGGGTTCCGGGATGGGCCGGGAACCACAAGGCAGCCGCGGACGAAGCGAGGTGGCATCACCGGCTCGCCGAGCTCGTGGATTTCCGCCGGGAAGGCAACGACTGGCCACGCCACCACGACTATGACACAGAGCGCGAACACACCCTCGGGGTGTGGATCCACCAGCAGAGATACAAACGCCGCCGCGGCGAACTCGCCTCGACCAGGGTCAAACTTCTGGATGAGGCCGTTCCCGGTTGGCATGCCGGGAGAACCCGGGGCCGCCCGCCCCGGCGGTGACCGAAGGTCGTGCCCCCCACCGGCCCCGCGGCCGGGACGTCAATCCGTCGAGTACCCTGAGATTGGTTCTCCAGTCCCCCCAGCTTGGAGAACCGGGAGCCTCCGCGCTTGAGTCCTAGACTCGCGCGGAGGCTTCCTCATAGGTCGATGAAACAGCGCACGGCTGCACGAAGGTGAGCAAAGCCGGATGCGTACCCCCGGGAGCCACCGTGACTTACCAAGCCGGGACACGCCAGGTGGCCGGCGCGGAGCTGCGGACTCCCCCACCTGATCGGCCAGAGAAAGGCGCGTTCCGGGACCGGCGGTGTCATCAGTCGATGGCGTCATCGCAGGGGCAAGCACGCCCGCCGCGCTGTGCCCCACTGGAGTCAGGTGGAGCTCTCCGCACAGCTCAAACGGTCCCCATCTGCATACAACCAGCCCCCTCTTTGATCGTCGAAACCTTCGATAGTTCCTTTGTCGTGGGCACGATGTAGAGTTAATGAATCGAACATATATTCGAATAAAGGGTGTGTTGTGGGCGTTATAGTAGGTCCCCGTGTGATAAATGCGGGAGCATCCTTGTTGTCGGTTCTGATCTCTCCGGTCCCCGTCGCGGCCGGTTATCCCTCGCCCGCGCAGGACTACTTTGACGGCCGGATCGACCTGAACGAGCACCTGATCAAGGACATCACCAGCACCTACGTCGTGCGGGTGTCCGGGGAATCGATGGAAGGCGCCGGAATCAGCGACGGCGATGAACTGATCGTCAATCGGGCCCTGGAACCGGTGGACGGATCCGTCGTCGTCGCGGTCCTGGACGGGGAATTGACCATCAAACGGCTGCGGATCACGGGTGCCGGGGTGGTGCTGCAGGCGGAGAACCCGGCCTACCCGGACATCCGCGTGCTCTCGTTGTCGGACCTAGTCATCTGGGGCGTCGCCACCCGGTGCCTGCACCATGTTTAAGGCGCGCTCTTGCGTTAAACGGGGGCTGTGCCGGCATGGGGCACGCCATGTCTAAGCCGGCTGTCATGCGGCAGATGCCGCAGATCGCGCATGTGGATGTGAACTGTTTCTATGCCTCGGCCGAGCGGGCGTTTGATCCATCCTTGGAGGGCCGGCCTGTCATCGTCCTCTCGAACAACGACGGCTGCGCCGTCACCCGCTCCCCCGAGGCCAAGGCGCTCGGCATCGCCATGGGTGAGCCGTGGTTCAAACTCGCCCCGCGCGCCAAACAATGGGGACTCGTTGCCCTCTCCAGTAACTACGAGCTCTACGGGGACATCAGCGCCCGGGTCATGGAGCTGCTGGGCCGGTACTCGGCATGGCTGGAGGTCTACAGCATCGACGAGGCGTTCCTCGGCGTCAAAGGCACCCCGGAGGAGCTCTTGGCCCTGGGCCGGGACATGAAGACCGCCGTGCGGCGGAACGTCGGTGTGCCGGTCTGTGTCGGGATCGCTGCCACGAAGACGTTGGCGAAACTGGCCAACAAATGGGCCAAGAACAATCATGCCTTCGACGGGGTCTGCCACTGGGATTCCGTGCCGGCCGCGGACAGGGAAGGACTGATGCGCCGCCTGTCCGTGATTGAGATCTGGGGTGTCGCCACCCGGCTGACCAAACGCCTCAACGCCCTGGGAATCCATTCCATCCTTGACCTGTCCCGGGCCGATCCGGTCATGATCCGGGACCGCTTCTCCGTGGTCATGATGCGCACTGTCCTGGAACTGCAGGGCACCCCCTGCATCCCGATGGAGGAAGAACGGATCGGCCGGGACCAGCTCATCTTCTCCCGCTCCTTCGCGACCCCCATCACCACCGCGGCCGGGATCCGGCAGGTAATGAGCGTCTACGGCCAGCAGGCCTCGGCACGGCTGGCCAAACACGGACTCCAAGCCAAAGTCCTCACCGCGTTCGCCGGCACCTCACACTTCAACCCGAAAGACACCTCCTACCCCTCGGTCTGCGTGCCGCTGCCAATGCCCACCGCCGATCCGGTGCTGCTCACCAAGGCCGCCCACGCCCTGTTGCCCCGCATCTGCGAGGGAATCCGGTATGCCAGGGCCGGGATCATGGTCACCGACCTGCGGCCCTCCGGCAACCAGGCACCCCTGGCCCTGTTCGAGAACCCGCACGAGGAACGCCACGTCGGAACACTCCTGGAAGACATCACCCGCCGGTACGGGCGGGGCTCCATCGGCCTGGGCCATGGCGGGATCCGAGGCGGCCCGGACTGGACCATGAAACGGGACATGGTCTCCCCCCGCTACACCACCCACTGGGACGAACTCCCCCTCGTCAAAGCCGCCTAACCCAACTTCGCCCGCACGACCGCACCACGAAAGAACACACCCCCATGACCACCATCACCGACGCCCCTGCCCTACCGACCCGCGAACTCCAGGTCCGTCTCGATCCGGCAGGCAAACCCCTCGCCATCCGGCACGACGGGACAACCTGGCTTGTCGATCCCGCCACGGACTCCCAGCACTGGTTCGGACGCGACGCCTGGTGGGACACCCGGCGCACAGCCGCTGTCGGAAGCGGCGACCTGGTCAGCATCGAATACTGGCGGGTACAGGTCCGCCCCGACGCTCAGTCGGCCCTCCGAACCGCGACTCTCCGCCGGGAACCGCTGTCCACGCATTGGCTGTTGGACAGCATCAGCGACGCCGACGAAACAACCGAAGAAGAGTGAACGGCCAATCCATCAGCGATCAGACGTGGGAAGGAATCAGCAGAGAATTCACACTGCCCTCCCTGGAGCTGGTCCGCCGGCGGCTCTCTGAGCTCATGGAAGACCCCGAACCGGTCATGCGGCAGCTCGTCCGCGTCTTCTTATCCGGACTACTGAGAGGACATTTCCGCCAGCCCCGAGCATGTGCCGTCGGCGGGCATCATTCGACAACGCTGGCGTTCTTGGCTGGTGGCCGTAGCTGTCGTTAGGCAGTCGGGCGATCTTGGTCTTCATCCGACCGACTGGACCTCCTCGCCACACGCCGAGATAGTGGCAGGGGAGCTATTGAAAACTGTCACAACAGCCCAGAGGGGAGAAATGTCTGGGAAGTAGTTTCTTAATAGGAACCAAACGCCGGCGCCCACTGCAACACCGGCCAAGATGGCCAGCCCGCCCCTGCTGTGATTATGGCAGTTTGAATGGGGACCGGTTCTGCAGTCTGAGTTGGGCCCACTTCGCGGCTAGCCGGTTGATGAATCGCAGTTTCAGTTGAGCCCACCCCACCGTTGATTCCATCAGAGGTTTTTCCCAACAGTGCAAAGTCCGAGTCTCCCTGCAAGCCACGCAGGTGCGGATCTTCGACGGCCGGACCCTGATCGCCACCCACCCGCGGACCGTGGCCCGGGGCGGGCAATGCGTGCAGCTCAGGTCAGATTGACATTCTCAGCGATCGCCAGTTGGAAGACACCCGACAACGGCCCCTGGGAGGTCCGAAGCGATGGCCGCCCCTTCACCTACTCGGCAGCCATGTGCCACGTTGCCCTGGACCAGGCCATCCAGATCGCCCGCCGGCACAGGCTGCCGTACCCGAAGCGGCGATGGGAGGCAGCCGCGCGGCAAATCCATAGGGCGGCCCTCAGCATGTCCTGGGACGCTGAACGGCGTACCTTTACCGAGCAGCTGGGCGGCCAGTAGTGAACGGCGGCTAGAAGAGGGGTGCGGTGTTCTTCTCCACGAGGGCGGGATTGCCCACTGCTTCGCGTTTCTTCTTGAGGAACCCGGCCCGCTGGTAGCGCTGGGCCATGATGAATCCGGCAGGCGTGCCCTGCTCATAAGACTCAACGAAAACAGCTTCCTGCCGCCCTTCCGGCGTGGTCATAAAACCATCCCAGGCGACCGCCACGCGGTCAGGTAGCGGCCCTTCCGTGATGGACTGCCGCGCCGCAGCAACACCCGCCTCAAGCTGATCGCCCACAAGGTACCGTTGCAGGTTCCGCCGGGCACCGTGCTCCCTGATCACAAACGGCACCAGGTCAGTACCCGATGAGACCACCGAACCGATGGCGTGGTCCAGTGCCATGAAGGCGAGGTTGACGAGTTCCTCCGAGTATTCATCCATGGCAGGAGACTAACGGCGCCACACGGGAAAGATGGTCCGTCGCGCGAGACACACCGAAAATTCACAAATAGGCTATACGGCAGCCGTGATTGACACCCCTTGTGCTTGGCCGTGAACGTAGCAGCTTTGGACGCCCGAGGGCGTGAGAGGCTGGAACCGTCTATTGGGGGATGAATGAGACGTGCAAGCTGGCCCGTGGCCATACTTCTGTGCTGTGTTGTGCTGCTCACCGGCTGCCGCAACCCGGAGTCACGGGTTCACAGCCAGATCAGGCACGACGCCGACGAACTGGCAGTGGCCGCCGCGGACCTCGCCCATCGTGGAGGACTAAGCGACCACAAAGCCTTCGAGATTTCGCTGCAAACCCTGCCCGAAATGACGCGCCGCGGATTCGGAGCATTCCGCTGGGAAGCCGGAGCCCTCCATGTTCCTGTGTCCTTCAGCAGCAACATCCAGAAGACAGAAGCGGAGGGCGGCGGCAGATACTCAGCCCGCTCGTGCGCTGATTTCACCGTGGCCTCCCAATCTGTGTCCCTGGTGCCGGCTGACTGTCCGGCCGAGGTTCCGCTGAAATACGGCAGCAGCAAGGTGGATGACTACCCGCTGCCAGAGATCACCAAAAAGGTGGAGAGCCGGTGGAGATGAGACCCCCCTCGGACTTTTCGACTTGCGACGCCTTGCACCCGCCGGGCGTCTTAGGCTTTATTGAACCAGGAAGGTGCCGCCGTCGCGTCCTGGTGCAAGGTCCTCAACGTCTCGACGTTCTCGACGCCCGCGATCAGGAAGGCGCCCAGCATAGTCATCCGAGAGGTGAGACGGAACATCTTGCCGTTTTCCACGTCGCCGGCAAACTTTCGTTCCAGGATGTGAGGTATTACCGCGCTGTTGGCGTGGGCGAGGCCGCTGCAAGATTTCCACACCTGGAGCCCTGAGAAGCCATCCCTCTTGGGTACTGCCTTGTCAGCATTCGAAATCACGTCGGTTGTAGTTGGGCGCGCTGAAAGATCGTGGTTCCTGTAGGCGGGAATGGCTTGTTGAAGCTCGCGGAGTCGTTTCCGGACGTTGTCTCCAGATCCCTGTTCAGGTGCAAACACCTTGCCCAGGTTGGCGAGATCTTCATTGTTCTCATAGGAGATCCGCAGGGACAGGAAGGCTTGTTTACTGACCTTCCCTGCGTGCAACAGCCAGAGGCCATAAGACGTTGCTTCCACTGCCGACCGAATCATCGAATATAAGGCGATCATGGGCACATCGTTTGCCTTCTCGATGTACTTCACCGCTGCGCGTAGGTTGTCGACGGCAACCATGTCGAAGATGGACAGCTGGTTGGACATGGGCTGATATGGCGTGAGCGCATCCACAGCAGCAAGCCGGCTGCCTTTTTCAGGATTGCGCAGGCCCGGTTCGCCCAACAGCACTTCGACGCGTTGACCAGCATTCCGGATCAGCCATAATCCAGCTTGTACTTCCTCTTCGGATTCGGTTGTATCCAGCGAATAGACCATGGCTAGAACGCTACAACTCAGAATGGTGGCCTGTGGGCAACATGGCCGTGGGCCGCTGCTCTCAGGCCGCCTTGACGACCAGCAGCTCGTCCCATTCCGTGGTGTAGCGCGGAGACAGGGCCTCGCGCTTCATGCCCCAGTCGGGCGCCTCGACCATCCCGGCACGGCCCAGGCCAATAGAGCCGGTTCCGAACCTGTCCATGATGTCCCCCAGCAGAGACCCGATGTGTTTTTCCTCGTGAGCGGTGGCAAACATGGGCAGCTGCGGCGCAGCTCCGGCCGGCGACAGATCCATCAGCATCACTCCTGCCCTGGCGTACGGCACACCGTCCACGATCCAGTGCTCCAGGGCTGAGGTCGCAGCCTTGGTCAGGACCACCGGATCTGCCGTCGGCGCCGGCAGTTTCACGGTCGCAGACGGGAACGAGGAGAACCGTTCGTTGAAGCGGGGCGTGCCGGCGACGCAGGACATCAGCTTGGTCTGCTGGTGGTCCTTCGCCAGCCGGATGGCAGCCTGCTGGGCAACGGACCGGACGCAGCAGGAATTCCCTAAACGAATCGCGCCTGCATAGGCCAGTGGACCTGGGTGTCATTATCGTGAAACACGCCCTGCCCGGGAGCCTGCTCCGTCCCATCTGTCAGCGGCTGCCGGCCCTCAGCGTGTAGGTCTTCTCAATGACGCCGGAGCCTTCCTGGCCACGCACCTGCCAGCCCCACCAGTACGTCCCCACATGCTTCCCAAGCAGCGGCGCATCTTCTGTGAAGGTCTTGAAGTGACCGCGCGCCAGGTGGCGTCTGCCTGTCCCTTCTGCCTCTCCCCCGCCGCCGGCGGACCCTCGGGTGTTCCCGTCGATGACGACCTCGTGGAAGGCATCGCCTGTGAGTCCGGCTCCTGCTGAGCGGCCCGAGCTGCGCTCCCGCAGGCTCACATTGCGGCAGTTCATCAGGGCCAGGGCGAAGAAGACTCTGTTGATCGCCTCGACAGCCGGTGCCGCCGGCGGGGACTGACCTTCTTCAACGGCATATCCGCTGGTGACCATGCTTTTGGACTCCCCGAACGGGTTCCCTGGCCGAAGAATGCTCTTGTACGCCATGAATTCCAGCCCAGTCAGGAATCCCCTGTCATCGAGCCGGAACCGGACATCCTGCTCCAGCCGGGTGGAGAGCCCGTCGACATCGCGCAGGTAGGCTTCGATCCAGAATTCATGATCCGCCCCCGTAAAGGGCTTCTCCATGAAGTTGGTCCGGGTCTTACTGCGGTGAACCATTGCCCCGATTCGGCGGACGTTCGGACGGGACGGTAAACCCTCGGGCACTTCCGCTTCGACCCACAGCGCCTCGGCTCCAGGTCTGACGGGACCGATCTTCTCGACGAAGGACGCCTGGTCTACGCCTGCGGGCAGGAATTCCATCATCTCGGAAGCGTCCACCATGAGCGGGGTCCCGAAGTCGGCAGTATCCAGATAGATGCTGATCTTGGCCCGGTAGATCTTGAAGTGACGCCGCCACTTTTCGGGCATTCGTTTGGTGTTGAACACCATGTCGTTCGTCTTCATGTCTCCCCCATTGCCCTACAAGCCCAGAGGCAGTCTACGAGACGGCGCAGACCAAACCGCTCCGCCTGCAATCCTCATCCGAGGCTGCTGCCGGGAAGCTCACGCGCTACCGGCCTGGCGCCGCTGCACGATCCACGAACCCGCGACAGTCAGCAGCGCGAAAGCAACGCCTGCGAGGGCACCTATCCACGATCCAACTACTAAGCCCACTCCCCGGAGGTCCAGTCCCCGACCTTCTGACAGGCCCGGGACGTAGGGGGGCGGGAACAGTTTCATGACCACGGGAGCCGCAAACGCCGCGTAGATGAAGCAGCCCAGAATGCCGAGGATCAGGTATCGAGGCACCCACGCTGTCGACAGCTTGTGGTGAACGATGATGCCCGCAATCATCAGGAGAACCCCTGGGGCTAGTGACAGCACCCAAAACGCAGCCAGCTCGAAATCGTTGTAATCCACAGTCCCTTATCCCCTCGTCCAGGAACGGTCCAGCCTAGCTCCCGCAGCGACGAGCTCTATGCCAGCGCCTGGGAGCGGGGCTTTCAACACGCCCGCACAGTGAGCAGAAATGTCAGCCCCCCGGCTCATACTGTGCGCATGATCGAAATACGTCGGCTCTTTCCGCGCAAGTGGGAACCGTCAGATCCCCTCGTCGCCTACAACAACGCGGACGGGCAGGTTGTCATCGCTGCGGCAACGGGCAGGGGAAACAACTCCTACTACGACCGCTACGGTTACCAGGGCTCCAAGGAGATCGTCTGCATCGACTGCAAGGAAGACGGCCGCGAAGTCCCGGTGCAGCTCGTCGACGCCAAAACGCGATGCAAGCACTTCCGCCATCAGGCCGGGGAGGCCCCCGACGGCCTGCGCCGCCACGGCGAGACCGCTGAGCACCTGCACGGTAAGCGCTTCATCATGGACTGGGCCAGAGACCAGCACCACATCCTTCCTTGGTCCGTCGAAGATGAGGTCTGGATCCCCGGCGTCCGGCTGCGCAGCGACGTCAGGGCGACGGCAACCTCCGGGCGACATCTGGCATTCGAGGTCCAGCGCAAGCCAATGGACAGCAAAGAGTGGGACCGCCGCCACGGCGGCTATCAGACGGCAGGCATCCGTGACGTGTGGCTGTGGTCTCCGGACGTTCCTGATCTGGTTCTCGATTTGCCGCTGACCAGCGTCGTCCTGGATATGGAGTACGAATCCCTCGGTGTCCTCGTGGCTATGTACTCGGGCAGTTACCGCCACCCCACGGCTGAGCGGTACCTCATGACTCCCGCCCACTACGCCTCCGCCCCGCTGTCGGAGTGGAGGCTGTCGGACGCAGGGTCCCTGGTGCCTCCACCAGGGATTGTTGAATTCATTGGGCACAAGCCGGAACCGGCCCGGCTGGCACAACTCACGGCCCATCGGGAAGCGCTGGCCCGGCGGACGTCCAGGCAGCCGACGACGTCGGTGGAACGGCGGACGGACGCACTCAGGCAGTACCGGAGCCGCACCAGTTACAGCCAGGTACTGGGAGCCAGCGCAAGTGCGCCGCGTATCGACCCGGAACGGGAAGCGCAACGTGAGGCAGAGGCCATCGAACGTATTATGGGCCGCAAACGCTAGAAAATTTGTAAGCACGAGCGTGCGACTGCTTCGCTTCAAACGACTTGAACTCGCGTCCAACACGCTGTTGGACGTTTCAATGATTACGGCCGGTACGCTCGATGCCGATGCCTAGGCACCCGCAGGACCGCAGTGACCCCGGCCAGGGCCAGCGGGAACGCCACGACTGCGGCCAGGTGACGCTTCAGGTCGTAGGGGTCCTGAAGTGCCGCCCAGCCCACCAGAATTCCTGGCAGGCCAACGCAGACGCTCACCCAGACCGGGTTGCCACGAAGGCGTGACCACGCGGCGGCCGCGAGTGACAGCGCGCAGCCGGCGAAGATATAGCGACTGCCTATCCATGTCTCTTCCTGATCGGCCGGATTCGGCAGCCCGACATGCCAGTCGGCCCGCATGATTCCGTAGCCGATGAGGACGATCGAGGCGAGTGCCAGCAGGGTCCACGCGATGGTTGCAGTCCACCAGCGGCCCGCTATAGAGATCTCCTTCACGCTCCTGCTTCCTTAGGGACAATCATCAGAAGGGCTCTACGCCCGCGCCCGCGCTACGTCGTAGCCGGCAGACTTGAGCAGGTTGTTCCGTGCTCTGTCATAGCGCCTCGTGGTCCGCGGATCAGCGTGGCCCCTGCTGTCCTGCAAGGCTTGCAGCGAGGTTCCGCTCGTGCCCGCTCTGGAGCGAGTGAAATTTCATGGACTCAGCATGGCACACACGTGCCCGCGTAAATGAAGTCGCTTAGACGAGCGCCGCCCCGTTTGCCCTTAGGCTTTAGCGGCCACACCATAACTGTCATTATGTTGTGGATTGACTGCGTACTCTCTGCCGAGCAAGCGGACAGCAGCCTGGTCAGTACTTGGACCACGACTCGCCGGCCTCGGGACCTTGGGGGTCGGCCCCGCGCCAACAGATTTCTTCCGGAAGCTGCAGCGGCAGGATAGGCCCGCCTGGCACAGGAACACCTGACAAGTAGATTTCGTATCCGGCCGCCGTTCCCCTCGAACCCACAAGGGGTGCAGGACCGACTGCCACTCCCCGGAGCCGGCTGAGGACCCTGGGCCCGGCCGCCATGGACAGCTCAGCCAGGGCCGCGAGGAATTCGAGGACGTTAGCAGCGGATTCGCCACCCGGAACCGAGGCGGCACGCCTGAGCTTCCTCCCATGGGTTTCCACAGGGTTCAAACCCTCAGTTATACGGAGTTATTAGGCGTTATTGGTTTTTTCCTATAAGCGGCAAATAGTTGGACAGTGTCGCAGCGAGAGCGCTCCTAGCAAGTCATGACCGCGGGCATCTAGAAACGGTTCTCAGACAAACCCTCGATTGTTGCATTTTTCATGGTCCAGCCGGCGGGATCCAGCTCGCGGCGCCCGCCCCACCATCCGCCGTAGTTCCATGACTGCTGTTTTGCCATGTCAAGGACTTCGAGGATTGCGTCCGCGATCTTTTCATCTGGGATGTCGCAGAATATCTCGCTTCTGATCTCGGATCTACTTTCCAGTTTCTGGACCGCGGGCATGACCCTGTGCTGGTGATAGGCAGCACAGCTTGGGTAGTACGCAGCTTCTGATGATGATGCCTCTTCAACGGATGCCAGAGACAAGCAGCACCAGAGGAAATCGAACTGACACAAGGAGTCCATAAAGACTTCATTCGAATCCAAGCTGGCGACGTTCTGCATGTCTGGTCGAAGTTCAGGACTGTCGCGTAGCAGCTCGGCGGATAAGGCAATGATATTTCCGCCATTGGCCGCCTCGTCTGAACGTACCAGCAGGTTCTCTCTGGAAGCCTCCGTCAAGGCATGCCTAATCCAGGACCTGTAGGAGTAAGTTCCGTCGCCAATTCGCATCAGGACAATGCTCGGTAGGGCTCCATATTGGTTGCTTCGAACGGCGACGGCACCTACGGCCATGACACGGAGAATGATGGCCAGCCACTTAGCTTGCGCCCCTGCTCTTCCTGCTGTTCTACCTGGGGTGGTGAGGTGGCTCTCGTACAGCTCAGAGAGTGCGTCCATGGCCTGCTTTACGGCGGACAGATCGCCCACGGTCACAGCTTCAGCCGCGACAGCCGCGATCCGGTCGAGCGCTACTTCACTTTGCTTGTCGTCTGCACCATGGAGATAGACATTCTTGGCCTCATTCAGAAATTTTCGGAGGGCCCGAACGTTACCCTCAATAAGGGTCGTGCCTACTGCCTCCGTGAACGTAGCCGCGTTCATAGCCAGGTCCGGAATCACCGTTGCCCGTGCAGTTGAGGTACCAACCATCTGCAGAGTCCGTCGGATAAGCGCGTCCACGTCCTGGCGAGATTCAGTACGTTGCTGATTCCTGAAATTCGCAAGAACGTTACCCCACGTCTTGTGTGTGACTACGGCGTTGGACGTTCCCTCACGAGTAAATACAACTCCACGGTCAAAGCGTTTGATTCTGCCGCCACTCGAGCTCGGTGCGGTACCCTCCTTGGCCATCACCGCCGGTATTCCATCTGCTGGAGGCGCGATATAGATAACTGCCATGCAAGCAGGTTCGCCCGCAAGGTAAAGAGTGTGCACCTGGGCGCGGATGTCGATGGGCGCATCGACATAACCTCTGACAATTTCGGTAAGTGCGGCGGAATCGAACATCTCCTTTGTCGGGAGCAAAGCTCCTGGGGCCGGCGTTCCATCGTCATTCGCACCGATCACCAGATACCCGCCCCGCGGCTGATTCATCATGGCGGCACAGTCCTTGACGAAATCGAGCTTCTTCACGGGATCTTTGAGGTCCAGTTCCCTCTTGAAGTCCAGGTACGAGTGCTCTGCTCCAAGTGCAAGAAGCTCCCCAAGCTTCTCTTCCCCAACTTGGCCGTCGTAGGTGAAAGCTTGGGCTGGGCCTGTTGTTTCTGCCGCGGTTTCGCTCATCAGTTCATCCTAGGAAGGATTTCTGCCGAATCGCGGAGGCGCGTGTCAGTCTCGACTGGGCAGTCCTGAGACCTACAACGGCCACGGAACCACCCGTCAACGCCAAAGGACTGCTAAGCCGTCGTAGAGGTGACCCTTGAAGCAGAGTCCGAGCCCAGGACTACATCGAGTGGACCGCCGCTTATGAGCCGGATTCCCTGGAGCGCTGGCCCTGGATCAACCGCAGCAAACCTCGGCTCGTGCCTTCGGTTCTCATGGAGCTCAAGCTCGAAGAACTCAGTGCATGTGCTGTCGCACTCCAAAACGGTCACAATCGACTGAAATTCGACCAGTTCACCGCAGGCGTGCGCGCCCTCGCCCGACTAGCAACGGAGTGACCAGCCACCTTCATTGCCTGACTCTCGGTTGTGGCTAGCTACGGGCCTTTTCGCTCCGGAGGACCTCGGCACCAAGGCCAAGTACTAGCATGTCTCGTACAACCAGGAGGCAGTGATGGCCATAACCATAAGCGAGGCTCGCCGCGACCTCGTCCGTCTCATCGAGCGAGTCAATCTCGACCGCACCGAGGTTGAGATCATGTCAAAGCGTGGATCCGCGGTCTTGATGTCGAAGGATGAGTACGACGCGTTGGTGGAAACAAGCTACCTGCTGAACTCACCGACGAACGCGCACCGCCTCATGTCGGCTCTGGAATCCGTCCGCGGCGTCGAAACTGTCGAGCACTAGTTTTGGAACCGTGACCGGACACAGTTCAGCTTGGACTGTCTGGTGGGAGGACTGCCCGCACGGGCAGTGCCGGCTTTGAACACCGGAGGAACTCCGCGGTGCCCGTCATGGCATCAACGACAAATTGCCTACTTCTACTCCAAGGAAGTGGCCGGCCCGCCAGCATGAGGCTTGGGATCACCACCGCGATAGTTCGGCCTGACGATGGGCGGCAGCTTCATCCCGGCCAGAGCCTTCACCGTCGGCGAGGTCTCACGGCTGAGCTGCTCGTCGAGGGTGACCTTCAGCCGGGCAGCGAGGATTTCGCGGCGCAGCGTGGCGAACACCTCGTCCTTGTGCGACGGGTCGTAGGTTCCGCGCTTAGTCACGCCATCGACGCGTTGGTACGGCCTGATAATCTGCGGCAGATCCATCGCGGCCAGGCGCCTCACCGTCACCGAGGTGGGACGGTCCAGTTCCTCATCGAGGGTGACCTTCAGTCGTGCGGCGAGGATTTCGCGGCGCAGCGTATTGAACACATGGCCCTTGCCGTCCTGGCGGTACTTTGTGGACTTCGTCATGCGGCTCCTCCTCGTTGCTCCCATCATGGCCCGTTGCCGCCCGATGGTCGATGCCCCCGTCGCTGTGCAACATCGACGGCATCTCCGTGGAAAGGCTTCGCTAGACGTCACACTCGGAACATGTTGGGAAACATTCCGGAGGGGCGGTAGAGGGCGCCCGCTGGTGGCAAGCTCTGCTCATCAACCGCCGCAATTGATCGATTACGAACAGAAGCGGGTTGATGGTGTCCAGGCAATGACCAGCACCTCGGGTGCAGGCTTCGATCCGAGCTGGCACCCGAGGCATTAGTGATCGGCTGCTTCCCGTAACTACGTTCCCAACATGAGGAACCAGACGACGGCGACGGCGACCACAGAAGTTCGTTGCGCCTACCGCCTCACACTTGATCCAACTCCGCAGCAGGCCCACCTCGAATTTGCCGGCCCCGACGTGGCGCCAGCAGTGGCACTGGCCTCGATTCAGCGGCCTCGGCTCCAAGCCCAAAACTCGCCAGTTGACCTTATGCTGCGCGGCTTCAGACAGGGCGATATTCTCACGCGCACCGGGGTGGATGTTGGCTACCATGGACGCTCGCTGCGCGATTCAGCAAAGGGTGTCGATCGTTTCGAGTACAAGGTCGAGCATGTTCGTGTCCGGGTGGATCAGACTGTTGTTCTGGAAGCTGTTGCTGCCCACGCAGAAGGGGCCTCTAAGATCGCGACACTGGGGCTACTAGGTCTTTCCGGCGAAAACACAGTGACCCTGCGGCGGCTCTTTGCTTCCTTGGGCTGTGCGGTTGAGTTCGCGGCAGCGGATACTGCTTTCAGGCGCGGCAACATGGTTGCGGGCATGCTCGCCAAGCATGGCGTTGCGAACCCCTTTGAGTTGACGGAGTTCCAGGAATCGGCTGAACAGACCCGCTTAGAACGGTATGGCGGCAAGTACACTTTCTCAGCAGATTCTTCCTTGGCGGAATCAGCCCGGGCCAGTTTTGCCCGGCATATGGCCGACGAGGCCTTTGCTGAGGATCTGCGCGGCAGAAAAGCCGCAGCGACTCGCGACCGTTATGGCGTGGATTATCCGAGCCAGAGCCCTGTGGTGCAGGCCATCACGAGAGCCACATTCCAGGAACGGTACGGGGTGGATCATGCCTCACAGCGCCCGGAGGCCCGTGCCCGGCAGGCCGCCCTGGCCCGGGCGGACGGCAAGAGACGGGCTGCAATATCCCGGCAGACGAATCTGGCACGCTACGGTGTGGAATCCGCTTCCCAGTTGTCTGCGAACCGTGAGCGTCAGTCGAAGCTGATGCTGAAGACTAACGCGGAGCGCAGCAAGAAGGCACGGGCTACGACATTGGAGAAGTACGGTGTCCTTTATGCGTCTCAGCGGCAGGAGCGACGAGCGGCCCATTCGACGTTTATGAAAACGAATGGTGTTGAGTTTGCGGCACGCTCGCGGGAGACGAGCTTGGAGCGTTACGGGTTTCCCAACCACGCCCAGACAGAGGAGCGGCGTGAGAGCCAGTCGCGAAGGATGCTGGATCCGGAGCACCAGCGGCGCATCAACGAGGCCAAGCGGGCCAACAACTCGTTTAATGCTTCGGCACCGGAGGAGGCCCTTCATGGCCTGCTTGTTGGGCACTTCGGCAAGTCTGACGTTCTCCGCCAGCACAGCGACCTGCGTTACCCCTACCGGTGCGACTTCTTCATTCCTTCACGGAATCTGTTCATCGAGCTCAACGGGATGTGGACCCACGGCGGCCACTGGTTTGACGAGGACAATCGCCACGACCGGCTGCTCGTGGAAAGTTGGCGGGCCAAGAGCTCAGCCTTCTACGACACAGCTATCCTCCAGTGGTGTCAGCGGGACACGGCCAAGCGCAGCGCTGCCGGCGCCGCGCAACTTAACTACGTGACGATCTGGGACAGCCAGAATCTAGACGACGCACGGCTCTGGTTGGCAATGGGGGCACCCGACGGCGGCGATTGGAAGCAGGAATACAGCTGGCTGCCTGTCCGTGAGCTGAACCTGAATGGGACTCCCCCGGTGCCGGATCAGCGTCCGCGAACGGCGGCCAATGGCGTCAGGGCAGTCAACTGGCAGGAGTTTTACCGGCGTGAGTTGGCGTTGTGGGAGGGTACCGGTTGCACCAAGTGGGGCACGGTGCAGGGGTTCTTGTACTCGAACCGCTACCGCTTTCTAGGCAAGTTGCCGCAGGAGCTTAGTGACTCAGAGATTCTGCGGGGCCTCTCCGTCAGCGGGCTGTTGAGGGGTCTTCCGTAGCACAGGCGTGAATGCCCGCTGAGATCACCACGGCTATGTCAGCATCAACGGCGGCCACGCAGGCTGCCCTTACGAGGGGCCGCCAGAGCGCACTGCAAATTGGCAGCCAACAGCCGCAGAATGTCTCACGCGGTGGTCGTGGCTGGAGAGGAGGGCTGCCCGGTCCAGCGCTTCACCACATGGCGGGGATCTTCGTTGCTTTGAAATCATGTTGCGCCCGGACGATGGCGAATAGGGTTTCGTTCCCAATTTCGTTACGTCATTTCGTTCGTTTCATCATTTCGTTCGTAACGTCATCGACATGGGCAGGATGACTCCGCTTGTGACCGGGCGCTTTGGGCCCAAGTCCATGCAGGGGTGACGGAATATTCCTTGTACGAGTTGTAGACCTCCATGCCTGGACGATTCCTTGCCAGGGCAGCAAGCGGGGCGCGGCGCCTAGGACGCAGGCGGGTTGTTCAGGCAGGAGATGAACGGGCTCGGCTGGAAGATGGTGTAGGAGTTTGTCGACGTTTTCCAACAGATTGCTACAAAACTCCTACACCTTAAACATTGATTTACCAGTACAAAACTACTGAATGTAGCAATGTAGCTATGTAGCACTTAGATAGCTCACACATATGTATACGCCCGCGCACGCACACACGCAGTTTTGATGCTGATTCGGGGTGCTACATAGCTACATTGCTACAGGGGCTCAGATCACCAGCTAACTAAGCAAATACTGCGTAGGACGTGAGTCGTACAAGTGCTACACGAAGTGCTACATCGTACTCCTGAGCGGTCAGAATGACCTCCCGAGCACCACCGGGAACCCTGTTCTTGACGGGCAGGAGAACTTCCGCTTCTTGGTCAGGTGCGAGCGTGCGTGGCTGCGTGCGCCGCTCCGGCAGGTCCGTGGTGGCGCTACTGTGCCAAATCTTCCACAGAGACTTACGTCATCTTGTGCGACAGGAGATCTACCTATCCGGGGGTCCAACGACCACCTACGGCCAGCTTGGGCGGAACCGCCGACCGCCGTTGCTGTCGAAAAACGTGATCGCCTAATGCGTTCGCAGTGGGAAATCCCCTACATAAGACAGAAGCCCCACCCGGGTCATCCGGATGGGGCTTCTTTTTTCGCTGAGGTCCAGCGGATTGAACTAACTCGTGACCCGGGCTTTATCGACGAAGCGATGAGGCCGGATCATTGGTGGCAGCTTCATACCTGCCAGACGCTTGACCGTGGGGGATGTCGGACGCTTCAGCTGCTCGTCCAGGGTGACCTTGAGCCGAGCGGCGAGGATCTCGCGACGCAGGGTGTCGAACACTTCTTCCTTGCGACTCTTGCGAATGACGCGGTAGTTCTCACCTGTTGCCATCGTGCACCTCCTTGTTGTCCCTCACATTATCGCCCGGAGCCGGTGAATCGTCTACGGACGAGGGTGTCGCTGAGTTTCCGAATCCTCTGAAAAATGTGCGAATAAGCGCAAACTTACCGCGGGGGACCTCTCCCTGACCTGCGGAATTCGTCAACTCTGTTGAGCCTGCTGTCCCGGCGGCACGGGCGTCTTTAGCGTCCATCGCCGCCATCGACTCATAGCCGGCTATCACGCCATAGATCAACGCGGCCTTCCCGGCATCCTCGGGTGGAAGTTTGTCCGCCTGCTCCCGGAGATGTTCGAGGACGTCGAAATCTTCGGGAGCGAAACTTATCAGCGACAGCAGGTCCTCGGCCGAGAGATCGTCCTGCTCGCTGGCTTCCTTGATGAGCTGTGCGATGTCCTCGTCCTTCATCCCGGTATCACCGGTCTCCCAGACAGCATCTATCAGCTCCTTGTCCTTGGGACCGGCAAGCTCGCTCTGGGCCAGCAGGTCGAGCAACCCTGTGCCATAGGCATACATCCGCGTGTCTTTGGAGGCGGAGGCTTCGAGGGCCCATTGTGTTCGCTTCCACCACTCGCTCCGGGCATCGGCTTCACGTTTCTGTCTGACGGTCTTCAGACCAATGACAAGAGCTACGACAGCGGCTATGAGGACGGCGATGGGACTGGCGTCGGCGAGCCTGAAGCCAGGATCGGTGGGCGCCAGATTCTGCAAAGCGGTAATAACCCTGTCGGCTATTTCCTGTATCTGTTTTTCATCCATCGCTTTGTAGCCTACGGGTTCGCTCCGGGATAGCGCTCATCCTGGATCTTGGCGATGGCTCTGAGTGTTTCAGGGTCCACCGGTCCGAAGGCATGAGCGGCGCACGCCGCACGCTGTGTAGCAGTTCCAGCTCGGCTTCCACCCGTTCGGGGAGCGTGCCGTCCTCCTGGAACAGGTACCTGGGATCTAAATCGAAGACAGTTGCGAGAGCGCACAGGGCCTCACGGGGGCGATATGGTCTTTGAGGAGGTATCTTCGGGTGAAAAGTACTGCCCGTCTTCCTCCCCAACGATCTCCGACCCCATCGGCTATCCGACTGACTCACGGGCTCAATGATCTGGATCCGGTGAGTGCAGTGGGAACCTCCTATCCTCCGAGCCGGACAACAGCAGCCGCACGCCCACGCAGACCCCAGCAGGAGCTAGCGGAGACACACGCGCCATCCGGGGACCGCGGCAGGCAAACAGCGGGCTGGCAGCAGGTCCGCGCAGCACTTCACCGGCGCTGGACCCGCGCACCATACTGCACCTGCCAGCTCCAACTTAGGAAGACACTGCTAGTTGGACGCCACGTAGCCGTGCCTTCAGTCCAGCAACCAGATACAGAGCGTTTGCGGGCATCTACTCAGCGACATAGCCTCACCCCGAATGAACGATGAAGGAGCACCCATGTCAGAGTCGAATGCCCCGGCGAAGAAGAGCCGTTTCAATGTATTCCTGCCGCTCGGGATCGTGTTCCTGGCCGTTGCTATCGCGTTGATTTTCCTGGGCACTAACGCCTGGATCGCGTTCTTCACGATGGCCATCACGTTCCTCATCCTCGGGATGCAGAATCGCACCACCAGAAACAAGCGTCAGCCCGGCGAGGATTCACATGGCTGACGCAGTCTGGGCTGGATTGGCTGCATTAGACACAGGCATCTCAGCTGGGTCAGGACGCTGTCGGGAAACTCACAGCACTTGGTTGGGAAGTCGATGGGGCGCGTGGTGTACCTTGCTTGGCAGACACCCCACAAAGCCAGAAATGAGACGGTTTTCCTTGGCAACCGATTACGACGAACTTCGATCCGACGTCAAAAAATCTCAGCACAACTCCCTGGAGGCGCTGCGTTCCGCCAACACCCCCGACGCCCGCAGCGTGGGCCGGGAGCTGGACTAAGCAGACACAGTCGACGGGTTGATCTTCCCGGGGATTTTATAGCCGAGGAACTGATCATCCGGGTCGTCCCGCAAGCCGACGACGAGTTCACCTGTTACTCCTGTTTTCTGGTCCGCCACCGCTCCCAAGAGGCCCGTCAAAAGACCGGCCACGCTTACTGTGTTGAGTGTGAAGGCTGAACCAGAGTTCTGAATGGCTCACGCACGTTTTTCATAGCTGCTAGAACCCAGCAAGGCGTGACCGGGCACGCAGGCGCCGTCCGCTGCGGTAAGCCTCCGCCGATGAACTGAGAGGAAACCATGTTGCACTCTTTCGAGGACGACCCGCGCACGAGCACCCAGAAACAGGTCGATTTGGATTCGTTGGACGTGACCATCTCGATGTACGCGGTCGACGACCACGATAGAAAGCGAAAAGCCCAGTCGGTATTCCGCGCCGAGCGGGGGGATTGGAACGCTGTTACCGGGACGTACCGTCAGTTCAAGGCAGAGACCGGATTCTCATCATTGGGTATGCCGCCCTACGCAGACGCGGGCGAGGTCTGGCTTGTCACCGATGCGGGAACGGGCGGCGGCGGCGCCCTCCGCATCGCAGGAGCCGCCGAAGTGCATCGGATACCCGATGGCGGCAAGCTGGCCTGGGTCTGGGTTCATCCACTCAGGCGCGGCTCCGACAAGACGTACACGCCTCGGCTCGCAAATCGACTCCGCGACGAGTACGGGACTTTGACTCCCCTACCGGAGGACATCAGTTCCGAAGCCATCACCCCCGCCGGGCGTCGGTTCTTAGATCGTTACTTTCCGAGTCCACAGCCCTGACCCTTCGGAGCTGAACAGTGAGGATACTGTGTCAGCAGCAGCCAACTCCCGCCGGACCGTCGCGCCCGACTGTGCCCGCCTGTCGCTACCGAGTGACGACCAGTAGGTCTCCGACCGCGCAGTCGAGGACATCGCAGATCGCGGTCAGCGTGGAAAAGCGGATCGCGCGCGCCCGGTCGTTTTTCAGCACAGACAGGTTGACGAGACTGACCCCTACCCGCTGGCTGAGCTCGGTCAAGGTCATGCCCCGGGCCGCGAGGAGCTCATCGAGTCTGCAATGTACCCTCTGCTCTTCATCTGACGCGGGAGCCATCAGATCAGCCCGTCCAGTTCCAGCTGCTGACGCCGGCCCGTCTCGAACATGCTCGCGAGAGCGGCAGCGCCCAGACCAACCGCGACCGGCCACACGTCCAGTTCCATGAGGAAGAACTCACCTGTTTCCTGTTGCGGAAGCAATGCAATCCGGTCCAGGACCGAGTGATAGGCCATTGCATTCATCAGGGGCCCCAGGAGTCCCCAGGCCATCAGAGCCAGGCCCGAGATGCCGACGGCGAGGGCCAGTTGCTTGCCGAAGCCTGTGCCACGGTACACAGACCAACTGATTAGTCCCAGAGTCGCCGCGGACAACAGGCCCGCAAGACCGCCCAGGAGCCCTGATCCGAGCAGCAAGAAGCGTTCGGTCGCGTTGAGGCTGGCCGGCTGCACATCGGCTGTGGCGTACGCGGCCTTGAGGACCTCGCTGTTGCCCTCTCCCAGAGCCGGCGTCACCAGGTTCGTGAGGGGCACATTCAGCAGCGGCGTGCTCGCCAGTCCGGAGTACACAGTCGCGATCGCAGAAACAGCGATGCCGAGCGCGGCCAGTCCAAAGACGATCGCAAACAGCAATGCACCCTTGCGGTCCAAATAAGCCAATGTGTTCGCCACAGTCCATCCCCAATCCGGAGTTTATCGTTTGTCGTTAACATAACGACAAACGATAAATACGTCAAGGCGGCCGGAGAGGTTGATTGAGTGACTCACTCGCCCCGACCGTGCACGGGCCTGGCGTTCGCTGGGGGTTCTCCGACCTCGTGGATGGTATGGCCGCCACAAGCCGTCTTGGTTACGCTGGCGCGCTCGATGCGCGACACGGTGAACCATCGCATGGCGTCGCGCAGCCGGCACCACCCAACTAGGTACCACTGGCCGTTCGTGGAGGCGAACAGCACTGGCTCAACCTCGCGGGTGGTCGTGGTCTCGTCTCTCGATGTGTAGCGAATGCGGATCACTCGCTGCTCGGCCATCGCCTCCTCCAGTGCCGACTTGATTGCGCGCGAAGAGGAGGGAAGCGCGTTGACCCAGACACGGTGGGCCAGCTCGTCGGCTCGTGCTCGGGTTTTGGGATCGAGGACGTCCAGGATCTTCTGGATACCTGCTGCTGCCAGATCGGAGTAGGGGGCATCGGGTGCAGCGGACACGGCTGCCATGAGCGCCACGGCCTGCGCTGGGGACAGGCTGACAGGCGGCAGGGACGCGCCTATAGCCAATCCGTAGCCACCGCCCGGACCTGGGCGAGACCAGATAGGCGCACCGCTGTTCTCTAACGCATCGAGGTCTCTCTTGACCGTGCGCACGGATACCTCGAACTCCCTCGCCAACCGTTCGGCGGAAACCCCCCGCGCGCCGCTGCGGCGCAACATCTCTGATAGAGCATGGAGCCGCTCTGCACGCTTCACTGCTCAGACCCAGGCCAATTCATGACACAAATAGTGACATACCCTTGTCCGTAACGCCTGCAAGGGTAGTGACATGACAACTACGGCAAGCAGTCCAACCATCATTCTCATCGCCGGCCACTGGCTGGGCGCTTGGGCCTGGGATGAAGTCCTTGAACACCTCACAACCGACCACTCTCGTGCCATCGCGATGACACTGCCCGGTCTCGACGGGGACGATCCCGAGCGTGTGGCGAAGACTCTCGACGATCAAGCCGCAGCAATCCTGGGCGTCATTGCTCGACACGGTAATCAGCCTGCAATTCTCGTCGCCCACAGTGGGGCTAACGCTCCCGTCAGCCTCGTCATGGACCGGCACCCTGAGCTTGTCCACCGGGTGGTGTGGGTCGACTCCGGCCCTGTAGCGCAGGGAAGTGCCTTCGCCCCGGATCTCCCGGAGGAGTTGGAGGAGCTTCCGCTGCCGTCGTTCGATGTGCTCGCGCAGCAGGCGAGCCTCGAAGGTCTGAGCGCAGAGGTCCTCGAACAGTTTCGGGCCCGGGCCGTCCCTGAGCCCGGCGCCGTGCTTCGTCAGCCCATCGTGCTCACCAACGACGCCCGCCGCAGCGTCCCGACCACCCTGGTGTGCTGCTCGATCCCGAGCACGCAGGTGATGGAGCTGGCCCGCGCAGGCCATCCCATGTTTGCCGAAGTCGCCAACCTCGAACACCCCGACGTCATCGACCTCCCCACGGGGCACTGGCCCATGTGGAGCCGCCCCCTCGACCTCGCCAAGGCCATTCAGTCAGCGGCTTCTCGAACCAACTGAACTGCACGTACAACCTGAAGGGGTCGGCCGAATCAGGCTGGCCCCTTTCCGTCTGCTAGCTGGTCGGCCATCATGCACGAATTGGGATCCCTTAGCGGGCGGAAGCCTCAAGCGAAACCTGGCGAGCGATGTCGCGTGCGCACTCTTCCGATGAGCTATGCGTGGTGTCGACCTCGACGTCGTAAACAACTCCGTCGTGCACGCTTCGGGCTTGCTGTCGCGCCATCCCTTCCACGCGGTCGGGGCGTCGGGCCTCGCGGGATGCGGCGGCGTCCGGGTCGCAGCGCACGGCCACCCAAAACAGCTCAACATCGCTGAAGGCTGACCGCAGTCGCTCCTGTCCCGCTTCCCCTGACAGAAGGACCTCATCGAGGATCAGGTGGGCCCCTGCGCCGGCCATGCCGTTGAGCCCGGTGTACCAACTGCGTTCCAAGGCCCGGTGCTCAGCACTGAAGGTGATTGTACCGTCCTGCTCGAAGGTGATTCCCGCGCGCGGGCTGTCACCCCCAGCCGGAAGTGCGTCGATGAATGTGTCGACGCCGAAGGTCAACCAGATACCCGGGAGAATTTCCTGAAGAGCCCGAGCAATTGAAGATTTACCGGAGCTTGATCCGCCGTTCAGTACGATCACTTGGGGTTTCTGACTGGTCGACACCCCGCGAGCCTAGTACGGAATGGACGATTAGGGCACGCCCGTAAGCCAGTCCGTAAGGGGAACGTTCAGTGGGCCTCTTTTTGGCCGGTGGAATGGTATCGGCGGATAAGCCGTCGAGTATGAAATGCCGCCAGCAACCCGGAGACTGTGGCGAAGCCGGCTCCGAATCCTGCCAGCGCCAACCCGGTGGCTCCCAGTGCCTGGAAGGCGATGACGGTGTAAACGGCCGTCACCGCGGCTGCTCCCAATCCAGCGGTGAGCGCGCGTGGCAGTACAACGGATAAGGACGTATTGGCGTCAATCCAAAGCGCCGCTACCGAACCGGCACCCGCTGCCAGCCCGGCAACTGCTCCGATAAGGAGCCCAAGTATGGCGATGAAGAATATCTGACCGCCATTCATGCCCCAGAGCCCAAACTGCTCCGGAAACAGGGCTGCCTGAACGGTCGAAAACACTGAGGTGCCCGCGCTGATAAACGCACCCAGCAAGGCACCGGTGGAGACAGCCCGGACCAGGAGAGGCGACGCCACTGTCTTTACATTTCGCACGGCTGCCGGACCCATATCCGACACCCTAGCGGAAGGCGCAGGAGAAGTAGCGCCACCTGCACCGGTGAGAAGGTGGCCTATACGAGTCAGCCAACAACGATCGATTTTCGGCAGAGGCTAGGGGAGGTAGCTGAGCTGTGAGTTGTTTAGGGGTGCCACTGCGATACAGATCAGCAGGACCGCGGAGAGCCAAAGCATCCAGCCGCCGTCGAACCAGCCCCCCGAAGCCGATCTGATCCCTTTGAAGACCAAGATGGGCAGGGCGACAAGCTGAGCGAGGGTGATAGTCATTTCGAACTGCCGCCACCCAGACGTAGAGGCGCAGGACGCCGGGCGGTATTCGCCATCGCAAGCAATCCCGGACCAGCCGTCGAGTCCGGCTATCGATAGAAGCGTGCCGGCGTAGGCGCCCCAACCAAGGACCAGAATCGCTGTCACGGCCGCCCAAGCGAGGACATTCCTCCTGCGGCTGCCCGGTGTCCAACTGGAAATTCGCTCGCTCGTTGTTGCCCCCATGGTTCCACCCTAGATGCATCGGAAGCGGGTGCCGCGTCGGGCTCGCTCCGCCTATGCGTCCGAACAGACGCCCAGTCAAAAGGGACCCTTTGTGCGTGCCCGGACGACTTCGGAAAACGACACCTCTCATGTCGCTTTTCGAATTCAGCTGCACGGATAGTTCAAAGTCTCTGCACGGCGGCCGCGCCCACAAGGGGAACCCTCTACGGGACGGATTTGACCGTTATCGGTCCTTTCTCTGTTGCGGGAACCTCGAAGTAGTCGAAATGGCATCTAGTTGTACTTTCGCACCGAGCGGGAGCGCGGCTACTTGGAGGGTGGTCCGCGCCGGGAACGGTGCCTGCAAGTGCTTTGCGTAGGCCGTGTTGATTGCGGCAAAGTCCGCGTAATCCGTCAGGTAGATCGTTGCGCGAAGGATGTTGGATAGTCCTGAACCGACCTCATGCACGAGCGTTTCGAGGTTGGTGAGCATGGCGGCGCATTGCTCGGCGACGTCGTCGGACACGAGGGCACCTGTGCGTGGGTCTTGGCCGATAATCCCTGCCGTGTAGCCGGTATCTTCGTGCTGCACGAAGTGCGAGAACGGGGCGGTGGACTGGTGAAGTTGGGGGCTGAAGTGATGGCGGATAGCTACCTCAGACTGCCTGATCAAGATCAGCTCCTTCCCGTGCAATGGCCAGGGGTGCCCGCTGCAGGCGGGTCAAGGCTTTGGCTGTTTCGGTGCCTGGTTCTGCTGTGTAGGTGAGGACGCGGTGGCCGGAATCGTCCGGCATGGTCAGGACCTCGAACCCCAGCTCCAAAGTGCCGAGCTGGGGGTGCTTCAGTGTCTTGTGCCCCGACATGCAGTTCTCGACCGGGTGTTCAGCCCACATGCTCGCGAACTCAGGACTTTTCAGGGTCAGTTCCCCGACGAGGGCTGCAAGGTCTGTGTCGTCGGCGAACCGTCCGGAGAGCAGCCGCAGGGACGCCACTGCACGCCCGGCCTCGGTGCGCCACTGCGGGTACAGGGCGCGTGTGGCCTCGTCCAGGAAGAGCATCCGGGTCATGTTCGGGCGCTCCGCCGGTGTGTCCGGGGCGTCGAAGTCCAGGTGGGAAGCGACGAGCCGGTGCCCGGTCTGGTTCCAGGCGAGGACTTCGGTGCGTTTGCCCAGCACTACCGATGGAACCCTGCCCATGGAATCAACGAGGCGCTTTGTTCCAGGCCGGACCTGATCCGGCCTGCTCCGCATGGTTTTGGTTGTGCGGCGCTTGGCGCCAGACAGGTCCACAAGGTGTTTTCTTTCGACTTCGGTCAGGGCCAGTGCCTGGGCGAGGGAGTCGATGACGGCGTCGGAGGCGTTGACGTGCTGGCCCTGTTCGAGCCTGGCGTAGTAGGTCACGCTCATGCCGGCCAGCATGGCCACTTCTTCCCGGCGCAGCCCGGGGACACGGCGGGTGCCGTAGTCCATCAGCCCGACGTCGGCCGGGGTTAGCACGGCCCGTCGTTTGCGGAGGAAGTCGCCCATGGCTGCTGGTTGGTTCATACCTGTGAGTATTCACGAACATTCCCGTAGATGGGTAGCACTGCCAGTGCTACCCACAACACGGCGTGGCTGTTCCTGCCGGGCGTCGGCAGGGTGGAGAGGATTACCCGCACACACGCATAGTGATTGGATACCCTCCCGCGATGACAACCAACGACACCACGCCTCTCCCCCAGCTCGCCGCACCACCGGAACCGACGGTCCATGAGAGTCCTGTCCGGATGACGGGGCGGCAGCGGCTCATCATGGTCCTGCTCTTGACCGCGAGTTTCACTCTCGCAGTGGACTTCTCCATCCTGAACGTGGCACTGCCCCGGATTGGGGCCGACGTAGGTTTCTCACTGGAGCACCTGCAATGGATCGCCACATCCTTCGCGCTGTGCGCGGCAGGGTTCACCCTGTTTTTCGGCCGGGTCGCTGACCTGTTCGGCCGCAAACGGCTCTTCATCGCCGGCATGGCGCTGCTCGGCATCGGATCACTCGTCGGCGGGCTCGCCACCGACCCCGGGCTGCTGCTCGCCGCGCGCGTCGCCCAGGGCCTCGCCACCGCCGCCGTCACCCCGGCCGCGCTGTCGCTGCTCACCACGTCCTTCCCCGAAGGGCCTCTGCGGGACAAAGCCCTGGGACTGAACGGGTCCCTGATGGCTGCAGGGTTCACCGCCGGCGCGATCCTCGGCGGGCTCCTGACCGACCTGCTGTCGTGGCGGTGGGCGTTTTTCATCAACATCCCCATCGCCCTCTTCGTCCTGATCCTCGCCCCGAAACTCCTCACCGAGTCCGCCCGTGGAACCCGAACAAAGCTCGATGTACCGGGCGCGGTCACCGTCACCCTGGCCCTGCTGCTGCTCGTCTTCGGCCTGACCACGGCCGGCGAAAAAGGCTGGGCTGAGACATCGGCATGGGGTCCCCTCGCCGCTGGTCTGTTCCTGATCATCGTGTTCTTCTTCATCGAAAAGAACACCGCACACGCGCTGGTGCCCGTGACGATCCTGCGGCGGAACAACATCGCCTGGGGCAACATCGCCGGGATCCTGGCATTCGCCACCGAAACGTCCCTGGTGTTCGTCCTGACCCTCTACCTCCAGCAGGTCCTCGGCTACACACCGCTCGGAGCCGGACTCGCCTTCGCCGTCCTCGGCATCGGAACGGTCGTAGGCGGGATCATCGCCCCGAAACTCATCGGCAAACTCGGCACCAGGAACACCATCATCACCGGCCTCACCATCCAGGCCGCTGCAACCGGATCCCTGCTCTTCATCAACACCGACCAGGCCTCACTGATCATCGTGCTGATTGCCACCTTCATCGGCGGGGTTGCCAATCTCGCCGCAATCGTCGGGTTCATGGTCACCGCCACCACAGGGCTCGCTGACGCCGAACAAGGCCTCGCCACCGGCCTGACGACCATGAGTCAGCAAATCGGCATCACCATGGGTATCCCCGTCATGAGCACCATCATCGCCGCGTCCCTGCTCCAGCACGGCGACGGCGCCCCGGACCAGGTACTGGTCGCGGTGCTGCCGGCCATCGGGATCAACGCAGCCCTTTGCCTGGCAGCGGCGCTTCTGGTCGCAGTTTTTCTCCGCCGACCTGCCGCTGCCGCGGACTGATCCTCCCCAAGGCGACGCTGCCCGGCTGGCCGGGGACTACATCCCTGTCCAGCCGAGCGCCAGGTTTCGACGCTGGGCACTCACCAGGCTGCTCGTTGGCTGCGCCGCCAACATTTATGGGTCAAACTGACGCGTCCAGGGATCCGCGATCAGCCGCTCGCCAGATGCGCGAGCTCGTTGACTCAGGTGATCGTGCGTCGCCGCGCTTCTGTTCCCTTGGGGAGCAGGATCTCCACTGGTAGCACCATAAGGAAGCGGCCCCTGATCAGCGTCCGCAAGAGGATCCCCCGCCGAACTCGTCAGCGGATGGCGAGAATTGCTCCGTGAGATCGCTGCCCGGTGGTTGTCCGTGCGTGCGTCTCGACCACATTGAAGCCCGCGGCTACCAACTCGTCGCAGAGATCCCTTACCGGCCACTGGTATGCCGGGACGACCGCATGATCGAACTTCTCGACGACGTGACCATCGAAGAAGCCGATCAGCAGGGCGCCGCCAGGGCTAAGGACCCGACTGAACTCCAGGAGAGGAGTGCGGATCGTGTCTGGCTCATAGTGGATCAGTGAGTACCAAGCAAGCACTCCACCAATTGTCCCGGTGCCGACATCGAGGGCGTCGAGGCTGCCAGTCCGGAACGGAATGCCGGGATAAGCACCGCGGGCGTGCGCAATGAACTCCGGAACCAGATCCACTCCGAGTGCAGGGACCCCGGCTTCACTGAGGAAGTTCGTCCATTGGCCCGGACCGCAGCCGGCGTCGAGTACCACACCCTCGATACCATCCGCCCAAGTCCCCACCAGTTGACGATCTGAAGGGTGCACAGCACCGAGTGAACCAAAGCGTTCGACGTATTCCACCGCCCTGCTCGAATACGCATCGCTGACAACGTTGATCATGCGTTCTAGTCTAGGCAAGCTACGGACAGGTGCCCGGTTGCCGATCCTTGACCGGGAGGCTCCAGCGTTACTCGAATCTGGAGATGCTATCCGGTGAACTTCGACAAGATCCGCAGCTAATGCTCGCGCTCGATGCTGAACAGCTCGCACTCGGTGTTGTAGAAGTCCGCCGTGGTTCCCATGTGGGTCATGCCAATGCGGCGCGCGACAGCCTGCGATGCGACATTGTTCTTGTTCGTCACTGCCAGGACCCGATTGAGTCCCATCGCGAAGGCATGAGCGAGAACGGACTCCGCCGCTTCTCTTGCGTAACCTTGGCCCCACGCATCCGGATGAAGATGCCAGCCGATCTCAATTTCGCCGGACGGGCCCAGCGGTGTCTCAGGCCCCGACGCAGGTAGTGGTTTGAGAAGCAGCACGCCGAGTCGCTGACCGGTTGACTTGTCGGTAATCGCCCACAATCCATGCACAGGGTGCTCGAACGCGGCGTATCGGACGGTTCGTTCGTCTGCTTCGACACGTTCGGTCATCAACCGCGGCGTCAACCCAATGAAGCGCTGAACCTCCCACCGGGAGTACATGTCAAAGATGAAGTCCGAGTCATCGGAGGTGAAACGGCGGAGCCAGAGGCGGTCAGTCGTTAATTCTTTCACCCGCAAAGCCTAGCCAGGTCGAGTCGCTGACCCGACCAGGACTCGGCGGCGTGCCCGTTAGAGGAACGTCCTGCGGGACGGCCCCTTGAAACGGATCGACTTACGGGCAGGCTCATTCATTGAGGTGTGAACAGGCCGTGATTTGCGGGCTTTCACACAGAAAATCGTGGGGAGTTTGAGGGGCAGATGACCTTTGCGGGGCCATCGCCCCTCCAGTTCACAAGGCGATTGGCGACTCCGAGGCGTATGCCTGATGCAGGAGATTTACCAGCTCGTTAGTATCCGCGAGAGGCTGCTCCGCGATGCGCGCAACTGGGATCCCAGGACTCCACGAGTTCATCACCGCACCCGCAATTTCCTCGTTTAGGTCCGATGCGCGGATTGGGCGCGTGACCTGGCTAATGCCACTGGCGGCGAGTTGACGGTTCAGGATCTGCATAGTGACTCCTGGAAGAACATGAGCTTCGGGCCAAATCACAGATTTGCCGTCCCAGAACGCGATGTTCCAAATCGTTGCCTCGCTCAGACGCCCGGAGGCATCTATGAACACAGCATCGTCAAAGCCGTGCGCGTTAGCGCGGCGAAGTAGCTGCGTTTTCGCGACTTCTCCCACGTGCTTGACATGTGGAAGGTACCGCTCGTGTGGAAAGACAGCGAGCGTTAGTGGCGCGGCTGGTGTCGCGGCCGGGTCGGTGACTTTGATGAGGACGTCAAGATCAAGCGTTCCACGAGTCCGCATGAACTCCCCGGGCCGTGAACTGATATAGCAAGTCAGCGAGACGTCGGGCGGTGTGAACTTGACGGCCGACGCAAGAAGCTCGAGGATCTGTTCGTCGGGCAAGTGACCTCCGAAGAGCTCATCGCTCGCGTCACGCAGCCGGTCTATGTGGAGGTCTATACCTCTCACTGCGTGATCACGCACCTGCATCGCGGTGAAGTGCGCGTACCCCGCGAACGCCAGCGGGGCAAGGTCGCTGGTCGTGGCAGGCTTACCATTGAAGTACGTTTCGGAAATCGACATGCTTGCAATGTAGGAGATGACATTAGTGTCAAGGTCAAGTGCAGGCGGTATGCTCCGGGTCGGCGATCTGTCAGCGCGCACCGGAGTTAACCCCCGGTTGCTGCGCCACTATGAGAACAAAGGAATCCTTCCGGCTCAACGGTCCTCGACCGGGCAGAGACTATTCGACAGCAGCGCGATCGAGCGAGTGCTGTCCATACGCGGGCTCCTAGATGCAGGCCTGCCCACCCGTGTGATTCGTGAACTGATCGACTGCATCCATGAGCCTGGCCGCCTCGAACCTTGCGCCGTCCCCGTCCTTGTCGAGCACATCAACGACTATGACGCACGGATCGCTGCTCTGGCCATCACGCGGGGTTCGCTCCAGGGACTCATCGATGCATCGGCACCCTAAATGATCGAGACTCTCAACACCTCGCTAGGTGCTGAGAGTGAACCCCAGAAAATGCCTAGTCTTTCCCGGGAGCCTGCCACATTCGACTACGCCCCGTTACCAAGTCGGACAGCTCCCTCAAGAAACGTCCCGGGTCAGCACTGTCTTTCAACGGATTCCTCACGGATACTGCTGCCCTGCCCCGTCCTGCAAGCGGAACCCTCTGCGGCACGGTCCGTTAGGGGATCCTCCACCGGGAAACGTAGGCTTGCGTTTGGTGATGGTCAGCGGGCTACACAATGGTTCTCATGATGGATTCCATATCGGTGAGGAAAGCACGGCCAGAGGACGCATCCGAGCTGGTGAGACTGAGGCACGCAATGTTCCGGGCGATGGCCGAGGCAGGCGCCGCCGGCCGACCCCAAGACGTCGATGACACCTCTTGGTACCCAGCTGCACAAGAGGCGATAGCTTCACGTATCGCCCAAGGCACTCTGGCCGCTTTCGTCATCGACGGTGAGCAACCAACGATCGTCAGCGAGAACCACGAGGGGGCATTGTTGCTGGCCTGCGCTGTGGTGACGCTTGAGGATCGTTTACCTGGGCCCGGGTTCCCCCGCGGGACGAGCGGGTCGATGTCGTCCGTCTTCGTAGCACCAGAGCATCGTGGGCGCGGTTTAGCTCGTGCTGTGGTCTCTGCGGGACTCTCGTGGTTGGACGAAATGAGCGCCGAGGTCGTGGATCTGCATGCAACACCTGATGCTGAGCGTCTTTACCGGTCCTTGGGATTCTCCGAAGCCAGATCACTGGCTCTACGCCGCGTCAACCATTCCTAATGGCGCGAGGTAGCAGGACGTCTGCCCACTAGGACGGGCGATGCAGGATCCTCTTATGGAGCGGCCGCGCCTTGTTCGTCATCCAGCAGGAGGAACGCGAGCCTTTGCGCCGGAGCCCAAACGTACCTGTCATCACAGCGGTACCCCCCTCAGCCAGGTCTGCCCGTCCACGACACGTAGGTAGAACCCCTTGGGGTACTCCACGTCCTCGCTCACAGGCCAAGATGCGACATGGATCGCTCCAGTCGGACCGCGTCCTGCGGACAGGACCGAGTCCGGCGCGTTCGCCTGACTCATGAGCGCCAACCGGAGGTAGGGTCCGGATACCAGGGGACAGAGACCAAGGCCCTGATGCCTTGCAGCGGCAGAATCTGGGACTGGACGGCCCCGTGCTCGAAGCCGAGCTGCTCCACGGTTCGCTCCACGATCCGCAGTGTCCGACACACCGGGGCATCGAATGCCGAATGGGCGAGCAATACCTCTGCATGAGAGTTGAGCTGCACGCCCGCATCGCGCAGTGACTGCACGATCCCGGTTCGGGACTGTCCACCCACCTGGACTACGAGGGACTCACCCTTCGCTGCACTCATCATGAACTGATTGTCCATCGCTCACAGCCAGCCAACGATTCACCATGATGCTTCGGGACGTCCGGTCGAGAGGATCGGCTTACGGCGCCCTTGGGTGCAACTTCACGGATTGCGTTGTATGTTGTGCCCATGGTCGAACTTCGGGCACTCACTGACGAGGATATAAATGCGCACAACGCCGGTGAGGACGACGAGACGGTTCGATGGCTCTCCGGGAGGGCGGGGACCGTCGATTCCACGCGCCGACACTTTGCGATGCTGGCTGAGAATGCCAGCCGCGGGGTAGGTAAGCGGGGATTCGGTATTTGGCTCGACGACCAGTTGGCGGGGTACATCGATGTCGACCCCGACACGAACGACTTACCTGCTGCCGGTGATGTGAATATCTCCTATGCCGTTCATCCTTGGGCACGCCGTCGGGCTGTCGCGACGACTGCAGTCCTTCTGGTCTGCAACTACATTGCGGACGAGGACATTGGTGACCGAGCAATCATCCGCGCCGACCCCCAGAACACTGCATCACTCGGTGTAGCGGAACACTGCGGGTTCCGTTTCATCGCAGCGATTACATCGATGACTGATCACAGTCCGGACGGCTCGCCCGTCGTATACGTGACTTACGCTCTCGATCTTCGCGACAGGGCAGACGCCCGATAAACGTTCCTCGAACGGACGGTATCGAGACCTGCTTTCAAAGCGGACGTACACCCGTCAGGTCAGCCATCACAGAGCAATCGCGTTTCACCAGAAAGGGGTGCGGTGAGCACCATTTGCGATCGCGTCAGGGCAGTCGAGTGAGACGGCCGGTCACCCCCAATAGTGACCGGCCGTCTCAGCCTTGTTGTCGTCGTCGTCAGGACCTTAGGGCGCGGCGTTCACCACTGACGTGCGTACGGAGGTCCAGGTCATGACAGTTCCGGCGGGCAATCCCGGATAGTCCTTCAGCAGGACGTTCCGTTCCCCAATCATCAGTCCGGTGGTCGGATCGATGATGGTTTCTTGCCGGGATCCTCCATCCGGGGACGGGATGCCGATGGCGATGCCTGTCCTTCCGTCGATGGTTGCCTGCTTATCCACGACGGTGACGCCGGGGATAAGCGCGGCCGCCTTGTACAAGGCAGCGCGCAGGTCGGCGGGGATAACTCCGGTGCGCAGGGCAGCCGTGATGGTACCCAGGGCCTTTAATTCCGGGGACTTGCCGGCGCCTTTTGTCCGCTCATGGATGACGTCCAGGAGAGCCTGCGGATCCCGAGGCAAATTCGCTGCTTCATCCAGGGGCATGCCGCCGATGATGAGGGTTTGCTGACCCCCGTGGAACGCGCCCCGGGGAGCGCGCTGGATTCCGACCATGTCGCTCGGTGCTTCTTCCTGCAGCTTCGTTGCTTCGGCTTTGGCAGCATCGCTTGAGAACTCTACGGGGATGCTCTCTTCACGGTTCCAGACCCATTCGCCGTCCCGGTCCGCCGGGACATAGACCTGGCCTCCGGTTTTTTCCTGCCAGGACACCTGTGTTCCGTCGGCGGTGACCGCGCTTCCGCCGTAGCGGGCGGTCGTTTCGATCTTCAGGTACTGGCCCGGTGCCACCACCGGGTCAGAGGTCTGGATGGTCGCTGCCGCGGCGTTGTTCAGGACCTCTGCTGCTTCGGCGATGGCGCCCGGACGGGCCGGCAGGACAACGTCAGCCGCCACGATTCCGCCCACGAGCAGTGCAGCGGCTGCCGAGGCCATCAGGACACGGCGTCGGATGCGGATGGGACTCACCTTGGCCGGGGCCCGCATGTTAGTCGTGGCCTCGGGACGGGAAGCAGAACCGATTCTGGCCATGAGTTTGGTGCGTCCGCGGGCCAGCGTGGCCGGAGTGGCGGAGCCGATGTCGCTACGCATTTCGCGGAGCAGCTGCAAGTCGTTCATGGTCGTTCTCCGTTTCATCAAGTATTTCGAGGTTGAGCTCGGTCCGCAGTATCCGGCGGGCGCGGTTCAAGCGGGACCGCACGGTGCCCACCGGGACGTCCATGGCCGAGGCGATACCCTCGTAGGTCAGGTCTGCCCAGGCATAGAGCAGCAACGTTTCGCGGTCGATGTCGGCCATTAATTTCAGAGTCCGGGCAATGCGCCCGGTCGCCACAACGGCGTCCACCTGGGCGGCAATCCTGTCCGAGGCATCGGCCACGGCTTCCCGCGAAGCCGCTTTAGCCGCGGTTTTCAGCATCTTGGCTTCAGCACGGTGGTGCCGCCGGAGCAGATTGGTGGCGATGCCGAACAGCCAGGGCCGGGCGTCGTCCCTGTCGAGGTCGTAAGCTTCCAGCTGCTCCCAGGCGACCAGAAAGGTTTCGGACGTCACGTCGTCGGCGGCGAAGTCACCAGCCCTTCGTGCGGCGTATCTGTAGATGACTGAAGCGTGTCTGTCGTACAACTCCCCGAAAACTGCGGGGCTGTCCCGGGACCGCCTGATGATGTCGTTATCTGTGCTCACACTATGTATTGCCCGCTGGCCACAAAAGGGTTCACGGAGCTTCCCTCTTCTTCGCGCCCAATGGATCTTCATCGAAGCGTACCGGTGCCCGGATATGCAGATTACTCATGATCCTGGTCCAACTCAGGCCGCACCGGGCTGCCACCGCAGTTCGACTCTTGCTCGTGGCCCGCTCTGCGGTCGACTAAGGGCGGTCAAATGCACAGGGTCGCAGAAACAAAGGCCAATTTCAGCCTCGCTGAAGTCCCATCGTCGTGGCTACGTCGACCTCCAAGAAATAAACTGGGGGCGCGCAGGGGATGCTGCCCGTTCAGGGATCGGTTTGCGGGCGCGCCGGCGTGCAGCTGAGCAGCCCGTTGGCTGTTCTTCATTTCGCGCGGCGATCCGGCCCCCGTAGAGTTGGGCGCCAGCCTGTAGCAGACACTCGCCTCAAGGAGACTCATGCCAGACAGACCTCGCGTTGAACGACTCGAAGTAAGCGTCGGAGGGCTTTCCCGACGTCAGCTGATGAACAGCCTGAGTTCGCGTGGAATCCTGGTCAACGGTCACGCGGAAACCCTGATCGAGGACGTCATCTTCGACGCCCAGGCCTCTCGTCCCGTGATGGTCACAGAGCGTACGGTCGCCGAACTAGGGCTTCCCAATGGGGCGACGCTTACTCAGATCTTCGAGGTAGCACAGCAACAGGGCTTGTCACTGTGCCCGGTGGATACTGCGCCCTATTTGCGCATGGCTCTGAACGAGCAGGTCGCGTCTCGCGACTCGGTGATGTCTTCGGGGAGTGCACCCGATGGCGGCCTCACAGTGGCCGCCGAAGCGCTTAGCAAGGACGACGAGTATCCGAAAGGCTTCTATCTTCGCGTCGTAGACGGTCAAGCGTGGCTGCGCGGCTACCGATGCGACGACGAGCACACGTGGTCGCCCGATGACCGGTTCATCTTTCAGCTTCCGCCGCCGCCCGCTTGAACTCAGCAGGGTGCCGGCCCGCTGGCGCCGGCTTACGGCCGCGCTCGAATCGACGGAGCAGCGCTGTCCCACTAACGCACCATCCGAAACTCGACCACGTAGGACGACGGCGTCCGCTGAAGGATCCCCAAAAAGAATAGGTCAGGGCCTGTGCAAGGCTCGGCCCGTGCCGGCGTTGATTGGACGGAGAGCAGTGGGAAGCGTTGAATGGCCGTATGGCTGGGGGTGGTGGGGTGCTTGTGATTAAGCAGTTGCGGGTGGATGGCCGGCAGGTGCCGTGGAGTCTCACCCTCAGTGTGTTGTACTGGCTCATTCCCGGTGTGTGGTCCGGCCTCGGCACGCTGATCCCACTATTGTTCGTGCCGCCCGAGTTAAGAGACACCGGTTGGTTCGGGTCTTGGACCCTTGCCGTTTTGGCCGGATACACAGTGGTCGTGATCGGCGTTCCCATTCTGATGCTTTATAGGTCTCGAGTGGCCAGAGGCCTCCTCACTCTTGTGGCCGCATGGTTTGCCGTCGCTGTCATCGCAGCCCCTTACCTGGAACCTATGTGGGCCTTTATCCCCGTCGTAATCGGGACGGTACTGATGTGGCTTCCACCGACGAATCAGTACCTCCGAAAACGCATCGTCCTAGGAAACGGCGCTGCTTTATGAACGCTGACTGCGAGCTCGGCAACTAACTGTCCGTTTAGGGTTCGTCGAACGCCTTCCTCCAAGCACAGCAATTGAGCCTCGGTGTCATGCAGAATGGCGGTATGGCACCCAAAGAAGTCTTCACGTTCTCACTGGAAGTAGAGCTTGATGATCTGGAGGCGATTCAGCGCTACAACGAAGAATGGGAACAGGGGGCTGCGGAGGAGCCGATTGATGTGCCCCCGAGCGAACGCGAGCAGGGGTCGAGAGCATCTGCGCGACTAATTGCCCGGGCGTTCACGGCTCAGCACCAGGAAACAGGACTCAAGCTCCGCTCACTCAGGGTTCTGGACTAAGCGAGCCTTTCTGAGGGAGCAGTGTGTCGACCGGCCGGCCTGGAGGACAGTGTCCTTTGAGCGTGGGCGCCGGCGTGAATCAGTCCGCTAAGGGTTCGGCTTACGAGACGCGGCGAAAATTCCAAGGACACGGACGGCCCCGGGAGCAGATCAGACGTTGCCGACAGCCTCGGCCAGCAGCCGGTGGCCCTCGGCAGTAGGGTGGAGACCGTCGCTGAACAGGGCCGGGCAGTCGGCCAGGACGTCCCAGGTGTCGAGGAAGTCCCGGAAGGTCCGCTCGCACCACGACCGCAAAGTCTCCCGCAAGTCCAGTATCTCGCCTAGGTGGAGACTGGGGACCACAGTGGTGTCCACCCAGTTCGGGCTCATCACTACTACGCGGCGTCCCTGGGGCTCCATGGCGTAGCAGAAGGATTCAAGGCGGGCGATGACATCCTGACCCACTTGTGCCCCGCTCCGTCCGTCGGCGTGGAGCAGGTCATTGATGCCGGCCGCCACCAGGACAGTGTCGGCGCGGCGGGCGGTCACCTCGGCCTCGGCGGCGTCCAGGATCTCGAGTATGGTGGCGCCCGGCCAGGCCAGATTGAAGAACCGGTTGCTCTCCTCGTCGCGGGTGATGTGTCGCGAGGCGACCCGGGCGGCCCAGCCGCCGTCCTGGGTGCAACGCCCGTAGGCGATGCTGTCGCCGATCAGGGCAATGCGTTCGGCGACATCCAGAGGATCGGCTGAGACGTAGCACCAGGCCTGTCCGTGGGCGGCGGTGGACACGCGGCGGCGGGCGTAGGTATCGACCTCGTAGGCGTCGGCTGCGGCCAGCTCGTCAGGGCTTAGCGCGAGCAGCCCGCCGGATACGGTGTCACCTTCACGCCGGACGAGGCCGAGGTGAACGTTCTTGCCGCTCTTGGCGATCACGTCGAGGTCGGTGATGACGACCTCGGTGGTTCCGTACCCGATTAGGGCGTCCTCAGCCATCTTAACCCGGGTGCCGAACAGCGACTGCTGCACCTTCTCACCCAACAAGGTGCCGAACGAGAAGACCAGCTGGCTCGGGGCAGCGGTTGTAGTTGGTTCCGGGGTGGACACGGAGAGACTCCTTAGGCAGAGCTTTCGTCCCTCCCGAGCCTCGCTTGTGGCTGTGACCAGGAAGAATGTGTGCGATTGATTATTGCATCCGTCACGGTCCTGGCTCTTCGCGGCAATGGGACGCATTCGCCAGACGGGGCCAAGGCCCCTACGCCTCGCTGATTGAAGTCTCGCGGTGAGGGATCCTCAATCGGGCATTGCTGGGCGAGCCATATCTACTACGTCCCACTGTTCTTCATCGACGGTGGTCTGGAAAACGGCCCCGGTCCTAGTGAATCCGAGACTTTCGTACAGGTTGAGGGCTGCGGTGTTATGGGCGTAGACCCCCAGCTTCATGACGGGGAAGGTTGATGCTTGAAAACCCTGGCGAACAACCGCTTCGACGAACTTTCGGCCTACTCCACGTCCTCGGTGTTCCGGACTCACGATGATGAACCCAATGCGCATCAGGTCTGCGTCTTTGTCTATCAGGAGGGATGCATGCCCCACGAGTTCCTGGGCTTCGACGTCGATGGCAGACCAGTAGGTCCTGTTTGTGTTGCCGAAGTATCTTGCGAGTTGGTTATACCCGAGCGGCCACGTGAAAGTGGGGCCTGACCACATGACCATCTCTTGGTTGTTTCTTACCCAACCGAGAATGGTCTGCAGGTCAACTGCTGTCGTCGGGCGTAGCTCCATCAGGCCACTCTACGGAAAGTTCTACATCGAGCAGGAAACGTGCCTTCTGAGAACCTCACGATAGAACGACCGCCGCCCGCAGGCGGATCCTCTACTGACTCAGTGGTACGTCGGTTTCAAGGATCGACATGTAGTGGACGTCAATCCATTGCTCGTCGAACCACAGCGCGTCCCGGCCCGTTCCTTCGTGGCGAAATCCTACTTTCTCATAGACATGCCGGGCGCGCGGGTTGAAGGCGTAGACCTCAAGAGCTATTCGGTGAAGACCAAGCTCGTGTATGCCATGCCGGACAATCAGCTCGGTCGCCTCACTGCCAAGCCCTCGGCCGCGGCCTTCGGCGCCAAGGAAAGCGCGGAAGCCGCAGGAGCGATTCAACTCGTTCAAGTCGTTGAGCACGACTTCTCCAACCATCGCGTTCGTCGCCTGCTCGATCACGGCGAGGACGAGACGGTCATCAGCGGAGCTCCAGCGTTCGTAAGTCACGCGGAGGTCATCAACAGTCCAAGGCAGCGTTGTCTGGCTGCTGGAGTGCACTGTTCCGGTCAGAATTGCGGCTTCGACATCATGAAGCATCCGATGCACTATAGGTGCGTCCTGAGCCGGAATCGGTCGCAGATTGACGAGTTGGCCCTCGATTGTCGGCTTATGGGTGAAGATCGTGGTCATGCGGCCAGTTTGTCAGAAACTCTAGGAACCTCGTCCGTAAGCCGAACGCTGAAAGGACAGTCGTGCCCGCTCCGGCTACCGGGCAGCAATTTGCGTTGCCTGTTCCAGCAGATCCGCGGTGGTCACGACTGTTGCGAACTCTTCGTGGAGATTCACCCCGCTGATTCGGGACAGTACAGCTGCGGGGATGTTCTGACCATCCGGGGCGGTGCGGTCGAAGGTGTGGGTCGCATCGAGGGGGAAGTAGACCCGGTAGCCCAGATTGCCCCCGACTCGAGCCGTGGTTTCGCAGCAATGGTTGGTGGTGATTCCGCAGACGACCAGCTCCTTGATGTCGTTTTCCTGGAGCCAGGCGTGTAGATCGGGGGTGCCGTGGAAGCTGGAGTTGACGTTTTTACGCACCAGGAGATCCGGTGTGCCAGTGACGATGTCCTTGAACGCGTTGCCGGGGTTGTTCGGGTGCAGAGGGGATGAAGGCGCGGTCGAATCGTGACGGACGAAAACGATGGGACGGCCGGTTTCTCGCCAGCGCGCCAGCAGGGCCGCGATGTTCGCCTCGCAGGAAGGGTTATCGCGCGGACCCCAGTATGCGGCGTCATCGAAGGCCCGTTGGGCATCGACGATCACCAGTGCGGCACGGGGATCAAAGGTGGGATTTAGCGCGTGGCTCATGGATGTTCCTGTCGGGTGTCTGGTTAGCGATGGGGTCTGGCTCATTCGGCCCGGCGCCCGGGACCGGTGGTTTCTCAACTATGGCGTGCATGATCCACCCGCAGCATTCTGAGGTCCTCGGCGGCGTTGATGATGATCCCACATCCGGGTTCGGTGACAGCGAAGACGGTCCCTGGCTCCAGCGCGTACCGGGCATGTCCTCCAGGAAAGGACGCCCAGCCGCGGCCCCCGATGCAATAGAGGGACGTTCCCTCCTCGGCCTCTACCCGTCGTTCGCCATCGGTTTTATGGATGGCGAGTTCCTGCATCGCGTAGCCGAACTGCTGATTCTTGGATATGACCTCGCCGGCGCCACATGCGTCACGGTCCGCTGTTGTTGCGTGGAACATTGAATTCTCTTTCTCCGTTGGGATGAGGAAGCGCGGCGGGACGCCCGCGGCTGATCTTTTATGCTTGTGCTGTCTTGGTGCGGCCCGGGCTGATCCTGGTGTGCCGTGAATCGGCGGCAGCTGCTTAGGGGTGTTTGAATCCTGGGCGGTTGCTGCGTGTCTGGATGTCTTCCATTTCCTGGAACAGCGTGAGCTGCAACCCCGCGGGTCCGGTCAGCCTGGAGTTCAATGATTTCCATGGTGTTTCGCGCGGCTCGGCGACGAGAGTGGCGCCGCCCGCGACGAGATCCTGGGTTGCCGCGGCCGAATCGTCCACTTCGAAGGCGACCCGGATTTTCGCGCTCCGTTGGCCGCCGGCCTCGATGTCGTCGATCATTCGGATCTGGGCCGGGTTGGAGAGTTCGAGCGTGGCGCGGCCTGCGTCGAGGATGGTGACTCGGGCATCGCCCTCGCCTTCGAACGCGGCTTGTTCGGTGAGCCCGAGGACATCGCGGTAGAACGTCACGGCAGCCTCGTAGTCTTCGGCTTCGACGATGAGGCGCAGCTGGCGCACGGGGGCTGTGCTTCTGTTCTCTGTGGTCATACTCGTACCCTAGGACCTGACACCAATGTGAGAGGCAAGGCATAGATGCGTATCGGTGAACTTTCGGCCGCGACAGGGGTGAGCGTCCGCTCGCTGCGGTACTACGAGGAGCAGGGTTTGCTGAGCGCGGACCGCACCGGATCAGGGCAAAGAGTGTACGACACGGATGCGCCCGCCCGTGTTGGCCTGATTCAGGAGCTCTTCGCCGCCGGCATATGCAGCGCGACAATGGTCGATTTACTGCCGTGCATGAGTGATCCCGGAGTGAGGACCCCAAAACTGGGGACCCGCTTGCTCGAGGAACGAGACCGGATCTCAGAGACGATCGCTAACCTTAAGGCGACCCAGACTGCCCTCGACCGGATCATCAGCGAGATCAAAATCGGCTAGGCATCCCCTATCCGATGTGCGGCGGTGGTTCGGTCCCTTCGTATCTCGGGGAATTCATCCCAACCTGCCGGAAGCAGTTTGCGTCGGCTAGGGTTCCCAAACAGGACCGTCTTACGGGCAGTCCAGGATGCCCGCTTGACGATCACGACGTGGTCTAGTGGGATCATGCCGACGAACATCGAAATCAAAGCGCACGTGGACAGTCTCGAAAAGTTGCTGCCGGTGGTGGCGTCTTTGGCAGACTCGGGGCCCGAGTATGTCGCGCAAGATGACACGTTTTTCTCCTGCCCGAACGGCCGGCTCAAGCTTCGAGTTCTCGACGAGAACCACGGCGTGCTGATCTACTACCGCAGGGCAGACGAATCGGGCCCGAAGCCCTCGTTCTATGTCCATTCAGAAACTTCGGACCCAGACGGGCTCCGGTCAGTCCTGACTGATGCTTACGGCGCAGTTGGGCGCGTTCAAAAGCACCGCACGGTATTTCACATCGGCCAGACCCGGGTCCATCTCGACCTCGTCGACGGATTGGGCGAGTTTGTGGAACTGGAGGTCGCCGTCGGAGACACGCTGGAACCTGATGTTGCAGTTTCGGAAGCGCACCGGCTCGTTGCTGCTCTCGGAATTGAGGACGGCGCGCTCGTACAAGGTGCGTACGTGGATCTCCTGGCTGCCACCAGCGCCTCACAAGCCCGCTGATCCTTACTGAGTGACTACCCGCGCTGACGAGTCTGTCCATTGTGCCTTTCGCTTGCGGACAGCATTCGGCCAAAGCTACTCCGCAAGTTACCTAGGTTCTTTGCGGTATTTGTAGCTAATGCATGGTCCACGCAGCGTGGCGGTGTCTCAATAGGACCATGACGCTAAGCGGGAGCGCTGCCATTCATGGGACTCGCCCCTTCGGCGGGGTTTAGACGGGTGCGAACGGCCATTCCGGCGCAGAGAATCACCGCCACACCTCCGACGATGGTGGTCCAGGTCAGGTTCTCGCCCAGCAGGAGGCCGGCCCAGCAGATACTCAGGACCGGCTGCACCAGTTGGACCTGGCTAACCTGGGCCATGGGACCGATGGCAAGGCCGTGGTACCACGCGAAGAATCCAAGGAACATGCTGACCACCCCGAGATAGGCAAAGGCGGCCCATTGGGCAGGTGTGCCGGACGGTGGCTGCTCGGCGATTGCGGTGACAGTCAGGAACACCATCACAGGAGATGCGAGGACGAGGGCCCAGGAGACCGTCTGCCATGCTCCGAGTTCGCGTGCCAGCAGGCCGCCCTCCGCGTAGCCGATGGCCGCAGCGGCGACGGCGCCGAAAAACAGCAGGTCCGTCCATTGCAGCTGTCCAACGCCGCCGGATTGCATAAAAGCGAAGGCGATGGCCGCCGTTGCGCCTACGACTGTCAGAATCCAGAAGACTGGCCGGGGGCGTTCGCGGGTTCGCAGGACAACCATGGTTGCAGTCGCGGCGGGGAGGAGCGCGATGACGACGGCGCCGTGACTGGCGGGCGCCGAGGTAAGGGCGAAGGACGTCAGTAGCGGGAATCCTATGACGATTCCGCCGGCGACCACGGCAACGCGTCCCCACAGCATGCCGCGGGGAAAGCGTTGCCGCGTGAGACTCAAGGCGAAGATCGCGAGGATGGCCGCCACGACAGCCCGTCCGGACCCGACGAACAAGGGCGACATCCCGTCCACTGCCACGCGGGTGAACGGAACAGTAAAGGAAAAGGCAACCACGCCTAGAAGGCCCCACCAGAGACCCGTAGGCCGCCGGGGCGGCAGTATCACTGGGGCAATAAGTGTAGTAGCGCTACTATTGTCTCTCATGACTTACAATAGCAGTTCCAGGATTGCTGGTCGCCTCAGGGACTGGATGGCGACTGCTCCGGCAGGAGCAAGGCTGCCGTCGACACGGGCGTTGGTGGCCCAGTATCAGGCCAGCCCGGTGACAGTCCAGAATGCGCTCAGGACCCTCTCCGCGCAGGGGTTGATAGAGAGCCGGCCCGGAGTTGGGACTTTTGTCCGGGCTGTCCGGACAGCGCGGCCCTCTGACTACGGGTGGCAGTCGGCGGCCCTCCGTTCACCGCAGGCACCGGCCCGCCCGGTCTCCGCCGCGATGCGGGACACACCGAATGACGTCATCGCCTTCCACTCAGGCTATCCGGACCGGGAACTCCTGCCCGAGCGCCTGGTGCGGGCTGCCCTCAGCCGCGCCGCACGAGGGGACGCGGCCGTATCGCGTCCGCCGGCGACGGGACTGCCGGAACTCCAGTCCTGGTTCGCGCAGGAACTCAGGGCCTCAACCCCGGCAGGTGTCACCCCGCCCGTGCCCAGCGACGTTATCGTCCTGCCCGGATCCCAGAGCGGACTCAGCTCCATCTTCCGTGCTCTGGTGGGCAACGGCCAGCCCCTGCTTATGGAGTCACCCACCTACTGGGGAGGCATCCTCGCAGCCGCCCAGGCCGGCGTCCGCGTCATCCCGGTGCCCAGTGGCGCCGAGGGTCCCGATCCTGACGAATTAGCGCGCGCCTTCGAGGAGACAGGCGCGCGCGTGTTTTACGCACAGCCGAACTACGCGAATCCCACCGGCGCGCAATGGACAACAAAACGCGGCGAAGAGGTGCTGGACGTGGTGCGCCGCTATGGCGCGTTCCTCGTCGAGGACGACTGGGCGCACGACTTCGGCATCACGACCAGCCCTGCGCCCGTCGCCGCCCAAGACGATTCGGGGCACGTGGTCTATCTCCGCTCGTTGACCAAGAGCGTCTCCCCCGCCATCCGCGTCGCTGCCGTCATCGCCCGAGGCCCTGCCCGCGAACGCATCGTGGCCGACCGGGTGGCCGAATCGATGTATGTCAGCGGCCTGCTCCAGGCCGCGGCACTGGACGTAGTCACGCAGCCGGCCTGGCAGACGCATCTGCGCGGCCTCCGCCACCAGCTTCAATCCCGCCGTGACCTGCTCCTGGCCAGTATGCGCGAACACGCACCACTGGCCCACATCCCCCACGTCCCCGCAGGAGGACTGAATCTGTGGGCACGCTTGCCCGACGGGACGGACGTCGCACGGCTCATCCGGGACTGCGAAACCGCTGGGGTGATCATCGGCGACGGCGCCGAGTGGTTCCCGGCAGAATCCACTGGACCGTTCATCAGGCTCAACTACTCAGGACCAAACCCCGGCGCCTTCGCCGCCGGCGCCCGCATTCTCGGCAGCGCTCTCGAACGCAACAGCCAATAGGCCATCTGCCGAGGGCCCTCAGCGGAACCTATGATCGACCGGCCGGACGTCACGGATGGGCAGGCCTCGGACTTGGAAGACCCGTGACACCTGCCGTTCTTGGAAGGGATTCGGTCAAAAGCTACGCCGCAAGTTACCGGCACTCCTTGCCCGGTTGCGTTTGCCGTCTGGCCCCCGGAACCAGAGACAATTCGCCCCTAAGGGTCGTCGAAGTCGCACTGATGTCCACGCTGAAGAACTCGATGATGGTCGTCGGTCGGCGGATCAGTCATCCGGGAGGTGGAACTTGTTCATCATCAAGTTGGAACTCACTCGATATGGCCCTCTGTGTTGCGAGAGCCCGCTTAGGGTGAAGGCATGTTCAAAACGATCCAGTCTCTGAGGCCCCTCGCGGCGCCGGCCGCGGCTGTGCTGCTTATGGTGGCGCTCTTTATCCTGGAGGAGCGCCATTTCGACCAGAAGAGCGCCCTGCTTTTGGCGCTCGTGACGGGCGTCGCTGTGGCCGAGATTCTGCCGGCGGCCGCCCTGGGGCTGGTCTTCTCCGCCCTGGTCCTGCAGGGTGTCAAGGTTCTCCCGTTGGTCCTTCTGTCCGGCGTGCTGAGCTACGCTATCGTCCCGGTGGTCATCTTCTTCGCAGTAGTCGGCTGGAAATCCCGGAACCGGTGGGTCCTCCCCGTTGCTGCTGTCGTATTCGCCGCCATCATCACCGTTAACTGGTTCACTGACCAGACCTGGATCAATTTCATTTTCGGCAACCAGATATACGGGCGGGGATTATTGCGAACCCTCACCTACGCTTTTCTGATCTTTGGAGCGTTCGCCGCCTTGAACCTCGCCGCGTGGGCGGTCGGTGTGGCAGTAAATAATGCCTCGACGAGCCGCCGGGCGCAGCTCGCGGCCGAAACACGACTCAGGGAAACGGTGACTGAACTTGCTGTCGAACAGGAACGCAACAGAATTGCCAGGGAGCTGCACGATGTGTTGGCCCATTCACTGACGGTCATCGTGGCGCAGGCCGACGGAATACGCTTCATCCACCGCGTGGAGCCGGAGTCCGTTGAGGCAGCATCAAGGGTCATCGCCGAATCAGCGAGGGCCGCACTGATCGAAACTCGCCGGCTGATCGAAGGCTTTTCCACGGAGCTCAGCAACCAGCCGACTCACAAGGTTGAAGACCTGGTCACTCTTGCCGACCGTCTCAGGTCGAGTGGCATGCCGGTCATGATCGAAACGATGGGCGAGCCATGGGAGATGACCGCCGCCCAGGAGCTGGCGGTCTACCGTCTGGCGCAGGAAAGCCTGACCAATGCTTTCAAGCACGGGGACCGGAGCCAGGGCGCGCACCTGCACCTGGTCTGGACCGCGGCCTCCCTCGAAGTTCGGAGCAGATCGTCGCTGATCGCAAACCCGACCGCGACGACGACGACGCCCCCGCCCGGTCTCGGGCTGGCAGGAATGAGGGCCCGCGCCGCAGCTGCCGGCGGATGGGTGGAAACAGTCCGGGGCGACGAGACCTTCGAAGTGCTGGCGTTCTTCCCGTCGGCCGGACCCGGCCAGCACGCGGCGGCGACTCCTTCAACGCCTCGCCTCCCCGCCTTCGAAGGAGCAAAGCTATGACCGCCGCGCCCATCCGGATTGCCTTGGCCGACGACCAGCCGTTGTTCAGCGCCGGACTCAAGATGATCCTTCGCAGCCAGGTAGACATGGACTTAGTCGGTGAAGCCGCCAACGGAGCGGCTGCCGTCGAACTCGTGCGGGCGACATGCCCCGATGTGCTCCTGATGGACATCCGGATGCCTGTCATGGATGGAATCACGGCCACAAGGACGATCCTGGAGAAGTCCAGTGGAGCTGCCACTAAAATCATCGTTCTGACGACAATCCATCACGACGAAGCCGTCGTCCGAGCCATCCAGGCCGGCGCCGCCGGTTTCTTGACCAAAGACACCACACCCGACTTCCTGCTGGCCTCCATCCGAACGGTTCACTCGGGGCACTCAGTCATCGCCCCGGCCATCACCAACGAACTGCTGCGCGACTACACCACGCCCTCCTCGGGGAACGACGCCGCACTGGCAGACCTTTCCGGAAGGGAGCGCGACGTATTTCTCCTGACGGCCAAGGGGCTGGGAAATGCCGAAATCGCCGCATCCCTCGTGCTCAGCGAAGCCACTGTGAAATCCCACGTCAGCAGCATCCTGGCGAAACTGAAGCTGAAGAACCGCATCCAGCTCGTCGCATTCGCTTACGAAAACAACGTCCTCAACTAGCCCACACAGCAGCGCCGTCCCATCCACCGACGCCCTCCCGCTGTGGGAAGGCCAGCCACCGCTTTGCCCAAAACAACCGAAGGAGCCACCATGAAACAGAAAATCTTCGGCGCTGCCGTGCTGATCGTAGGCACCGGTGCCGCGCTGGCCGCAGCCGCCATCCCGGCCGCGTCGGTCACCGCGTCCCCGGAGCCTGTCCCAGGGATCATCCGCCAGGCAGAGGCCTACGCCTCTACAGATCCGATCGCCGAAAAGGGCATGCAGGAGGCTGTCCGGCTCTGCATGGCCAAGGCCGGATTCGACTACACGCCGCCCAGCTCCGAGATGACTATGGACCTCAACGGAGCCATCGGATTCAAACGGATCACGGTCGACGCCGCCAAGGCCAGCGGTTACGCCAGCACCGGACCACAAGGATCCCGTGAGCCGGCTCCCGAGTCCGCGGACGGCAAGCTCTTCGCCAATCCAGACTTCACCAAGGCACTCACCGGCCCTGAGGACACCGCGTCAAAGCCCACGGTGGGCGGTACGGGAACGTCCTCCGGCGGATGCCGCGGCGAAGCCATGACACAGATCTACGGCAGCGCGGAAAATTACATGCTCGCTACCGGCCTCGCCTACAACTCAGTCCTCCCGGCGAGCCTGTCCGCCTCCGGGGACTCAGGTATCACCAAAGCAGTCACAGGCTGGACGGCCTGTATGAAAGACACCCCCTACGCTTCCTTTGCGAACCCGCAGCAGGCAGTAGATGCGGGAAGAGCTGCAGGCGGCCAAGAAGAGTTCAGAATCGCCGTCACCGACGCGGTCTGCCGGGACAAGACCGGCTTCCACGCCGCCCTGGACAAAGTCCTGGATAAGTACCTGACAACCCGCATGCAGGAACTGGGCCCGCAGATCGCGAAGGTCAAAGAGATTCGCCGGACGGCTGCCGCTAACGCGGCAACAGTGGGTGGCACTGCGTCGAAATAGCGCGGCGCGGCGAAACGGCCGGCGGCGTCCTGTCAAGATTCGGGGGTGACAGGACGCCGCCGGCTTCCGCCAGTTAATGCAGAGTGGCGCGTTGTCAGGCAGATGGGGGAGCCTCCGCGCCGCGGTCCACCTCATTCACCCGTGTTCGGGATTAGCGAGCAACGCCGCGTAGCGGGCATTGCTCGCTGCAACTGCTTCTGCCCACTTGATGGCGCTGGAGGTGCTCAGTCCGGTGAGCCGGGCCAGAATGACGGGCGGGAGCTCCTGGGCGAGGGACACCATTGCTCCGGTGCGGGCCTGTGCGGGCCTGTGCGGGAAGAAACCGCGGACACCTGCATCGTGGAAGCCGGAGCTGACAGCTACGACTCAATAGCCCGATGGCTCCTGCTTACCAAAGCAGAGCAAACCATCATCTCCCCGCCCGAACTCTCCCGCGCCTTCGAGCACATCGCACGGCAAAGCCAACGAGCTGCAACCTCCTGGGCCTCTGAGGAAAACAACTACACAGTAGAGCCCCACCATGACTGAAACCGTCATCAGTGGTGTCCGACTGGACAGTGGGCCAATCGTGGCCACAAAGCGGCCAGCTCTTGCCCGCAACCGGGCCCCCAGCGTGGTGACAGCCCAATTGCAACCCCTTTGTGGGCGCAAAGCGGCCACAAAGTGACCAGCTGAAGCGGCTCTCACTGATCGTGGGCGATCTGTGGGCAGCTGCTGACCGGCTATTGGCCCGAAACAGCCCAATCATGGGCTGGCGGCTACATTGCGCTGTCTGCACAGCTGATTCCGCTATAAAGCGCTGAATGCTCTGTATTACTCGTCCATAAGACGCCCGATGCAGGACAACTGTGGCCGGATTCTGGCCACATGTGACCAGAAGATTGCAGCCTTTGGGCTGCATTTTTTTATCATCACCGGCGCTCTCCGAGCGCCACGCTGAGCCGGAAGCACGGTGCTAAAAAGAACGAGGGGCGGGTGCGGTTGGCGATGCACTGGCGCAAAGCCCCACCGCTCACCAGGTGGTCCGGGAGTCCGGTTCCCTCGAGGAGATGTAGAGCTTTCAAGGGCAGTTCAGACCTCTACTTCTCCTCGTGACAACCGTGTTTCAGAACTTCCCCAAACCACCAGGTGAGCCAAGGATGGATTGGCTTAGGACGGGGCGATACAGGATGGAAGGCCAGTCGGATGACAGCCGCCAACCACCCCCTTTGAGGACTCTCTCCTGGGGATGAAGAGCCGGCTCTTTCTAAGCCCGTTGAGGCTGTGCTGGGATGCACAGTGAGGACAGAGAACCAGAGCCCGTGCCGGTCCCCGGGCATACAGTGCTTGGCCCGGGCTGGATGAACAAGTTCCCCAGCCCGGAAGGTAAAAGGCCGAGGATGGGACGCCGGAGCTGACGCCGCCCAGGCACCGGGCAGGAAGCGTCTGGTCTAACAGCAATCGTGTGCGAGGACTGGAACCGTGGGACTCCTGGCAAAGAGAAGATCCAGGTGCCACATCGACTCTGGAGCAGCTCTGCTGAGCCGCTGTGAGAGCGCTGCGAGACAGCCGGCGACCTTCGAGGAAGCAGTGTCTATCTCGACCAGCAGTGACCTCGCAGCAGCGACGAGCTTGATGATGCCACGACCGCTGCAACAGAGATGTGGCGGCCGCTGGAACGAGCTGTATTGGAGTGCCGCAGCGTCTCAGTGAAGGCGTGTGGCTAGTCCCCTGCGGGCCTGGAAATCCCATGAGTGCAAAGTGCTTTCATTAGCCGCTGCGCAGCTCCCTCGATACCGCTGTGGCACTGTCTTCGTTCCTCAGCCATCACCCCATTGGTACCTCGTATGGGACCGCTGATCCTGCGTCACAGCGCCTGTGGACATGAGCATCAAATGAAGGCCAAACACGTCCCTACTCCTTCGTCGCACGGGCCATGACGCTGCGTTGCAGCAACGTTCCTACCGGGTGCCATGCACCTAAAGACCCGGTAGGAACTCAAAAGCCTTCAACCGCCGGAAACTAGCGCCACTTCCAACCCACCCCCTACGAGTAGGAACCATAAATGGGTGGGTAGGAATCAAGTGGTAGGCGCTATTTTCCTGCGACATGTCACCAGAAATCCCCCCGATCTTCCGCTAAAGCTACAGATGCGAGGGAACAAGAGAAAGAGCATAAGGGGTTTTGGCACCTCGCTTCGCTTCGGTGGTCGGCACAGCCGACAAACCTTCGGTCGCTGCGCTCCCTCACCCATCGCTGCGCTCCGGGCCCTTATGCGGTCGCTTCGCTCCCTTCCCCACCAACGCTGACGCGTCGTTGGGGTGCTCCTGGAGCCATCGCTGACGCGAGTGGCACCAGTTCCCGATGTCCGCTGTCGCGGCCCTCGGACAGAGCCGCTGTGACTCCGTCCCAGGCGTCTCTGAGCAAGACAGCAAAGCCAGTGCAGACGCCTCGCGGCCCCTGGCGACAGGTGTTGTGTGGAGCTGCCGTTCGGCACCGGTCGGCTGCCGCCGACCCGGGGGGTTGTTGCAGCGTTATTGCGCACTCCGCAACACACCCCGTCGATCGCCATCTGAGGTCTCAGATGGCTGTCTCGAATATCCATCGACAGGAGGTGCTTCGCCCATGGCACGCAACCGAAGTTTCAGCCGGCGCGAAGAGCGCAAAGAACCCGCAGTGCTCGCTGCTGTTCCAGACCTGGGAGTGAAGATCACGATGCCCCGGAAAACGAACCGTGCAGCAGCCAGGACAGTCGCCTCCGGTGACGTGTTCTGGGACAAGCGCAAGGTAGCCAGGAAGGCCCGCCGGCGCGCTCTGGAAACGCAGCTTGCCCGGGCATCCAATCCGAGTGCCCACCGGCTAAGCCGGCGCCAGAAGCAGTGGATGGAAAATCATCTCTTGACCTGGTCCTGGAACAACTCCAACGATGTCCTGCAAGCGCCGCGGGCAGCTACCCAGAATCAGCTCGATGAGCTGGTCGCAGTCACCCGGCTGCCGCATGTGCAGCGCGCTGTGGTGAAGATCCAGGGGCTGTGCCTGGAGCAGATCAGGTACGTCGCAGAACGTGCGCCACGGACCGTTCGGTTCATCCTGGTGGACCCGGTCACGTAGAGTCAGCGGACCATTCGAGTGTCACGGATCTAGTGAGCCTCAAGACCCAATCAGGACCGGAAAACAGCCCGGGTCGCTCACTGGGCTTCCCCACAAATCATTCTCCGAATGATTTCCGTGAATAATGACAAGAATAAATAAAGGGAAGGGAAGGGCGGGCGCTTTCCCTCGCACCCGCCCCGTCCCTATATCTAGCCGATCTTCGTCCAGGTCCCGCAGCGGGATGACTCGAAACCTTCCCCGGCGATAACTGTGACGGTCACGCCATCGGGGGCGAAATCCACGATGTCATTGGTGATGATGTCGCCGCCGCCGGTACTGCGGGACCAGTAGCAATCCCTGACCCCCGGCTTGGTCTTCCAGGTGCCCGGCTCCATCGTTTTACCGACCGTCATGCTCCCGTCGACAATTTTGCTTAGGGTGGCTACGTCTTGGAGGACTGCAGCGTGTGGGGCGTCCGGGCAAACGGTCAGTGCGGCCTCAGCTTCTCCCTTGCGTTCAGGAATCGTGGGCAGATCGGCGTAGGTCGGTTCGAGCTTTGCGCAGAGACCCATGATCCGCTCAACCGTCCCACTCGGGTCGGTGACATTCACGCCCCTGGAAGCCACCGTATCGACGAGCTTCTGCTCACTGGGGAGCAGGGCATATCCACCATCCACCGTGCAGGTTCCGCCGACCTTGTACGCGCCGCTGGCCCAGACTTCCTTGAGGGACTTGTATTCGGTGGTCTTGCCGCAGGTATAGGTGTAGCGCGTCGCAATTTTTGCTTCGGCGCCTGCGACCTCAGCAGTTTCAGCCTTTGCTTTCGATCCCGCTAGAAATTCTTTTTCGGTGACGTTCACTTTGACGTTAACTTTGTCGTTCCCGGAGACCCCGCCTGCGCCAGGTGCTGTTGAGACCGTGACGACTGTTTCATCCGGCACCGTTGTACTGTCCCACTTCCCGCCGTCTGGACCGTAGATATTGGCGAAGTAGTTGATTTTTCCCAACTCCGACTGCGTTTCCAGGACCGTCTTTCCGACAAGGTCGGGGACCTTCGCCCTGGCAGTTGCTGTGGAAGTGGCTTTAGCCGCTGTGCTGGACGAAGCAGGCTTCTCGCCTCCCCCACAGCCGGTAAGTACGATCGCGATGGCTGCCAAGACGGCAGGGATGTTGAGTTTCATGTCCCCCAAATATTCGGTTTCAAAGTGCGATGACGATTTTCCGCCCGGGTGGGACGGAACGCGGTGATGGCATAACGATAATGGTTAGGACAGCGGGGGCTGGTAGATGACGCCACTACCCCGAACTTTCGTCTAACCGCTGCACGCCAGACTGGAAGCGCTACCCGGGCTATGCGGGGCAATGACACCATCGAGCTGTCACGAGCTCCCGAGCGGCCCGTATAGAGGAGCAGGACCCCGAGCCAGCAGTAGGTCCGTGAGGCCGCACCTCACGCATAGCTCCACACCCCGCGCTAGATCGCCGGTGTGTCTCCAGCGCGCCGTCGCCCCGTGCCCGCTCCCCCGGTAAAGCGCCTCCAAAGCCAGAGGCCTCAGACTCCATGTCGGATCTCGGGGAAAGTAAAAGCACCCACTCGGATCACGATGAGTGGGTGCTTTTACTAGGATCGAAGCTGCACGAAGTACCGCTAGGCTAAATTCCTCCTTCGTCCTCCTCGTCGCCGTTCCCGGCTGTCACGGTGACGGACGGGCGACGCACGAGACCGGCGTAGTTGGGCTTCAGAGGAAACGGCACTGCTCGCTGATTTACCGCGGTTCCTGTGTACGAAGTGTTTGTCCAGTCTCTGAGGTCGTACTCCACTATCAGCGGCTCCGGGCTGGACATATGGCGAGCGGGACGCATGGATTTAGTGCCCATGTGGTCCCATTTTGCAGAACTGGCGAGATGGGTCTTCAGGAAACTCGTAAGAGAGTTCTGGGAACCCGGTCGACCATCCGGATTGTTCTTAAGCGTCCATGCCTTCCACAGATCGTAGATGAAACCGAAGGGCAGCAAATCCCAGACGAATTGATCCTCGAACTCTCTCCAAAACGAGATCCTTGGGTCATTCACCTCCCGAAACTTATCGAGTTCAGACAGACACAATCCCGGCTCGCTCAGCGTCGTGTGCTGCATATGCAGAACACGCTTGAGCACGTAGCGCAGCACTTCGGGACGGGCTAAGTAGTCATTCTTGATGTACTTGCGCTCCACGCCCGTGAAGCACTTGTCGAAGGGTATGAGCAGAAGGCGACGAAGGAACGACTCCGACTTGTCCTTGACCCTTGGGAACTCGTTCAGGCACTGCACCATAAAGCCCCAGAAGCGGTGCCGGATGGGTATCTTGTGCTTGCGGTTGATGGAGATCACGTCGTTGGTGATGATCGCCTTCAGGTTGGCTGCCTTGTCGATGAAGGTGCCTACATCGTTTTCGTCAACGATGATTGCTGAGGCACGTGTCAGCGGTTCCAGCATGAAGTCTTGGCCAAAGTCGTTAATGGACAACGTCGCCGTCGATGTCTCACCTACGAGATTGCCCATAAGTTTCGCAAGCGTGCCCTTACCGTTGTTGCCCTGCTCGGCGTAGAACCAGGCTGACTTTCCCCACGGCACATTCGGGCGGACGATTGCACTCAGCAACTCCCACAGCAGGTCGACTATCTCCAGGTCGTCAGAGAGTTCAGCAATCCAGGACTCGACGTCCCACATCTGGCCGTCGGGCATCTCGATGAATACGTTCTGTGCAGTCTCGTCGTACTCGATGCACGATGCTCGTGCCAGGAAAACGTAGTCGGGAGTAAACGCCTCCAGCTCCTGGCTATCCTGGTTCCAGATGCCGTTGGCCACAATACTCAAGTGCGCGACGGGGCTACCGTTCGAGACGGGTGTTACCGGCGCCTCCCGGCGGAGTATCTGCGTGATTTCCTTAATCCCAACCATGCCGATATTCGGGCTGTACCGCGCAATCGCATTTTGCAATCCCATCTCAGACGTAACGTAAAGACCTTTACTAGGGCCGTCCGCTACGTAGATCGCCAGAATTGCGTCATCAGGGTTCGTCCCGTGCAGCAGCACCGACCGGACGTGGTGCAGCTTCTTGATGATCATCGCGACCTGCACGTTCGCGAGGCGCTGAGGAAGCGCAAGCAGGATGCCTTTCGAGACTTCACGATTAACCTTCCCCGGTTGGCGAAACATGTTCTCGATTTTGAACTCATCCTGAGTACGCCTGACCAGATCGCGCTCGATCTCCCCCGGAGACGGAGGGTCCGTCGGGTCAAGTGAGTCCAGGTACTCCGTCGCCGTCTCCGTGTAGAGCTGCGATTCGGTGCGACGCATGCCGTGGCTCTGGAGTTCGAGAAGAACGTCCAAGTCCCTGTTGGCCGTAGAGAAACCATCAGAAATATCGGTTGCGGTAGAATGTTTATCAGCGCCGCCAAACGCTTTTTCTTGGGCCGCCTCGTCACCGATGGGGCGGTCTTTTTTTGCCGTCACGGTCTAGGCACCTCGCAGATTAGAGGTGAACGTTGAGACGATGATGTCCCGCTGCTCGAGCCGGAACGGCGGGGCAGCAGCAGCCATGCGGTGAGCCCACACCTTCAACTCGCTGTCAGTGGCGACAACAGGGAGTGGTGCGACGGCGGCGTCAAGTTCACCCACGACGACGTAGAGCTTGCGGCCATCCCTGACTGCGGGGAGGCGTCCGGACTTAATGTACCGGCGGAGTGTGATGACGCTGCGGCCGCTGCGTTCGGCGGCAGCATCCAGGTCGAGAGTTGTCTTGGCAGGCATTGTGATGCTCCAGGGTGAAGAGGGGAGCACAACAAGAATTCATCTGCACGATTCCACAGCCCACATACCTGCCAGCATGTGAACCTGCCCCGAGGGGCTGCACGATTTTCCGTCACGATGCCTGCCAGCCAACGTGAGGTGACGCTGCCCAAGAGGCCAACGTCTGCACTGTTTTCTCAACGAACACGCCTGCCGACGTACGCGCCTGGCCCCGCGGGGCTTGCACTGTCTTCTCAGCGAACACGCCTGCCGACGTACCAACCTAGCCCCGAGGGGGCTGCACTATTTGTCTCCACACTCGCCTACCGACAAATGTGGAGCGATGTTCAGTTGCGCGCCTGGGTTTCCAGGCACAATCACCTTATCAAATCCGATCACCTGTGACGATCGTATTGCTGCTGTTACTCAACATTAACAAACCTCATAAATGAATATATTCATCGGTCCGTTGCCTTTCTCGTTGAGCGTTTTGGAAAGACACACGTGAAGACGAGTACACGGTAAGAGAGATTCTCAGCGCCAAACTACATCGACACGTTTGTGGTTGATACCTCTCTTCCCCGTCTCGTCCGGTCCAACGCGATTGACGCGCGGCGTAACCACCGCACGGATGACACGGCGTTTGTCGGGCAGTTCCAGTTCGTCCCACACGTCCCGGACCGCCCTTTCGCGCACGAGCCGCAGCACGAACGGGTCCAGCTCTGAGAGCTTTTCCAACCGTTTCTGGGCTGCTTTGATCTTCGGCTCGATTCTGGCCTCCTGATCCATCACCAGATCAAACCTGAGTTTCTGGGCCGCTTCCTCGCGCACCTCGTCCAAATACTCCTGATAGCTAGCTATCTCTTCCAATATGGACCGGCGCTCGGCGTCCGTGCCCTCGCCGCGCTCTCCGATCATGGCAAGGAAGTCAGGCCGCTCCAGTCGGGCCAACACCAGCTCGCTGACAACCTCGTCCAGGTGCGAATCGCGCATCGCGACGTGGAAACCCGTCTTCCCGGGCACACCGACGCAGATGTAGGTGTTGTAAAACGGATACGGCAGCTCATTGCCATGCTCATCAGTGGGCTTCGGCAAGGGTTCCCCGGTCACCTTGTCCTTCCGCCGTCCGGCGTTCTGCTTACCGATCCGCATCGGTGCCCCACACACACCACACACAGCGATACCCGTGAGCAGGTGCTTAGCCGGCCAGTCGTTCGTCCGCTTGCGCTCCGGAGGACTCATGATGATTTGAAGTTTCTCCCAGGTGTCCAGCTTAATGAGGGACGGCCACATTGCATCACCGATGATCTCCCCTTGGTGCTGACGTTTCGCCGCATAGGCTGGCATAGTAAGCATCTGCTTTATGGCCGGAGGCGTCCAGCCAAGGCCCTGTCGATGGGCTTTGCGGGTCTCACGCCGTGGCGGGATGCCGCGTTCGTTGAAGTCCTTGGCTACAGCATAGAAGGTCTCTCCGGCAAGGATGCGCCGTGCTGCCTCTTGCACGATAGGGGCCTGATCAACATGAGACTCAACCCGGACCAGGGCACCCGTCTCAGAATCCTTGATGCGCTGGTAGCCGTAGACCTTCTTGCCGTGCGGCCGGCCCTTCTCGGCGTTGGAGCGCATATCGCGTTGAAGTCGTTTACTCGTCTTGGCGCTCTCATACTCGGAGTCGACCGCATCCTCCAGTAATGATCGGCGGTCACGGGCATTCGCCGGGTCATACAGTCTGCCGTGCGTCGTCACCCAGATGCGGATACCGCGCATCTCGCAGAGTTCAATGAGGTCGACCCATTCACCTGTTCGGCGCGATCCACGGCTTGACTCCCACAGCCCGAGTGCACCTGCAGCAAAGACGTCTTCTTCCAGATCACTCATGAGTTGGGCAAAACCCTCACGCGCCTGCTTCGAGTAACGACTGGCGCTTCGGTCATTGTCCCGGTACGGCTCAGGGTGGAGGTCCCATCCCTGCTGCTCAAGTGCTGCGGCATTGTCTGCGTGCTGCTGGTCAGGACTCTTGCCCTTCCCAGCGCGGTCCTTTGACACACGCAGATACTCGCGGACGAGCAGATTCTTGGGTTCCATTGACCCACCCTACTTCAAAACGGTGTCCCCGCTGACGGCCGTCAGGTGGGTCATTCCGACGGACTTCATGGCCGCGTCCAGCTCCGCGTCAAGGCGGCTGGTGTCGCCGGTGACCATGCCTGGCAGGAGTCCGCGGGCGTCACCGTCGAAGTGCCCGGCGGCCGTTGTGAAACGGCCGCGGAGTTCGGCCGGGCCCCGCTGCCAGTCCGAGGCCGCCCCGAGCGTCAGCGGGGCCGAGCTGGCCGAGAGAACCGCCGTTTCCGGCTGCCCTGGCCCGGGTGGCTTGAGTTTACCGGTCGTGCGGATCCGCTGACCCGGGGCTGCATGTTCCCAGTCGCCCCCGCCCAGGACCAGCAGCCTGGCCCGCTCCTGTACCCGGTGCGAGTCGAAGGTCATGTTGATCACGGTGGCCGGGACCGCCCACCGGTCCGCGAGCCCGGATCGCCCAGGCGTCCTGAGCTGCCGGGGCGACCCCGCAATCTCCATTTCCGCAACGACGGCTGTGTCCGCGGCGGCTGCGGCGGCCACAGCCCCTTCGTGCCGGCGGGCGGAGTCGGCCGCGCCGTGCCCGCCCGCCGCCGCGGCGAGCAGCAGGGCGCCGGCCATCGTCGCGTGGAAGCTCCGGTGCGCCGGTGCCCCGGGGGGGCCGTGCGCCGACAGTGAATATTGCCCTGAGCAGCAGCAGTCCCGAGCCCGCCACGAGGGTCAGGCAGAGGGCGGCCAGCGCTGCAGGGTGCAGATGGTGTCCCGCAGCGGCCGTTGCCCACACCAGAACCGCCGGGGGGACCAGGCGCACATCGGTCCTGCGGAGGGTGTCCTCCCTGACCGGACCGGCGCGGGCGCGCACTGCAAATGACGTCAGCCAGCCGCGGGTCCCCAGGCCGCCGCACCGCGGAGGGCGGGCCTGCAAGTGCGCCGCCGCGGCGTCCGTGGGCTCCGACGTCTGGCGGTTCCCCGCCGGAGACTGCGCGGGCTCCGACGTCTGGCGGTTCCCCGCCGGAGACTGCGCGGGCTCCAGCGTCTGGCGGTTCCCCGCCGGAGACTGCGCGGGCTCCAGCGTCTGGCGGTTCCCCGCCCGAGACTGCGCGGGCTCCGACGTCTGGCGGTTCCCCGGTGTCCGCCGGACCGCCGCATCGACATACCGCTGCCAGCGACTCGTACGTTCCTTGTCCGGCACGCCTCACACCCGAACCAGGGGCAGCAGGCCTTCGAGCAGCTTGGGTCCGAACCCGTCCACGGCATCCAGTTCCTCTATCCGCTGGAACTTGCCGTGCTGCTTGCGCCAGTCCACGATCCGTTGGGCAAGCACCGGGCCCACCCGAGGGAGGGTGGCCAGTTCCTCGGCGCCGGCCGTGTTCAAGTTGATCTTTCCCGCGGGAGTGGATCCGCTGTCCCGGCTTCCCCGGGCGCCGGCGTCACTCGCGTCACTCGCTGGGGCGGCCACGTCCGGCACCGCTTCACCCTGCCGCGGCACCAGGACCTGCTGTCCATCCTCGAGGACGGCTGCTAGGTTGAGCTGGTCCGGGTCAGCGCCAGGGGCACCGCCTCCGGCCGCTGCGATAGCCTCGTGCAGGCGGCTTCCCTGCGGCAGCTCCACGATGCCGGCACGGACAACCGCGCCGGCCACATGCACGATTATGCTGTCGCGGGTGTCCCCTCCCACTCCGACACCGCCTCCGCCCTCGCCGTCCCCTCCCCCTCTGCCTCCGCCTCCGCCACCGCCTTCGCCTTCGCCGGGGGAATTGTCCGGGGCGGCTGACGGTCCTGTTTCAGGTTCCGGGTCCCCTGGTCCACTGGCTTCCGTTGGGTTGATGGAACTGAGCGGGCTGACCTGTGCTGTGGCGTTCGCCGCCTGCCACCAGAACCAGCAGAGGAGCGCTGTGGCCAGCAGGCACAGCAATGCTGCGGCACGGCGCCCGGTGCGCCACCTGATGCAGGGGCTGCGGACCGGCGAAGGGTCCGGGCCGGGGTCATGCCGCGTCCCGGGCCGTGACACGACGGGCGGCCCGTTGAGCAGGCCCGGCCCGGCATCAGGACGATCAGCGCCCGGACCAACGGCTGCCGCCAGCCTGTGGTCTGCGCGGCCCGGTTCGGCGCCGGGCGGGTCTCCAGGATTATGACGCAGCATGCGCCCATCGTACGAAGCTCCGGGCACGCGGTTCAGGGGCGGTGAGTCCTATGTGGATACCGGGAGACCGCCGGGCACGGCCCGGCGGTTCTTGTGTCGATCCCAAGCCACAAGGACTACGGCGCGGCGGGGATGTCGCGGACTGCCGGGGTGCTGCTTTCCCCCACGATCACTGCCAGGACGCCGAGTCCGGCGTGCGCGGCCAGGACGGCCGGGAGGGCGCTGATCTGGACGGGAGCACAGCCGGGAACCGCTTCGGCCAGCTGCGACGCAAGCAGTTCCGCCTCTGCCGGGTTGCCGAAATGGTGGACGGCAAGCCGGGCCTGCCCCGCGGGCCGGGCGGCCGCGTCGGCCACAACGATCTCTTTGAGCCGCGCGATGGCCCTCGCCGCCGACCGCACCTTCTCGAGCGGAACGACTTTGCCGTCCTCCACCGCGAGGATGGGCTTGATCGAGAACATGGTGCCCCAGACCGACGCCGCGGCGCCGATCCGCCCCCCACGGCGCAGCTGTTCCAGGCTCGGGACGTAGAAGTAAACCTTGGTGCGGGCCAGTTCGTGTTCAGCGGACGCGCGCACGTCCGCCGGGGCAGCACCGTCCGCCGCCGCCGCGACGGCCCCCTGGACACCCATCCCCTGCGCCATGCCGACGGTGCGCGAGTCCAGAACCTCCACCGGGATACCCACCCGTGCGGCAGCGAGCCGGGCCGAGTCCACCGTTCCGGAGAGCTCACCGGAAATATGGAGCGACACGACGGCCTCAAAGCCGCTGCGCTGGGCCGCCAGGTACGCCTGTTCGAACTGTCCGGGTGAAGGGCGCGAGGTCTTGACGGGCCTGCCGCTGGCAAGGGCCAGGGCGATCGTCTCGGCGATGTCGTCCTCGCCCTCGCCGTAGATTTCCGCCCCCACCATCACCGGCATAGGGACGACCGTCAGCCGCCCGTCGGCGGAGACGGCATGGACCCAGTCAGCCGGCAGCGCCGCGGCGGAGTCGGTGACGACGGCTGTCCTCACGACTGCGGCGGCGGGGCCTTCGGCGGACGTCTTGGCCTGCCGGAGCCCGCTGAGGCGCTCCTTCAGCCACCCTGCGGGGTCGCGGTGGGGCACGAGGGACCTCCTGCTGTCTGCACGTGCTGACGGACTTGCGGTATCAGCCGGCCGCCGGTGGGTACCGGCGGCCGGCTCCCGGTTAGGCCGGGACGATGTTGACCAGCTTAGGCGCCCGGACGATCACCGTGCGGATCCCGCGGCCGTCGAGGGCGCGCTGGACGTTTTCCGACGCCAGGGCCACTTCCCGCAGATCGTCCTCGCTGATCTCCGGCGAGACTTCCAGCCGGTCCCGGACCTTGCCCTGGACCTGGACGACGGCGGTGACCGTGTCCTGCACCAGGAGGGCCGCGTCGTGCGTCGGCCAGCCGGCGTTGGCCACCGAGGCGGGATGTCCCAGCACGTTCCAGAGGTCCTCGGCCGTATACGGCGCGAAGAGGCTCAGGATGACCGCAACGGTCTCGACAGCTTCACGGACCGCCGGATCGGCGCCGCCCGCACCGCTGGCTGCGTCAATGGTTTTACGGGTCGCGTTGACCAGCTCCATGAGCTTGGCCACGACCACGTTGAACTTGTTGTTCTCCAGCAGGGCTTCCGCGTCGGCGATCGTGCGGTGTGTGACGGCGCGCAGGGCCCGGTCGCCGGTGGCGTAGTCGGCGCCTGGGGCGCTCGTGACGTCCTGGCCCAGGCGCCAGGCGCGGGCCAGGAACTTCGCGGAGCCCGACGGCGAGACATCGGCCCAGTCGACGTCGTCCTCCGGCGGGGAGGCGAAGATCATGGTGAGCCGGACGGCGTCGACGCCGTACTTGTCCAGCTGTTCGCTCAGGTCAACGCCGTTGCCCAGGGATTTGCTCATGGCCTTGCCGCCGTTGAGCACCTGGCCCTGGTTCAGCAGCGCGCTGAACGGCTCGTCGGCGTCGATCATGCCCAGGTCGTGGATGACCTTGGTGAAGAACCGCGCGTAGAGCAGGTGCAGGATGGCGTGCTCCACGCCGCCCACGTATTGGCCGACCGGCATCCAGTCGTTGATTTTCGCCGGATCGAACGGGCCGTCCGTGTATTGCGGCGAGACGAAGCGCAGGAAATACCAGGACGAGTCCACGAAGGTGTCCATGGTGTCCGTGTCCCGCTGGGCCGGACCTTGGCAGCTGGGGCATGCGACGTTGACCCAGCTTTCCACGGCGGCCAGCGGTGACGTGCCCTTCGGGGACAGGTCCTCTCCGCGCAGGTCGGCCGGCAGGGTGACGGGCAGCTGGTCGTCCGGGACCGGGACTTCGCCGCAGGCGGGGCAGTGGATGATCGGGATCGGGGTGCCCCAGAAGCGCTGCCGGCTGAGCAGCCAGTCGCGCAGGCGGAAGTTCACGAATTTCTCGCCCGTGCCCTGCTGCTGCAGGATCTCGATGGCGGCCGGGATGGCTTCTGCCTTGGGCAGGCCGTCCAGGGCGCCGGAGTTGATCAGGGTTCCCTCGCCAGAGGTCGCGGTGCCGCTGACGGCGGGATCCTCCTCGCCGGTGTCCAGCACTGCCCGCACGGGCAGGTCGAAGGTGCGGGCGAAGTCGAGGTCGCGCTGGTCGTGGGCCGGGACGGCCATGATGGCGCCGGTGCCGTAGTCCGCCAGCACGTAGTCCGCCGCCCAGACGGGCAGCTTCTCGCCGTTAAGCGGATTGGTGGCGTACCGGCCGGTGAAGACACCGGTCTTTTCCCGTTCGGTGGACTGGCGTTCGATTTCCGAGAGCGCCTTGACCTGTTCGCGGTACGCGTCCAGGGCAGCGGCGTATTCGTCGGTGACCAGTTCGACGGCGATCGGCGCGTCCGCGGCAACGACGAAGAACGTCGCGCCGTACAGGGTGTCCGGGCGGGTGGTGAACACCGTAACGTCTTTGGCCGGCTTGCCGCCCTCGGCCTCGATCACGAAGGTGACGTGCGCGCCCTCGGAGCGTCCGATCCAGTTCTTTTGCATGGCCAGGACGCGTTCGGGCCAGTGGCCGCGCAGTTCGTCCATGTCATCGAGCAGCCGGTCGGCGTAGTCGGTGATCTTGAAGTACCACTGGTTCAGTGATTTCTTGGTGACCGGGGTGCCGCAGCGCTCACAGGCTCCATTGACCACCTGTTCGTTGGCCAGCACGGTCTGGTCCTTGGGGCACCAGTTGACCGGGGAGTTCTTGCGGTAGGCCAGGCCGCGCTCGTGGAAGCGTTTGAAGAGCCACTGCGTCCAGCGGTAATACTCCGGGTCGGAGGTGTGGATCCGGCGGGACCAGTCAGCGGAAATGGCATAGCGTTTGAACGACGCCGCCTGCGTGTCGATGTTGGCGTAGGTCCACTCGCTCGGGTGGGCATTGCGCTTGATGGCCGCGTTTTCGGCAGGCAGCCCGAAGGAATCCCAGCCGATCGGGTGGAGCACGTCGTAGCCCTGCTGACGCAGGTAGCGCGCGACGACGTCGCCCATGGCGAAAGCCTCGGCGTGGCCCATATGGAGATCTCCGGAGGGGTACGGGAACATGTCCAGCACGTACCGCCGCTCCTTCGAACCGTCGTCGACGGGCGTGAAGACCTTTAGGTCTTCCCAGACCTGCGGCCACTTGGCTTCCATGGCCGCGAAGCTGTAGGCACCCTCTTCAGGGGTCTGGGCTACGACTGCTGGTGTTCCGGTCTCTGTCTCCGGCTGAACGCTCACTGCTGGCCTCTTCTGTTCTGTCAAGCCTTATGTTCCGTCAAGTCTCGTACCGTAAATCACTCCGGCGGCGGCCACTGTCCTGCTCCGCTGCCGTCTGCCCAAAAGGGTCCAGACACACAAAAGCCCCTCGACACGGAGGGGCTGCCGCTCGGCAATCCGAGTTCTCGTCGGGATACCGGGCGGCTAGCTAAGCAGGAAGATCGCACGCATACCTCTACTTTAGCGCCTCGGGCTGCATCGCGGGGTAACTGCGGCCGCGCGGAGCCTGGCGGCAACCGGGCACGCGGGCCGGAGGTCCGGCGCAGCCCCGGACTCCGCCTCAAATTGTTATAAACGCACCACTCGGAAAGAAATCCAGTACTCACGCCGGCTAGGGCGCCCTCACCGTGTCCTCAGGACCAACGAACAAAGTACATGAGACATCAAAGCACGTATTTTTTCGAGTCTGCCCGAGTAGCTTTTCCGTAATCCCGAGTATCCGGAGCTTGCCTTTTTACGGATTGCAGTCTCATGAAATTGAACTTTCAGATTCCTCGTTCCTGGGCGAATTTTGCTTCCTTGCCAAAACCGTGTCAGGAGGGCCACTATGCACTCAAGATCCCTGGGGGGATTCAAACAGGTCTCGGACTGAGGAGACTGACATGTTTTGTTTGTCGTGTTCTGTCATGCCACGACTCTGCAAACTGACCGAACGCTCCGGCGTCACGGGCAGCAACCTGGAATCGGAATAGCCATGTTTGGCTGGATCACCCGGTTTAGTCTGCAGTTCCGGATCCTGGTGCTCGCTCTTGCGGCCGGACTCATCACCTTCGGCGTTGTTAACGTTCCACACATTGCTGCGGACACAATGCCCGAATTTGCCCCCGCTCAGGTCGAAATCCAGACAGAGGCCCTGGGCCTTTCCGCTGTCGAAGTTGAACAGCTCATTACCGCTCCGATGGAAGCCGACCTCCTCAATGGAGTGGCCTGGCTGGACGAAATCCGATCGAAATCCGTTCCGGGGCTGTCCTCGATTGAACTCGTTTTCGAGCCGGGCACGGACCTCCTTCGTGCCCGTCAGCTTGTGGCGGAACGGATGACCCAGGCGCACGCTCTGCCAAACGTGTCGTCTCCGCCGCTCATCATGCAACCGATGTCCTCCACCAGCCGTGTGCTGATGGTCCGGTTGAACTCGAAGCAGCTCTCGGGCATCGAGATGTCCGTCCTGGCGCGGTGGAAGATCAAGCCGCGGCTGGTCGGCATTCCGGGCGTGGCGAACGTGTCCATCTGGGGCCAGCGTGAACAACAGCTGCAGGTTGAGGTCACTCCCACCCAGTTGCGCGACCGGGGAATTACCCTGGAGCAAATCATCAAGACCACCGGCAATGCCGTCTGGGTCTCGCCGTTGAGCTTCCTTGAGGCCTCGACCCCGGGCACCGGCGGTTTCGTGGAGTCTCCCAGCCAGCGTTTGGGTATCCAGCACGTCCTTCCGATCCGCACTCCTGCGGATCTGGCAAAGGTGAGTGTGGAGGACGCACCCCAGCCGATGCTCCTGGGTGACATCGCCCAGGTCAAGGAAGACCATCAGCCCCTGATCGGCGACGCCGTCGTCGGGCAGGATGCTGGCCTCATGCTGGTTGTTGAAAAATTCCCGGGCACCAGCACGGTGGATGTAACGCGCGCTGTCGAGGCAGCCCTGAAGGACATGGAACCGGGGCTCACCGGCATCACGGTCGACACCAGCGTGTTCCGTCCCGCCACTGCCGTTCAGAACACAGTGGACGGTCTCGGTATCGCGCTGCTGCTCAGCCTCCTGATCGCTGTGGCGCTGTTCTGGCTGCTCTTCCGCTCCTGGCGGGTCGCCGTGATCGCTCTAGTGGCCCTCACAACGACGGTCTTGACGGCGGCCGTGGTGCTCTACGCGCAAAATGCGACGCTAAACATCACGATTCTTCTCGGCATTCTGCTCGGCGTTTCCGTGATCGTGGGCGACATAGTGGAGGACGTCCAGGCACAGCGCCGCCGGCCCCTGACCACCGTGGCCACGGAAACCGATGCAACCCTAAGGTCCCGCATCACCAACGTGGTCCGTGGCATCCGCACTCCGCTCTTCCACGCCTCACTCATCATGCTGGTCGCTCTCATTCCGACGCTGTTTGTGACCGGTGTCGGCGGCTCGTTCTTCCAGCCGCTCTTCTGGTCCTTGGCGCTTGCCCTCGCAGCCGGACTGCTCGTTGGCCTTTCCGTGACGCCGGTACTGGCCCAGATGCTCCTGCGCCGGGACACTGCAGCCCGTCCGGAGTCTCCTGCCGCCGGACGTGCCCGCGCCTACTACGGCCGGGTCCTGGAAGGCGCCCGGTCCCGCCGTACCCTCAGTCTGGTCGCTGTGGCCGTCATCGGGGTGCTCGGCCTCGCCGCTGGATCCCAACTTATCGCCAACCGGCCGCTCGTTCCCACTCTGCCGGACAGGACCCTGCTGGTGCAGTGGGACAACGCGGCGGGCACGTCTACAGATGAGGTCCGCAGGGTCGCATCCAAAGCCTCAGATGAGCTGCGGGCCCTGCCTGGTGTAACCGGCGTGGGCGGCCACATCGGCCGCGCCATCTCCTCGGACCAGATTGTCGGGAACAATGCAGCCGAACTCTGGGTGTCCATAGCCGCCGATGCCGACTTCACTGAGACCGAGCGGGCAGTCCGGGACGTGGTCCAGGGCTACCCGGGTATCGCTCATAACGTCTCGAACTACTCGCAGCAGGAGGTCGGCGATATGCGCAACAGCATGGAGCCGGGCTTTGCGGTCCGGGTCTACGGAACGGACATGCCGATCCTGCGCGAAAAGGCCGAAGAGGTTCGGAAGGCACTTGCGAACATCAACGGCGTGCAGAACCCGACCGTCAAAGCCACGACCATGACTCCGATCGTGGAGGTGGAAGTCAACCTTGAGGCTGCACAGCGGGTCGGCATCAAGCCAGGCGACGCCAGGCGCGCCGCTGCCACGCTGATGCAGGGCGTCATCGTCGGCAACCTTTTCGAACAACAGAAGGTGTTTGAAGTGGTCGTACGCGGGGCGCTTAACGTCAGGGACGACCTGACCAGCATCCGTGAACTGCTCCTGGACACCCCCGACGGAGGCCATGTCCAGCTGGGTGAGATCGCCGCGGTCCGGATGGTTCCCAATGAAGTTGTCATCGAGCACGATGCCACCTCCCGGCGGATCGACGTCGTAGCCGACGTCAGCGGACGGTCGTTGGCCGACGTCCAGCGCGATATTGAAGCGGCAATAAAGCAAATTCAGTTCCCGCTTGAATACCACGCGGAGATTCCCGCGAAGTACAGCGAACTGCGCGCAGCCGACGCGGTGGTGCTCTGGCTTGGAGCGGCCGCCCTGGTGGGCATACTGCTGCTGCTTCAGACCGCAGTGCGGAGCTGGAAGCTGGCCCTGGCCCTCTTCCTGGCATTGCCGGCGGCGCTTGCCGGCGCGGCCGTGGCCGCGTGGATCGGTGCGGCGTCGGTCTCCTGGCTCTCATTGACCGCCTTTGCTGCGGTGCTGGGTATCGCTGCCCGCAACGCAGTTCTGTTGTCAGCCCGGGCGGACGATCTGTGGCGCTCCGCACCGCACACGTCCCGGGCGGAGGTCGCCCTTGCGGCGGCCCGGGACCGGGTCTCGCCGGTCCTGAAGTCAGCGCTGATCACCGTGCTCGTGCTGATTCCGCCCGCGTTGTTGGGCGGCTCCGTCGGGCAGGCCTTGATCGTTCCGATGCTGCTGATCATTGCGGGCGGCCTGATCACCACGACGCTTGTGGCGCTGTTGGTGGTCCCTCTCCTGACCCTCTGGTTCGGTCCCCGCACCGCCCCGGAAGAGTGGTCAGAGGTCTACGACTCGGAAATCCCCGTTCAGCCCGTTACGCAGGAAAAGGTGGAAGCAAAATGACCAGCCAAAAGCCCCAACGGCGCCTGCCCCTGGCGGCCGCTGTCTGTGCAGCCCTCGTGTTCTTCCTCCCGGCATGCGCCGCACCCGCCGCTGCCCCGGCAGCTGTGGGCGAGGCCCCCGCCAAAGTGGAGAAGAACGCCTCGACCGGCATCGCGAAGCTGACCCTCACCCAACGGGGCGTGGACCGGCTCGAGCTTAAAACCGAGCCTGTTACAGCGGGTCCGGGAACAGAGCTCCTGATCAACTACGGAGCCCTGATGTACGACGCCAACGGCAAGACCTGGGTCTACACCAACCCCGCCCCCAGGGTTTACGAGCGCCAGGAGGTCACCGTCCGCAAGGTGGAAGCCGGCGTGGTCACGGCCACTGCCGGACCGCCGGCAGGAACCCTCGTGGTCACGGTAGGCGCCGCGGAACTGTTCGGCGCCGAATTCAACACAGGCAAATGACATGCGCCGGATAGTCGCAGCCAGCCTAAGGTTCAGATCGATCATCATTGCGATGGCGGCTGCCCTGATGATCGTGGGCGGCGCACAACTCAGCAGTGCCTCGGTGGACGTGTTTCCCGAGTTTGCGCCGCCGAAGGTCGAGGTCCAGACAGCGTGCCTGGGACTCACCGCCGCCGAAGTCGAAGAACTGGTCTCTGTTCCCCTGGAAGAGGCCTTCAACGGAATCGACGGCCTCGACCATATGCGGTCGAAGTCGGTCCCCCAGCTCTCGTCGATCGTCTTGGAATTCGAGAACGGCACGGATCTCCTGACGGCCAGGCAACTGGTCTCAGAGCGGATGGCGACTGTCATACCAACCCTCCCCACCTGGGCGGCGCCGCCGCTGATGCTGCAGCCGCTGTCCTCGACCAGCCGTGTCATGAAGATCGGACTGTCCTCGGACACCCGGTCCCTGATCGAGATGTCCATGGTTTCGTACTGGAACATCAGGGCTCATCTGCTCCGGGTCCCGGGGGTGGCAAACGTGGCTATCTGGGGCGAACGCCTCCAGATGCTGCAGGTGCAGGTTGATCCTGCCAGGCTGGCGGCCCACAATGTCACGCTGGAAACGGTAATGACCTCCACAGGTGACGCCCTGGACGCGGGTTTGCTCCAGTATTCCCCGGGCGCCCTGATCGGTACCGGCGGCTCGCTGGATACACCCAGCCAGAGCATGGCCATCCGGCACGTCCAGCCCATCACATCGCCGGAAGAGCTTGCGAAGGTGGCGGTAGCGGACCGTGAGGGCCAGGCCCCGCTGCGGCTCTCTGACGTCGCCAACGTCGTGGAAGACCATCAGCAGCTGATCGGTGACGCGGTCATCAACGGTGGTCCCGGGCTCATGCTGATCGTGGAAAAGCTCCCGTGGGGCAACACGCTCGAAGTGACGCGTGGGGTCGAAGAGGCGATGAAGCAACTCGAACCTGGCCTTACCGGGATCGCGGTGGACACCGCGATCTTCCGGCCAGCGACCTTCATCGAGGAATCCCTGGGCAACCTGGGAGTGGCTCTGTTGCTCGGATGCCTTTTGGTCATCCTGGTACTGAGCGTCTTCCTCTTCCAGTGGCGGACTGCCTTGGTCAGCGTGACGGCCATTCCGTTGTCCCTCATGGCCGCGGCCCTGGTGTTGTATTGGACCGGAGGCACAATCAACACGATGGTGCTTGCGGGGTTGGTGATCGCCGTCGGGGTGGTGGTGGACGATGCCATTATTGACGTCGAAAACATCGTTCGACGGCTCCGGCAGCACCGGGCAAGTGGCGGCACCGAAAGCACGGCCAGGGTGGTGGTCAACGCCTCGCTCGAGGTCCGCGGACCGATTGTGTACGCCACCCTGATTATCGTCGCTGCCACGGTGCCGATTTTCTTCCTTGACGGGCTGACCGGGGCGTTCTTCCGGCCACTGGCCACGTCCTACACCCTCGCGGTGATGGCATCCATGATCGTGGCGCTCACGGTCACCCCGGCGATGGCGTACATCTTCCTCCGGAACGCCAAACTGGAGGATCGCGACCCGCCCCTCGTTAGGGTGCTGAAACGTTGGTACGCCAACGCGCTCCGCCCCATCGTCCGCCGGCCTGTCCCGGGGTACCTTGCCCTGGGTGCTTTGGGTGTCATCGGCATTGTCGCGGCCCCGCTGCTGGGCCAATCGCTACTACCGTCCTTCAAGGAACGGGACTTCCTGATGCACTGGCTCACGCAGCCCGGCACATCCAACTCGGAGGAAGTCCGCGTCAGCGAGCTGGCTTGCAAGGAACTCATGACGATTCCGGGTGTCAACAATTGCGGGGCTCACACCGGGCAGGCATTCAACGCCGACGAGGTGGTGGGCGTCTACTTCGGTGAGAACTGGATCAGCGTCGACCCCGCAGTCGACTACGACGAGACCCTCGCGGCAGTCCAGGAAGTGGTCGACGGCTACCCCGGCATCGTCAGGGACGTCCAGACCTACCTCAAGGAGCGCATCCGTGAGGTCCTGACCGGCACGGGCTACGCCGTCGTCATCCGCGTGTATGGTGACGATCTCGACACACTGAAGAAGGAGGCCGACAAACTCAAGACCATCCTGGCCGGCATTGACGGAGCCATCGGCGCGAAGGTGGCCCTGCAGGCCAACATTCCGCAGATTAACGTCGAGGTGAACCTCGAGGCCGCCAACCGGTACGGCCTCAAACCGGGCGATGTGCGGCGTGCCGCAGCCACTCTCGTCGCCGGCGAAGAAGTGGGCGACATCTACCGGGACGGCAAGGCCTACGACGTCCAGGTGTGGAGCCCGCCGGAAATCCGGACCAGCGTGTCGAGCATCGAGAATCTTCCGCTCGATACGCCGAGCGGGCAGAAGATCCGGTTGGCTGATGTCGCCACGATCGCGGTCAAGCCCACGCCGAACGTCATTGAGCGCTCAGAGGGGTCCCGGCGCATCGACGTCAGTGCCAACGTCAAGGAAGGCGATCTGGCCAAGGTTGTCGAAAAGCTGGAGTCCGAGATGAAGGCGGTTGAGTTCCCGGTCGGCTACGAAGCGGTCGTCCTCGGCGAGTACGCAGAACGCCAGGCCGCCTCCCAGCGGCTCCTGCTCTACTCGATCGGCGCGGTCATCGTGGTCTTCCTGCTGCTTCAGGCGGCGTTCCGCAGTTGGCGGTTGGCGATTCTTGCCATCCTGACGCTGCCGGTGGCCCTCGTGGGCGGGATTATCGCCGCGCATATGAGCGGAGGCATCCTATCCCTGGGGTCGCTGGTTGGCTTCCTGACACTGATGGGCATCGCGGCCCGCAACGGCATCCTGCTCATCAATCACTGCCAGCACCTGGAACAATTCGAGGGTATGCCCTTTGGGCGTGACCTGGTGATGCGGGGCGCCGCCGAGCGCTTGTCGCCGATTCTCATGACCACCCTTGCCACCGCCCTGGCCCTTGTGCCGCTGGTGGTGATGGGGAACATCCCGGGCCATGAGATCGAGCATCCCATGGCGGTGGTGATTCTGGGTGGCCTCGTCACGTCGACGCTGGTCAACCTGTTCATCGTTCCGTCGCTCTACCTGCGGTTCGCCAAGAAGCGTCCGAGGCGTGAGAGTCGGCCCAACCAGCCCCAGCCGGTGCCGGCCGTCTAGCCACCAACCACCCCCTTGAAGGAGGGCTGTGACATGGTCACACCCGGAAAGCGCATCACGGCGTACGGCTCCGCTATCCTGCTGGTGCTGGCCACGCTGACAGTCACGACGGCGGCTACCGCCACAGCCGCTTCGGGTCACAAGGAACTCTGCGGACCCGGCTCGGCGATCGACTTCGATCCTTGGGAATTCCCTGCCTCGCCGCGGATCAACAACAAGTGGTTTCCGCTGAAGCCCGGAATGCAGTACACCACTGACGGCACGGTCACCTCGGCGGACGGAACCAGTGCGCACAAGGTCGTCCACACCGTCACCGGCCTGACCAAGGTTATTGACGGGGTGAACACCCTGGTGATGTGGGACCGGGACTACTCGGACGGCGAGCTGGCTGAATCCGAACTGGCGTTCTTCGCCCAGTCGGACGATAACAACGTCTGGCTTTTCGGCGAGTATCCGGAGGAGTACGAGAACGGCGAATTTGTGGGGGCGCCGAGCACCTTTATCAGCGGGATCGCTACGGCGCAGGCGGGGATCGCCATGCAGGCCCATCCGCGGACCGGCACGCCCGCGTATGTGCAGGCGTATGCCCCCAAAGTCGATTTCCTCGACTGCGGCCAGGTGGTCAAGAAAAACCAGCACGTCTCCGTTCCCACCGGGCGCTACGATGATGTGCTGGTGATCGACGAGTACAACCCGCTGGATCCGCCCACCGCCGGTCACCAGCGGAAGTTCTACTCCGCCGGCACCGGGCTCGTACGGGTCACCGCCGTGGGCGGTGACCAGCAGGAGACCATGGATCTCGTCAAGATCCGCAAGCTCAGCGATGCGCAGCTCAGCAAGGTCAACGATCAGGCGCTGGAACTGGATAAGCGCGCCTATAAGGTCAGCAAGGATGTGTACGCCAAGACGCCTCCCGCCGTCGAGGTAGCTCCCCGGCACCCGGACTGACCTGTCGCCTCCGTCCCCGGCGGCGCACGGAAAGAGCCCCGGCCAGCATGGCTGGCCGGGGCTCTTTTGTGCCCTCAGAGGCCCGGAAACGGCTACTTAACGTCCTCGTCAACCCAGTCCATGGACTTCGTGACGGCCTTCTTCCAGAGGCGCATCTGGCGCTCGCGCTCCGCCTGTTCCATCTGCGGCTCCCAGCGCTTGTCCTCGGACCAGTTGGCCGAGCACTCGCCGAGGTCCTTCCAGAAGCCGACGGCCAGACCGGCGGCGTAGGCGGCACCCAGCGACGTGGTCTCGACAACCTTGGGCCGGATCACCGGAACGCCGAGGATGTCCGCCTGGAATTGCATGAGCGCATCGTTGGCGACCATGCCGCCGTCGACCTTCAGCTCCGTCAGCGGCACACCCGAGTCCGCGTTGACGGCGTCGAGCACCTCGCGGGTCTGGAAAGCGGTGGCCTCCAGCGCCGCCCGCGCAATGTGGTTCTTGTTCACGAAGCGGGTCAGCCCGACAATCGCGCCGCGGGCGTCGGACCGCCAGTACGGGGCGAACAGGCCGGAGAACGCAGGCACGATGTACACGCCGCCGTTGTCCTCCACCGAGGCCGCCAGCGTCTCCACTTCCGCGGCGCTGCTGATCATGCCGAGGTTGTCACGCAGCCATTGCACCAGCGAACCGGTGACAGCGATGGAACCTTCCAGGGCGTAGTGCGGTGCGGCGTCGCCGAGCTTGTAGCCGACCGTCGTCAGCAGGCCGTTCTTGGAGTGGACGATTTCCTCACCGGTGTTGAAGATGAGGAAGCAGCCGGTGCCATAGGTGTTCTTGGCTTCACCGGCGTCGAAGGCGGCCTGGCCGAACGTCGCGGCCTGCTGGTCGCCCAGGATGCCGGCGACCGGGACCTCGCGCAGCAGCTGGGAGGTGTGCACCGTACCGTAGACCTCGGAGGAGGACTTGATGGCCGGCATCATGGAGGCCGGGACGCCGAATACATCCAGGATCTCCTGGTCCCACGAGAGCGTCTCCAGGTCCATGAACAAGGTCCTGGAGGCGTTCGTGACATCCGTGACGTGAACGCCGCCGTCGACCCCGCCGGTGAGGTTCCAGAGCACCCAGCAGTCCGTGTTGCCGAACACCAGGTCCCCGGCCTCAGCCTTGGCGCGGGCACCCTCGACGTTGTCCAGGATCCACTTGATCTTGGTGCCGGAGAAGTAGGTCGCCAGCGGCAGGCCGACCTTCTGCTTGAACCGCTCCGGTCCGCCGTCCTTGGCCAACTCGTCCACGATGGGCTGGGTGCGGGTGTCCTGCCAGACGATCGCGTTGTAGACGGCCTTGCCGGTGGTCTTGTCCCAGACGACCGCGGTTTCACGCTGGTTGGTGATGCCGACGGCGGCGATGTCGTGGCGGGTCAGGTTGGCCTTGGACAACGCGGAGGCGATGACCTCGCGGGTGTTGTTCCAGATCTCGGCGGGGTCGTGCTCCACCCAGCCTGCCTGCGGGAAGATCTGCTCGTGCTCCATCTGCCCCGAGGAGACGATGTGGCCGCTGTGGTCGAACACGATGGCGCGGGTGCTGGTGGTGCCCTGGTCGATGGCGATTACGTACTGGTTCATGTTGACGTCCTTGTCTTGGGCTGGCAGTTGAATGAGTGCGTAGTGGGTGGGTTAGGCGGCTGCGGTGGCGATGATCGGCACTACTGCGGCGACCAGACCGGCGAGGCCACCGCCGATCATCGGCCCGACGATCGGAACCCAGGAGTAGCTCCAGTCGGAGGATCCCTTGCCTTTCATGGGCAGCAGGGCGTGGGCGATGCGGGGGCCGAGGTCACGAGCGGGGTTGATGGCGTAGCCGGTGGGGCCACCGAGGGAGACGCCGATGCCGACAACGAGCAGTGCCACAGCGAGCGGGCCAAGCCCCGAGGGTGTCCCGCCGAAGGTCAGGATGACGAAGACGAGCACAAAGGTGCCGATGATCTCCGTGATCAGGTTCCACGGGGCCGAACGGATGGCCGGACCGGTTGAGAACACTGCCAGCTGGCTGGCGGGCTCCGGCTCGGCGTCGAAGTGCTGCTTGTAAGCCAGCCACATCACCACGGCGCCGAGGAAGGCACCGAGCAGTTCACCGCCAAAGTACGTGAAGGTGGAGGCGAAGTCGACCGGGACGCCCGGTGCATACTCCTTGTTGCCCTTGAGCAGCAGGCCGAAGGTCACCGCGGGATTCAGATGGGCCCCGGACATGGCGGCAACGTAAACGCCGGAGAAGACGGCGATGCCCCATCCCCAGGTGACCATCAGGAACCCGCCGTTGTTGCCCTTGGTGCCTTTGAGTGCAACGTTTGCCACAACGCCGCAACCCAGCAGGGTCAGCATTGCGGTACCGAATACTTCGGACAGGAAAACTATTCCAAGAGACATCTTTGACTCCTCTATTTTCTGTTGTCAGCCCCTCGCGAGTTTGAAGGGCTGTTGGGCCGGCAACGTGTTGGCGCTGCCGGCCGGCCACTGCGCCGGTCCCCCAGTGGACCACGCAGTCCTTGCGCCCGGACGTCCCCCGTCCGGGCGCCGAGGTCTTTCAGGAGACCAGGCTGTGGACCTGGACGCCGTGGAACCGCTTGAGCACCTCCTGAGCGTGGATGATTTCGGAGGACCTCGTCGCCATGTCCCAACCCAACGGCCCGGAGAGGATGTCGGCAACCTCGTTCAGCAGCTCGCCGGTCACCAGCCCCCGGAAAGCGAGGGAGGTGCGGCGGATCAGCACGTCGATCAGGTGCCCGACCTGCTCGTTCCGGGCCATGAACTCCAGTTCGCGGACGCTGAGTTCCCGGGTGGAGTGCAGGATCCGGTCGGGGGCTGCTCCCGGGGCGGCATCGAGGAAGCCGATGACTTCCGCGGCGCGGGTGCCGTAGCGGGTCAGCAGTCCGGCCGTGCGGTCCGCGTCGCGTCCGGCGGCCATGTGCGCCTTGATCCAGCGCTGCACACCGTCCTCGCTGTCCGGGAAGCCGGCGCCGCCGCCGATGGCGAGTTTCGCCGTCGAGACCTTCCGCTCCATCCCGAGCTCGGCGAGCACGTCGTTGCTCAGGTGTTCGGCGAGGGCCCGGAAAGTGGTCCACTTTCCGCCGACGAGGCTGAGCACGACGGCGCCGCCGTCGCCCAGCCCTGCTGTGGCACCGGCGCGACGTTCGATCCTGTAGTCACGACTGACGAAGCCGGGCTGGGTGGCGTCGTGCCTGGGCAGCGGGCGGACACCGGAGAAGGTGTAAACGATCTGCTCCCGGTCCACGGAAATGTCCGGGAAGACGTGGCCGATCAGGTCAAAGAAGTAGTCGATCTCCGCCTCGGTGCACACGGCGTCCTCAGCCATGTCGGCGTCGACGTCTGTGGTTCCCACCAGGACCCGGTCCCCCATCGGGTAGATCAGCACGATCCGGCCGTCGGTGTGTTCGAAGAAGATCTCGCGGCCATTGCAGGCGGCCAGCAGCTCCGGGTGGTCCAGCACAATGTGCGATCCCTTGGTGCCGCCCATGAACTTTGATGCCGCACCCATCGCCTGGTTGGTCTGGTCGACCCAGGCGCCGGTGGTGTTGACGATGACGTCCGCGGAGAAGTCGAACAGTTCACCGGTGAGCTCGTCGCGGAGTTTCACGGTGCTTCCGGTTCGCCCGGTTCCTGCGCCGTCCCGGACGGAGACGAGGGAGAGATAGTTGCTGGCGCGGGCGTCACTGGCGCCCGCGGCGCCGGCCTTCTCACCGTCCTGGAGCACGTCCAGAGTCAGTCGCTCAGGGTTGTGGACGGAGGCATCAAAATAAGTGGCGGCATACTTGATCCCCGGGTGCAGGCGCGGGAGTTCCGCCAGTGCGCGCTTGCGCCCGCGGAACTCGTGGCGGGGGACGGTGCCGCCGTCACGGGAGAAGAAGTCGTACATGCTCAGGCCGAGCTTGATCAGGAAGGCCCCGCGTTCCTTGGGGGCGCCCTGCTGCTTGTGGGTCAGGAAACGCAGCGGAGCGGAGAGGATGCCGGAGAAGGTGCTGAAGATGGGGATGGTGGTCTGCAACGGCTTGACGTAGTGCGGGGCGATGCGCAGCAGCCGGTTCCGTTCCACCACCGATTCCTGGACCAGGCGGAACTCGCCGTTCTCGAGGTAGCGGATGCCGCCATGGATCATGTGCGAGGAGGCTCCGCTGGCCCCCTGGCAGTAATCACCGCGCTCCACGAGGGCGACATCCACACCCTGCAGGGCCAGGTCCCGGAACGTGCCCACTCCGTTGATGCCGCCGCCGATGATCAGCACCTGGGCGTGGGGCCGCGTCCGCAGCTTTTGCACCGATGCTCGCTCGCCGGCCGACGCCTGGTTGCGGGCTGAATCCTTCTGTCCCAAGAACTGCTCCTCTGGGTTTAGTCCTGTGCGGCGCGCCAGGTGGCGCGCCGCCGTTCAACACTATTCTTTGGACTAATGGAAAATGGAGTCAAGCACTATGCACAAACGTGCAGAACGGAAATGGGATGACGCCCTCACGCAGCTCCGACGCCCTACGCGCGGCCCAGTTGTATTACCTGCAGGACCTGACCATGGACGCGATCGCCCGCGAGCTCCGCACGTCGCGGTCCACCGTGTCCCGGCTGCTTTCCTCAGCCCGGGAATCGGGGCTGGTCCAGATCCAGATCCGCAGTCCGCTGGACACGGGCCCCGAACTGGCAAGCATGATCCGCGCCGAATACAGGGTCGATGTGCACGTCGTTCCGGTGGTGGACACGCTGAATGAGGCGGAAACACTGGACCGCGTGGCGATGCAGGCCGCGCGCACCATCGGCCCGCTGGTCGACTCCAACGCCATCATCGGCGTCGCATGGGGCTCCACCCTGAGCGCCGTCAGCCGGCACCTGACCCGGAAGATCACCCACGACACAGTGATCGTCCAGCTCAACGGGGCGGGCAACATGCAAACCACGGGCATCACGTACGCCTCCGACATCATGCGGCGCTTTGGCAGCGCCTACGGGGCGCGGGTGGAACAATTCCCGGTCCCGGCGTTCTTCGACCACGCCGCGACGAAAAGGGCCATGTGGAATGAGCGCAGTGTGCAACGGATCCTTGAACTGCAGGCCCGCATGAGCATCGCCATTTTCGGCGTCGGCTCGGTCGACGCCGACTACCCCAGCCACGTCTACGCGGGCGGCTACCTCGACGAAGACGACCTGTCGGTGCTGGCCTCCTCCGATGTCGTGGGCGATGTGGCCACCGTCTTCTTCCGGGCCGACGGCTCCTCGGACGGCATCACCCTCAACGAACGCTCCACCGGCCCGGACCTGGCGCAGTTGCGCCAGGTACGCCGTCGGATCTGTGTCGTGTCCGGCGCCTCCAAGATCAACGGCCTGCGCGGCGCCCTTGCCGCGGGGCTGGCCACCGACCTGATCCTCGACGAGGCCAGCGCACGGCGGCTGGTCAGCTTCGACGGCTTGTCCTGAACCGGCCCGCCGTGGGCAGTCCCGCCGGCGGAGTCGGTAAAGTCGATGCTATGAAACCCTCGCCGCGCCTCAGCCTCAACAACGGAGTACTGATCGACCAGGTGGGGTTCGGACTCTACAAGGTGCCCCCCGCGGACGCCGCCGGACTTGTGACCATGGCACTGGAGACCGGCTACCGGCACTTCGACACCGCCGCCATGTACGGCAACGAGACTGGCGTTGGCCGCGGCATTGGCTCGCTGTCAGGTTTTGTGAGCCCCGACGACGCCCGCGGCGGTTCCGGTGAGTCCTTCCCCTCGCTCTCGCGCGAGGACCTGTTCGTCACCACCAAGCTCTGGAACGACGACCATGGCTACGACGCCACCCTGCGCGCCTTCGACACGTCCATGTCCAACCTCGGACTGGAATACGTGGATCTGTACCTGATCCACTGGCCATGTCCGCAGCGCGGGCTGTATCCCGAGAGCTACCGCGCCATGGAGACGCTGTACCGGGAAGGCAAGGCGCGGGCCATCGGGGTCTCGAATTTCCAGCCGGCCCACCTGGACCGCCTGCTGCAGACCGCGGAAGTCGTCCCGGCCGTCAACCAGATCGAACTGCATCCCTGGCTCCAGCAGGAGCAGCTGCGCACCCTGCACGGGGAGCTCGGCATCACCACCGAGGCGTGGAGCCCGCTGGGCCGCGGTCGGGTCCTGCAGGATCCGGTGGTGCTGGACCTCGCCGCCGCGCTCGGCAGGACCCCGGCGCAGATCATCCTCCGCTGGCATGTCCAGCTGGGCAATGTCACCATCCCAAAGGCGAGCTCCTACGCCCGGATCAAGGAAAACCTGAATGTCTTCGGCTTCAGCCTCGACAACGCCGCCATGGACGCACTGGCCGGTCTGGAACGTGGCTTCCGCACCGGCTCCCACCCGGACTCAGTCAACTAGGACCCATCGAATGGAACACGTGGCCACCGAGCCTTCCCCCACCACTCCCCTGTTCAGCGCCGGGCTCGAGGCCCGCACCCATGGCTCCGAGGTGGTCCTGGCCGGCACCAGGGTCGCGTACTGGAGCTACGAGCCGGTCCGGGTGACGCCGGAAACCCGGACCATCCTGGTCATCCACGGCTTCCGGGGCGACCACCATGGCCTGCTCCGGGTGGCCGACCAGCTCCCCGAGATGCGGCTGATCATGCCGGACCTCCCCGGTTTCGGCAGCTCTGCCGCCTTTGTCGGTGCCGAACACAGCGTCGAGCGCTACGGCCGGTTCGTCTCCGACTTTATGGGCGCCCTGGGTCTGGGGCCCGACACGGTCCTGCTGGGCCACTCCTTTGGCTCCATTGTCGCGGGCCACTTCGTGGCGGCGCACCCCGGCACGGTCTCCGAGCTGATCCTGGTCAACCCGATCGCCGCCCCCGCCCTGGAGGGGCCCAAGGGGCTCATGACCAAGCTCGCCGTCCTGTACTACGAGGCCGCCGCGCGCCTTCCCCGCCGCCTGGGGCAGGGACTGTTGCGCAGCCAGCTGATCGTCCGGGTCATGAGCGAGACGATGGCGAAGACCCGGGACAAGCAGCTCCGCCGTTTTGTGCATGCCCAGCACAGCGCCTATTTCTCCGCGTTTGCGGACCGGGAGAGCCTGCTGGAGGCGTTCAAGGCCTCGGTCGGCAGCAACGTGGCGGAAGTGGCCGGCCGCCTGACGCTTCCCGTGCTGCTGATCGCCGGGGAAAAGGACGAGATCGCCGCACTGACGGACCAGCGCACCCTGCTGGCCCTGCTGCCGGACGCGCACCTCGACGTGATCCCGGGCGTCGGCCACCTGATCCACTACGAAACCCCGGAACCCGCCGCGGGCTTCATCCGCCGCTTCCTGAAGGACCATTCCGCGTGAAAATCCTCATCGATGCCCGCTTCACCCGGCTGGACCACCATGACGGCATCAGCCGCTACGGTTCCAGCCTGATCGAGGCGACAGCAAAAATCGCCGATGTTTCCATGCTGGTCAGCGACGCCCGCCAGCTGGCCCTGCTTCCCGATGTGCCGTACACCCTGATCAACAGCCCCCTGTCCCCGGCCGAGCTGTTCGTCGCGGGCAGGGTCAATAAGCTCGGCGCCGACGTGGTGGTGTGTCCGATGCAGACCATGGGCAGCTGGGGCCGGAAGTACGCCCTGGTGCTGACCCTGCATGACCTGATCTACTACGAACACCCGGCACCTCCCGGTTTCCTGCCGGCCCCGGTCCGGGTCCTCTGGCGGCTGTACCACAGGGCGTTTTGGCCGCAGCGACTCCTGCTGAACCGGGCCGACGTCGTTGCCACCATCAGTTCCACGACCGCCGCGCTGATCTCGAAGTACCGGCTCACCCGGCGCCCCGTCAGGATTGTCGGCAACGCCCCGCAGCACGGCCATACGCCGCGGGACCCCGGGGCGGGAGCGGACAAGACGCTGCTGTACATGGGTTCCTTCATGCCGTACAAGAACGTGGAGACCATGATCCGGGGCATGGCGGAGCTCCCGGACATGACCCTGCACCTACTCAGCCGGATCACCCCCGATCGCCGGGCCGAACTCGAAGCCCTGGCGCCGGCGGGCGCCGCCATCGTCTTCCACAACGGCGTCACCGACGCCGAGTACGAGGCCATGCTGGGACGCACCACGGCCCTGATCAGCCTGTCCCGGGCGGAGGGCTACGGACTGCCCCTCGTTGAAGCCATGTCGCACGGCACGCCCGTGATCGCCAGCGACATTCCGATCTTCCGCGAAGTGGGCGGCGACGCCGTTAGCTACGTCCACCCTGATTCCCCGGCGGAGTTCGCCGCTGCGGTCCGGGCGCTTGAGGAACCGGACCTGTGGAAGGCCCGATCCCGCCGCTCGGTGGAACGCGCCGCGGACTTCAGCTGGGACGAGTCCGCCCGCAGGCTGCTGGAAGTCGCCGAAGAGGCTATGGCGCTACGCGCACACCGCTCGGGCCTGTAATTGTTACCCCGGCTGGTGTCAGCCTCGAAAGCGACTGGCGGCGCCGTCTGAGTCCGCCGGAAATTCCCGCCAGGTCCGCATTGGCGAAAGGACAATCGGGACAACAGAGGCGCCGGCGAGCAGGGCCCAGAACCAGAGCACGGGTAGGGCACCTATCCATGCGGCCAGCGCGCCCCCGGTGAGGCTGGCGAGCGGCATGACTCCAAGGACAAAGAGGCGGCTGCTCGCCATTACGGTTCCTAGCCTGTGGGCCGGAGCGATGCGCGGCACGATGCCGGCTCCTGCCACCGAGATGACCACGACGAGGAATGCCCACCCGAATGTGGACGCGCCGAGCCAGATCGCCGGGAACCACGGCAGGACAGCCGCGAGGGGCGTCAGCGCGACAATAGGGACGCAGGCGACGCCGGCCAAAATCCTGGTCCTCCCGATGCCCAGCTGCTTCAGAACGGCCGGCGCAGCGAAGGAGGCCGCCAAGCCGCCCAGAGCGGCGAAGCTGCCAAGCAGCGCGAAGACAGCGGGGCTGAGCCCCAGGACGCCGAGGGCGTAGACCGCCGTGGCGGCGCTGCCGAACATGGTGGCCGCGTTCAGGACCATGCCGGACAGGAAGAGACCCCTGAGAACCGGTTGGTGGATGGTAAAGGACAACCCGGCCCGTGCCGCCGGCCAGAACCCCTCGTGCTGCCGGAGAGGTTTGACGTCCTCACCGACCTGGAGGCTTGCGAGGGTCAGTGCGGATAGGACGTAGGAGATCCCTGCCGTCACCAGGGCGAACGGTGCAGCGATGACACTGAGCAGCGCCGCCGTCAGGGACGGGGAGCCGACGGCGACCATGCTGGCGGCCGATTGCAGCCGGGCGTGGGCGTCGCTGACCTGCTCCCGGTCCACCACGGAAGCGACGAAGGCCCCATGGGCGGTGGTAAACACGACATCCGCGACGCTGATCAGCGCCACGCAAACCAGCAGGTGCCCGATCGTCATCGCCCCTGTCACGAAGGCCGCCGGAACGCTCAGGACGACCAGCGCCCGGAACACGTCCGCGGCGATCATCAGCCATCGTCGGCGAAGCCTGTCCACCCAGACACCGATCGGGACGCCCAGGATTAGGAAGGCACTCAGGCCCAGGGCGTTGATGACTCCCACCTCCAGGGCGCCAGCACCAAGCATCGAGACCGCAATGATCGGGATCACGACGCGACTTGCTTCGTCGCCCACACCCTCGAACGCGCTGGACATCCACAGCTTCCTAAACGCCACCAGCCGCATCAGTGGAGTCTTGTCGGCCGGCCGGCTCCTGGGTGCTGCAACTGGCTGTAAGGTCACGCCTGACAATCTGTCAGGATCCTCCTGACATGTCAACTAGACTGAACATCGTCAGCCAACGTACTGAAGGAGAACGCCGTGGAAGACGAACTGCCACCTGAAAGCCCAATGATGTGCAGCTTCTGTGCAGGGTCAGCCAGCAGTACGCGTCGACTGGTGGCAGGTCCGGGTGTTGCCATCTGCGAGGACTGCGCCACGTCATCCATAAAACTCTTGAGCGGCACCGACAGCTCACGGGCAGAGGCCCCCTGGGCGAGAATAACTGATGAAGAACTGCTCGCCCACCTGCCGGAAATTTCCGCAGTCGCCGCGCAAGTCGAAGAGCGGCTGCGCGCCTGGGTGGGGACCGCCCGGCAAAGAAGTATCAGCTGGGCGCGCATTGGCGCTGCATTAGGCATGACCCGCCAGTCGGCGTGGGAACGCTTCCGGTCCCCGGCTGCTGCTGCCTCAGCCGACACACCCTGAGCCTGCTGCCCGCGTCGTCCGCGGACGCCTCTGCACGTTCAACTGGCACTGTGGTCCGGTGGGATTCAGCCAGGACGACTGTCATGAGACAGCAGCAGGCTTCTGGCCGCTCAGTCACATTGGACTAAAAAGTACTCCGGGAACGAGCCCTCGGGGGCGGTGGCCAGGGCGAAGCCTCCGGGTCTGCGGCAGGGAATCCGTGCCCGGCCGTATCGAGGTACCAGTGCGGGAAGGGGTCCGCGGGCAGTTCCAGGTAGGGATCCCTGTCTGGTTCCGGGGGCAGGTCCCGGTCGGGATCCCCGGCCCGGCCCGGGGAGGGATACTTGGTAGGAGCCCAGCCCGGATAAGGTCCTGGGTCCGGGGGCAAATCCTGGCCCGGTCCGTCGTCCGCGGGCGGGCAGGGACGGGTTGTTACAGCCCGGGAAGGGGCACCGGCCGTCGCGCAGCCGGAGCCATTGGCGCATCGCCTTCGGGATCCGGTAGCTGGTCCGGCCGATTTCCAGCGGGGCACCGTCCCGCGGGTCGGTCAGGACCCGGTGGAAGGACTCCGCGCCGTCGGCGACCAGCGCCCGGGCCATGGACGGCGGGATCGGCCCGTACCCGTCCAGCATCGCCGGTTCCTCACCGGCACCCAGCAGCGAGAGGACCGGGACGGTGATCAGGACCTGCGCCCGCGGGACCGGCACACCCGGGCACCCGCCGTTGCCATCGGCGTCGGTGCCGGTGCCCAGCAGCCAGGTGGCGGCGACGTCGGCGCGGAGCTGGGTCAGGGTCCGGGGCTCGGCCGGGCCCTGGAGGGCGCGGGCGGCGGCGGTGGTCCGCTCCCAGATCCCCGCGGCGGTGCCGGCCGGGAGGTAGGCGGAGAGCCAGGCCATCCCGTCCCGGTCCGGGGCGAATTCAACCCGCCGGTCCTTNCGGGGCTCGGCCGGGCCCTGGAGGGCGCGGGCGGCGGCGGTGGTCCGCTCCCAGATCCCCGCAGCGGTGCCGGCCGGGAGGTAGGCGGGAGCCAGGCCATCCCGTCCCGGTCCGGAGCGAATTCAACCCGCCGGTCCTTGGCGCTCCTGGTGTGGCGTTGTTCGATGCTGACCGGGTGGTGGCGTTCGCGCCAGGTGCGTGATTTCGTGCGGAACCGTCCCGGGACGAGTTCCCCGGCGGGGCAGCCGCGGGCCGGGTTGGGGACCTTGGGGTCCAGGAAATGCGCCTCCAGCGCGGCCGCCCCGGCCGGGTCCAGGTCGGTGGTTTCCTCCACCATGATCCGGGCGTGGGCCCAGGAGATCGACCCGGCCTGCAGCGCGTTCAGGGTCAGCGGCAGCGACGCCGTCAGCACCTGGCACTCACCCAGCAGGAATCCCGGCGGTGTGTTCACTGACGGTCAGGACACACGCGAGCTCCGCGACCAACGCCATCTCCCGGACGGTGCGGTCCCGCACGGACGCGGCCGGGGACGCCAGCGCCCTCGTGGCCTCCGCGTAGTCCGCGGTCAGCCGCACCTTCAACGCCGCGCTCCGGGCCTCCAGCCGCGCCAACTCCCCAAGCCCGTCCAGGCACGCATCCGCCAGATCCCGCAACGGATCAGCCCACAGCGGACCAGACCCGGCCTCCAGGGACGGACCGGCCTCCAGAAGCGGACCGTCGTCCCCGGACGAATCAACGCGCGCCGGACCAGCATGGCCCGCCCCGGACTGATCAGCATTGCCCGCCGGGGCGCTGGTGAGGGCCGCAAGCGCAGCAACCGACGCCGCGACAGCCGCCAGCACCTCCCTGCCCTCCGCACTCCAGACCATTCCGAGATCCATAAACCCATCACATCACGAGCCACCGACATTAAACGATGGACTGCGTTGGCAGGCGGAGACGGCACCGACCACGTCTCTGAGCTGTGGAGTTCAGCGCTTCGTGACGGCATACTGTCATTGCGCGGTGTCGGTCAACGGGACTTTGAGTTGTCCTGCCTCGCATAGGTGTTGCATAGCTTTGAGGCGGTTAGGTTACGCGACAACGATCGGAGCGGCTCGTCCGCTTTTGCCCATAGTTCTTGCGCTCTACTACCGCCGGGCAATACCGTCGCGACAAGCGGTTGCAAACCACAAGCGGAGGGCGCTTCATGCTAAAGCAAGTCGCTGAGGGCGTCCTCATTCACGAGAGCGAGTTCATCCAGAGTAACTCCGTTGTCGTGCAGGGCCGGGCCGGTGTATTGCTCATCGACCCCGGCATAACGGCCGACGAAATGGCCGCACTCGCGAACGACCTTAGCGAGTCGGGCCAGCCCGTCGTGGCAGGCTTTTCGACGCATTCTGATTGGGACCACGTGCTCTGGCAAGCGACTTTCGGCGACGTGCCCCGTTACGGTACAGCCCGCTGCGCGGCCTCCATCCACGGTCTGCTCTCGCACACGGACTGGAAGGCCCGAGTCGCCGTCGGGCTACCGCCGGAATTCGCCGAGGATATCCCGATGGATCTGCTCGGTCTCATTACCGGTCTGCCCGCCGAAGCTGCGCAGATTCCTTGGGATGGCCCCAAAGTCCGCATCATCGAGCATCAGGTCCATGCCCCAGGCCATGCCGCCCTGCTCATCGAGGAGCGCGGCGTCCTCATCGCCGGCGACATGCTTTCCGACATCCTGATGCCGTTCCTCGATCTAGAGGCCGCGAATCCGATCGAGGACTACCTCGCCGCGCTGCTGCTGTTCGAGACCGTGGCCGAGGACGTTGTTGCCGTCATCCCCGGGCACGGCTCAGTCGGCGGAGCTGAGCAGCTACGAGCACGAATCAAGCAGGATCGCGCCTACGTGCGGGGCCTGCGGGACGGCGGTGTTCCCGACGACCCGCGGGTCGGTCCATCGGCCACGTTAGATTGGCTGCCCGACGTGCATAAATGGCAACTACAGCGGCTCGCCCGGAGAGCGCAGAACGAGACACCCGGATAAGCCGTCGGGCACCGGTCTGCGGGTCTCCTGACCCGAGCGTGCCCGGTTTCCCACGCGATTCCCGAAACTATGTCCCGCAAGATTCTGATGGAATCGGTTTATTCACGACCCGCAGAGTCACCGGCGGCCCCAGCCCCTGAACAGCGTTTGTCGCAAAACACGGATGTCCGGGTCGTCATTCGTCTCACTGGCTACGATTCGAGTCACTCCAGGCCGACCCGGTCAGTAGACCGGTTTGTCCGGCTCGACGTCCCGCACCCAGGCCAGGATTCCGCCGTCGAGGTGGCTGACGCGCTCATAGCCGGCAGCCCGGGCAGCAGCGAGAACAGCTGCGGAACGGGTCCCGCCCTTGCAGTGGAACACGATGTCCATATCCTGCGGCAGTTCGTGCCAGGCCTCCCCGGCCAGGATCCGGCCCTGCGGGATCAGCATGGCCCCATCGATCCGGACGATCTCGTACTCCCCTGTTTCCCGGACATCGACCAGCTGGAAGTCCTTGAGTCCGGCCGTGCGGGAGGCCAGCATCGTGGCCAGCTGCGTTGCCGTCACGGTGTGTTCGGTGCCCGCCTCCGCGGCCGGGGTGATCCCGCAGAACGCCTCGTAGTCGGTCAGTTCCGTGATCCGCTCTGCCTCGGGATCCCGGGAAACCTTGATTTCACGCCAGGTCCCGCCGAGAGCGTCGAAGAGCGCCACCCGGCCCAGCAGCGAACGCCCGACGCCGGTGATCAGCTTGACGGCCTCCGTCACCATGAACGAGCCGACGGCGGCGCAGAGCATCCCGAACACGCCGCCTTCCCCGCAGGATGGCACGGAGCCCGCGGGAGGCGCCTCCGGGTACAGGTCTCGGTAGGTGGGGCCAAACTGTTCCCAGAAGACGCTGACCTGCCCGTCAAAGCGGAAGATCGAACCCCAGACGTAGGGCTTGCCGAGGATCGCCGCGGCGTCGTTCACGAGGTAGCGGGTCGCGAAGTTGTCGGCCCCGTCCAGGATGAGGTCGTAGCCGGCAAACAGCTCCAGGGCGTTGGAGGCGTCCAGCCGAACATTGTGCAGCCGGACCGCCACGAGCGGGTTCAAGGCGGCAATGGCGTCGCGCGCCGACTCGATCTTGGGCCGGCCCACATCCGCCACGCCATGGATCACCTGGCGTTGGAGGTTGCTCAGGTCCACCGTGTCGTCGTCGACGATTCCCAGGGTGCCCACGCCCGCGGCAGCCAGGTACAGCAGCGCGGGAGAGCCCAAGCCGCCGGCGCCGATCACGAGGACCTTGGCATTTTTCAGGCGGCGCTGCCCGATGGACCCGATCTCCGGGATGATCAGGTGCCGGGAGTACCGTTCCACCTCGTCCGGGCTCAGGCCGTCGGCCGGCTCCACCAGCGGTCCGGGCGCCACTGGCGCCGTTTCCGGGGTTGCGGGGCCTGGGCTGGGGGTGAACTTGGAAGCCATACTTCAATCTATGCCCGAAGATGCCGCCAGGTCATATTACTGGCACGTAAAGTGGACGTAACAGCAAGCGAAAGAAGGCCGACAGTGGTTCATCAGGCACCGGTTGAGCGGGGTCATGGCGGAAAGTCACCGGACGTCCCGGCACGCAGCGGACCGCGATCGGCGCGGCTGCCCCGCGATGTGCGCCGGGCACAGTTGCTCGCCGCGGCCCAGGAAGTGTTCGTTGCCAACGGCTACCACGGGGCAGCGATGGACGAAATCGCCGAGACAGCCCATGTCAGCAAGCCCGTGCTGTACCAGCACTTCCCCTCCAAACGCGAGCTCTACCTGGCCCTGCTGGACAACCAGCTGAGCAAACTGATTGAGCTGCTGCTCGGGGCCCTCAACTCCACCACAGACAATGATGAACGCGTCCAGGCGGTCATGCGGGCCTATTTCCGCTTCATCGCCAGCGACGACCAGGCCCACCGCCTCGTCTTCGAATCGGACCTCGTCAACGACGCCGATGTCAGCGCCCGGCTGGAAGCGTTCAACAAAACCTTCGCCGACGCCGTCGCCCGGGTCATCGCCGAGGACACCAAGCTGCCCGAACTGGAGTCCCAGCTGCTGGGCCGCGGGCTCGCTGGGATGGCGCAGGTCAGCGCCAGGTACTGGCTGGAAACCGACGGCAACCTTGACCTCGATGTGGCCAGCGATCTGGTCTACCGTTTAGCTTGGCGCGGAATCTCCCGCTTCCCCAAGGAAACCTAGACTACAAATAGAGATAACACCTGAGAACTTTGATTGGCTGGGAGGCCTTGCTGTGGAAGTAAAGATCGGCATACAGAACATCGGCCGCGAAATTGTGCTGGAATCGTCCCAGGAGGCTGACGCCGTGGCCAAGGTGGTCGGCGAGGCCATCACAAAGGGTACGGAGCTGCGCCTGAAGGATGAAAAAGGCCGCCTGATCATCATTCCCGCGAACGCCCTGGGCTATGTTGAAATCGGCGCCGAGGAAGTACGCCGCGTCGGTTTCGGCGCGCTCTAAGCACCAGCCGCCCCTGTGCGCCGGCAGCACCGCTGCCGGCGGGCACCCCGATCCTCAAGGAGTCCCAACATGCTTTCCCTGATTGTGGTTGCCCTGGTGACCGTGGCCGCGGGCTTTGTGGTGTGGGCCAATGACAAGCGCCACGCCAAGTACGGGATCGCCGTGCCGGCCGGGTTGTCGCTGACGGTAGGGATGCTGAGCTGGATCGCCTTCATGGCCGCCGGGCTTGGCTACCAGCCGGGCCTGACCTGGATTCCATGGGTGCTGCCCATGGGCCTGGGCGCCGCCGCCGCCGTGGCGGCCGTGCTGTACCTGGGCAGGACCCGCACCAGCCGCGACACCGCACGGCTCACCGCCATCCTGCGCTACTAGCCGCGTGCCGTGCAGCGGGCCAGCTGCCGGGGCTCAGGCCTCCGGCGTCCCGGTTCCGTGACCTGATTCAGTGCAAAGGCACAACTGGTTTCCCTGCGCATCCGTGACCACCACCCAGTTGGGTGCGTGGTCACGGTTCATTAAGGCCCCGGCGGCCGCCGTTCTCTCCAGCACGGGACCCGACTCAGCCCTGCTGCGGTGGATGTCCAGGTGCAGCCGGTTGGGGCTGGGGGTGGAGGTCTCCTGGAACCAGAGCGTCGGGCCGCGCCCGTACGGGTCCACCAGGTCATTCCCGCCGCCGCGGCGGTAGCCGAGGGCCACCCGCCAGACCTCCGCGATGGCGGCCGGGTCCTCGGAGTCGATGGCCACCTCCACGGTCCGGTGCAGGCCGGGTTCCGCGGTGGCGCCGACAGCGGCTGCCGCCGCACCGGCGGCCGTGGCGGCCGCGATGTCCCGCCGCGTGACTTGGTCGCCGGCGTCGTGGGAGCTGTACCGCAGGAAGACCCGGTTGTAGCGCCAGTCCAGGTCCGGGTGGTGGTTCTGTTCCTCAGCCAGGCGTCCGACGGCGGCGATAAGTTCCAGCGCCGCCGCCGCCGTCGATGCCTTGTAGACGGTGACGAGGCCGCCGAGCCGGTACCTCCAGTCCGGCAGCTCCGCCAGGGCCGCGTCGATCTTGCCCTCGTCGAGGATGTCGTCGGTGGCTGCCATGGCGGGCTCCTTCGCTGCGTGGAGGTGGCCCGGCCGTCCATCGCCGAGGACGCCAGCGCGTGCTCCCGGCGCGGGATCCTGCCCGGCCATTTTGGCCAGCCTACCGGCCAGCAGGGCGTGCTTGAAGGCCTCCCCCCATCAGCACCGAATTCTGGGCCCGGGCCACTGCCGACGCCAGCAGCACAGCGGCGCAGCCAGGCTCCATGGCCAGGCGGCGCCGGGAACTGAGGCCCCGGGAACTGCGGCCCCGGGAAACAGCCAGCGCGGGAAACCCGGGACCCGTCTGGGCAGTGCGGGCCGTCTGATCCGGCCGGGCCGTCCGGTCAGCCGGCCAGCCCGAGCTGGATCATCCGGTGGGAGTGGTTCGCCGCCAGTTCGGCCATCAGCTCGCGCACAAGGCCCTTGGACCGGTCCTCGTCCGCGCCGGTCAGGCCCCCAACGAACGAGTGCTCAAAACTCACCCGCTGGGCCTGAATCAGTGCTTCCCCAAGCAGGCGCCTGGCCCACAGTGCCAGCCGGGAGGCCAGCCGCGGGTCGTCGGCGAGGGCTGCCTTGAGCCGCTCCCGCAGCACCTCGGTGGCTCCCCCGTCGGCTTGGATCTGCTCCACCAGGGCCCGGGTTCCGGCGTCAACGTAGCGGGAAATGGCGCGGTAGAAATCGGCGGAGACGGTGTCAATCACGTACGCCTTCATCAGCGATTCGTACCAGTCTGCCGGGCGGGTGCGTTCGTGGAAGTGGTCCACGGACGGCTGGAACGGCAGCATGGCGGCCTCCGCATCCAGTCCCATGGCGTCGAGTTTGGTGCTCACCAGTTCGTAATGCTGGAACTCGGTCACGGCGAGCCGGCCCAGCACCGCACGGTCGTGGAGGGTGGGTGAATACCGCGCATCGGAGGAGAGCCGTTCGAAGGCGGACAGCTCGCCGTAGGCCATGACGCCGAGCAGATCCATCAGGAACGTGTTGTAACGGGCAGGATCAGCCGGGGATGTGCTCATGATCCAAGACTAATGGCGCAAATGGAGCTAATCTGATTTCCGTGTCCCATCATCGCTTGACCCCGAATGTCCACCAGCAAAAGAACCAACTTGCCGAGGCGCTCAACGCGCTGCGCACGACGCTGGAGCTGCCGGGGCCCTTCCCCGAGGATGCGCTCCGGGAAGCCAAGGAGGCCGTCGCCGGGCACGAGCTGCCCGAACTGGACTTTACCCATATCGAGTTCGTGACGATCGATCCGGCGTCCTCCACCGACCTGGACCAGGCCCTCTTCATCGACCGCTCCGGTGTTGGCTACAAGGTCTTCTACGCGATCGCCGACGCCCCTTCCTTCGTGGTCCCCGGCGGGGCGCTCGACGCCGAAACCCGCCGCCGCGGCCAGACCTACTACACGCCGGACGGCCGGATTCCGCTGCATCCCGAAATCATCAGCGAAGAGGCCGGAAGCCTGCTCGCCGGCCAGCTGTGCGCTGCGTTCGTGTGGGAATTCGAGCTGGACGCCGCGGCCGGGGTGTCCGCGGTGCTGGTCCGCCGCGCGACGGTCCGCAGCCGGGCGAAGCTCAGCTACAGGGGCGTTCAGGCCGAGCTCGACGCCGGCACCGCCGCGCCGGTGCTGCAGCTGCTCAAGGAGGTCGGGATGAAGCGGGTAGAGCTGGAACGGCTCCGCGGCGGCGCCAGCCTGAACATGCCTGAACAGGAAATCGAACAGCTCGCCGACGGCGGCTACCGGATTGCCGCTGCGCCGCCGCTGCCCGTGGAGGACTGGAACGCCCAGATCTCCCTGATGACGGGGATGGCCGCAGCGGAGATCATGCTGGCGGGCAAGGTCGGCATCCTGCGCACCATGCCGGCCCCGGATGAGGCATCGCTGGCGCACTTCCACCGCCAGACCCGCGCCCTGGGGAAGCCCTGGGACAGCGAAATGAGCTACGGCGAGTACCTGCGCACCCTGGATCCGACGGACCCCCGCCAGCTGGCGATCGTACACTCGGCCGGCATGCTGTTCCGCGGCGCCGGCTACACACCCTTCGATGGAACCGTGCCCGGGGCCGCCACCCAGGCTGCCATCGGCGCTGCCTACGCCCATTCCACCGCCCCGCTGCGCCGGCTCATCGACCGGTTCGTCCTGGTCATCTGCGAGGCGCTCAGCAACGGCACGGCCGTCCCGGACTGGGCCCGCGAGGCCCTTCCCTCCCTGCCCGGGATCATGGCAACCTCGGACCAGCTGGCCGCCAAACTGGAGCGGCTCTCCCTCGACACCGTCGAGGCGGCTCTCCTGGTGAACCACGTCGGACAGGAGTTCGACGCCGTCGTGATTTCGGGTTCCAAAATCGCCCGGAACGGCAAAAACGCGAACGGCAAGAACGGGAACGGCAACGGACCCTCCGGGATCGTGCAGATCGCCGAGCCCGCCGTCACCGCCCGCTGCCCCGGCGAACTGGAGCCCGGCACCCAGGTCAGGGTGCGGATTGTGTCCTCCGACATTGCCACCCGCGAGGTCCGGCTGGAGCTGGTGGGTTAAGGAACCGGCGGCGCTCCCGCGCGCCGCCTGCGGTGTCAGTCGGGGATTCGGGCCACGTACAGCTAGACTGGAAGGGTAGATATGGATGCCCGGTCGTTGATTTCCTTGATTTTCGAATTCAACAAGCCCGCCCCTACGCGATCTTGAGACAGACCCGCTGGTCCCCAGTGCCAGCATTTTGATAGCCCGCGATCGGCTTCCACTGGAATTGCCTGCGCGCCTGAGCGTGCTCCGGAACGGCCACCCGGCCGGCCCCGTTGAGCAAGCAGCGCAGCCCAAATGAATAAGGAAACTCCCCTAGTGAGTGAATTGCACACGCACCAGCTTCTGACCGACGAATCCGGAACGGAAACGCTCGAGCCGGAAGAGACCATCATCTCGGACGAAAAGCCGCACGAGATCGAAGAGAAGACCTTCGCCGACTTCAACGTCCGCGCCGACATCGTGGAGTCGCTGGCCGACGCCGGCATCACCCACCCCTTCCCGATCCAGGCCATGACCCTGCCGGTCGCCCTCAGCGGCCACGACATCATCGGCCAGGCCAAGACCGGCACCGGCAAGACCCTCGGCTTCGGTATCCCGGCACTGCAGCGCGTCGTCGGACCGGACGACGCCGGCTATGACTCGCTGCCCGCGCCCGGCGCCCCGCAGGCCCTCGTGATCGTGCCGACCCGCGAACTGGCCGTCCAGGTCGCCAATGACCTGCAGAACGCCGCCCGCAAGCGCAACGCCCGCATCACCACAATCTATGGCGGCCGCGCGTACGAGCCGCAGGTCGAGGCGCTGCAGAAGGGCGTCGAGGTCGTCGTCGGCACCCCCGGGCGCCTCATCGACCTATACAAGCAGAAGCACCTCGTGCTGAAGAACGTCAAGATGGTCATCCTTGACGAGGCCGACGAGATGCTGGACCTTGGATTCCTCCCGGACGTCGAGACCCTCATCGCCGGCACGCCCGCCGTCCGCCAGACCCTGCTGTTCTCGGCCACGATGCCCGGTCCGGTTGTCGCCATGGCGCGCCGCTACATGACCAAGCCGACCCACATCCGCGCGGCCGACCCCGATGACGAGGGCCTGACCAAGCGCGACATCCGTCAGCTGATCTACCGTGCCCACAGCATGGACAAGATCGAGGTTGTTGCCCGCATCCTGCAGGCCCGCGGCCGCGGCCGCACCATCATCTTCACCAAAACGAAGCGAACCGCCGCCAAGGTTGCCGAGGAACTCGTGGACCGCGGCTTCGCCGCCGCCGCCATCCACGGCGACCTCGGCCAGGGCGCCCGCGAGCAGGCCCTGCGCGCCTTCCGCAACAACAAGGTCGACGTCCTCGTCGCCACCGACGTTGCCGCCCGCGGCATCGACGTCGACGACGTCACGCACGTCATCAACTACCAGTGCGTTGAAGACGAGAAGATCTACCTGCACCGCGTGGGCCGCACCGGCCGCGCCGGCAACAAGGGCACCGCCGTGACCTTCGTCGACTGGGACGACATGCCCCGCTGGGGCCTGATCAACAAGGCCCTGGGCCTGAGCGTCCCGGAGCCCGTGGAAACCTACTCCTCCTCGCCGCACCTCTTCGAGGAGCTCGACATCCCCGAGGGCACCAAGGGCCGGCTGCCCCGCGACAAGCGTGTGCTGGCCGGCGTCGACGCCGAGGTCCTCGAGGACCTGGGCGAGACCGGCAAGAAGAACGCACCCCGCACTGGGCAGGGCACCGGCGGACGCGACAGCGCCCGCAGTGGCGGACGAGACAGTGCCCGGACCGGCGGACGCGACGCCGCCGCCACCGGCGGCGGTCGTGACGGCGGCCGCACCGCCGGCGGCAGCCGCGACGGCAGCCGCGACACCCGCCGCAGCGGCGGTGCCACTGCCAGCAAGGACAGCGGACGCTCCGGCGACCGCCGTCGTCGTCCGNGGGACGCCGCCGGGGACGCCAGCGCCCTCGTGGCCTCCGCGTAGTCCGCGGTCAGCCGCACCTTCAACGCCGCGCTCCGGGCCTCCAGCCGCGCCAACTCCCCGAGCCCGTCCAGGCACGCATCCGCCAGATCCCGCAACGGATCAGCCCACAGCGGACCAGACCCGGCCTCCAGAAGCGGACCGGCATCCCCGGACGAATCAACGCGCGCCGGACCAGCATGGCCCGCCCCGGACGGACCAGCGAGGCCCGCACCAGACGGACCAGCGTGGCCCGCACCGGACGGACCAGCGTGGCCCGCCCCGGACTGATCAGCGTTGCCCGCACCGGACCGACCAGCGTGGCCCGCCTGAGACCGATCAGCATTGTCCGCCGGGGCACCGGTGAGGGCCGCAAGCGCAGCAACGGACGCGGCGACAGCCGCCAGGGCCTCCCTGCCCTCCGCACTCCAGACCATTCCGAGATCCATAAACCCATCACATCACGAGCCACCGACACTAAATGATGGAGCGGACGCGGTGCAGGTCGACGCCGGCACGGGCCCAAGTTCGGGTAAATCTCGTTCTTGGAGTACAGGTTCTGCGGAAGAAATTGGGGAGCGCCGGGAACGACAAGAGCTTGTCGGCAGGTCAATGACGTCAGCCCAGCCCCGTTGCCGACTTCGCGGCGTTACGCCTTCCACATAGAGGGGCCCGGTGGATGGCTCGCGAGAACGTCGCGAATCTGGCGGTACTGAGTGCGGGAAACTGCTCGCTGGGGTCGGCGATGGACGGTAAAGACCCAATGCGCGACGGATCCAACGCCTGAATCGCTTCGAACACGGCAGATCGTAGATGAACACACGCCGTCCCTGAAGGCAGCGTGGTTCAAGAAGCGACGGCACTGCTCGGTACGGTGACGACGGACTTGTTCACGCAGTCCACTTCTGGGTGGCGCCGAAAGAGCCTCCGGCGTGGACCGAAGTGCCTGGACTGCGCGAGCGGCATCTGCGAAGGCCGGGATCGTTCTGCAGGTCGGTCGCGACGATCTGCCTTGACCACACGTCGGGTACCGGGGCCATAATCGGTCTTGGCACCAGAGCGGTGCCGCAGAAGGAGCCGTCGGCTGGCGCCGCAGGAGCAGAGGAGCCCTCGAATGACGAAGTATCTGATCTCGTTCCCCGGTGAGGCCATGGTGTTCCCCGAGGAGGACTTCGAGGCGGTGGTCGAGGCCGCGCATGCCGTCATCGACGAGGCCAAGGCGGCGGGCGTGTACGTCTTCGGCGGCGGGATCGATGAAGACGTAGACCCGGTGCTCGTGGCCGGTGACGGCACCGTCACCGAAGGCACGTACCCAGGCCACAAGGTGCCCAACGGCGGCTACACCGTTCTCGAGCTGCCCTCCCGGGAGGCGGCACTCGAGTGGGCCGCGAAGATCGCCCTTGCCTGCCGCTGCTCGCAAGAAGTCCGGCAGTTCCAGTACGACCCGGCCAGCTGACGGGGCAACCTCATTCAGAATCGACTTAGAGCACGTCCACGCCGTCGAGCCGCAGCTGAACCGGGTCGTCGGTACGTTTGGCGGCAGCCGCGACCTTGACAGCGCGAAGCACCCGAATCACTTGTGCGGCCAGCCCGTAGGGGATGAACAGCAGCGTGCGCACGTCCTCATCAGCGGCAACCTCGGCTCTGCCTTGGGATCCCGTCGGGCCGGGGGCGCCGGCCGTCACGAGGGGGGCCGGGCCAGCGGTCCGCAGCACGACCCCCTGCTGGCCCAGCTGCTGCTCGACGGCCTGGCCGAAGTGCCCGACGGCGGTCCGGCCGCCGGTGATGGACGCGACCCGGACGGCTGGCGGCAGTTGAAGTTCGTGGCGCAGGGACAGTTCCCGCTGCGCGTAGCCGGCAGGGTCCCAGCGCAGCAGGGCCCCGACGCCGGCTGCGTCGTCTGCGGTGATGACTACAAGACCGCCGTCACCGGCAGGCCGGACCAGGGCCGCGGCGTTGAACCAGCGCCGGACGGCGTCCTCCCCCGCCCGCAGGTTCTCACGCCGCAGCAGCGAGTCACCGTCGAGCAGCAGTGCCGCCGCGTAGCCGCCGGCCGCGACAGGCTCCGCGCCGACCGTGGCCACGACCAGGGCTTTCGAATCCGGAACTGTGGCCAGCACCCTGTCCCCGGACGAGGTGACGACCGGTTTGCCCGGGAAGGCGCGGCCCAGTTCTTCGGCCGTACGCAGCGCCCCGGTGGCACCCCGCCGGAGCCGGTCCCCGTTGCACGTGCCGCAGCGCCAGGCCGGCGCCGGCGTCGAACACCATCGGCACTGCGGCACGGCGGAACTACCGCTGGCCCCGGCGATGGCCAGCGGCCCGCTGCAGGCGGTGCAGCGCGCCGGTTCACGGCAGTTTTCGCAGGCAAGTGACGGCGCGTAGCCGGCCCTGGCCACCTGGACCAGGACCGGGCCGCGCTCGAGCCCGTCCTTGGCGGCGCGCCAGGCGGCGCCCGGCAGCCGTGCAATCCTCGCCAGCGGATCATGTTCGAGTTCGTAGCTGTCGGCGGTGTTCAGCACCCGCGGAACGGTCCGGCGGACGACGGCGCGGTCCGCTTCCACCGGCCAAGCCCACCCTGCCTCGACCAGGCGCTGCGCTTCGGTGCTCCGGGTGTGCCCGGCGAGCAGGCACGCGGCGCCCTCCTGCTCGGCGCGCAGCAGCAGTACCTCGCGGGAGTGGGCATAGGGTGAGCGCTGCTCGATGTGCAGATCGTCGCCGTCATCCCAGCAGACCACGAGACCAAGATTGTGGACGGGCGCGTAGGCGGCGGAACGGGTGCCCACGGCAACCCCGGCGGCTCCGCTGAGGATGCGCAGGAAGCTGCGGTAGCGCGGGGTCTGGCCATCGTCCGCGGTGAGCCGGGCGACGTCCCCGGCCGGCAGGAGCTGCAGGAGGGCGGCCTCCACCCGGTCCAGGTCCCGGTAGTCGGGTACAACGACGACGGCGCCGCGGCCGGACAGGCGCGCGGCGGCCACGGCCTCGGCAATCATGCGGGGCCAGCCTCCGGGACCGTAACCCTGGAGTGCCCCGAGCACGGCCCGGGGCGACTCCCCGGCATTGAGGTGCTGCAGGAAGGCCGGGCCGTTGCGGTACGAGGACCAGCTGGAAGCTTCCAGGCCGGCAGGGATGGACGGGCCCGCCCCGTTGTCGGCCCCGTCCGCGAAGAGGGCCAGATCCAGGGCTCCATCGGGAGCGAGGTCCTTCTCGAGTTTCGCCATCCGCGGCGGCACAGCCACACGGAGCACGTCGCTGACGCTGCCGGCGTAACGCGCCGCGACCCGGTAGGCCAGGTCCGCGACGGAGGCCGTCAACACCGGGACCGGAGAGACCACTTTGTACAGCGGGACGAGGGGGTGGCCGGCGTCGGATTCCGCCACCCGCTCGATCAGGTATCCGGGGAGCTCCTGGCCGTTGAACTTCACCTTCACCCGCACACCCGGTTGTGCCGCGGCGTCTAGCCCGGCGGGAACGCTGTAGTCGAAGGGCCGGTCAAGGTGCGGCAGAGACGACTCGAGCCGCACCCGGGCCACCGGAAGCCGGGCGGCGAGGGGCGGGCCGGAGGATGCGGCCGCGGAGGCTGGAAAGCCCTGGAGCAGCGACAGCTGCAGTGGCTCGTCCGGCGCTGCGGCGCCGTGGATCGGGCTCATCGCGGGGTGTCCTCCCTACAGCAACGGGTCATTGCCGGCCTACCAAGCGCCGGCTCAACAAAGAATAGCCAGGCCGCCGGGATCGGCGGCCTGGCTACAGCACATCACGGGGTTGTGACATTAATTTGGGTCGGCAGTCCTAGACAGCAGTCCAAGAGAGCATCACCAGACAGCGCAGGAGCGTCTCAGGCGTTGAAAAAAGCCTTCAGCGCATCCACCCGGTCCAGCCGCTCCCAGGTGAAGTCTGGATCCTCCCGGCCGAAGTGGCCGTGCGCGGCGGTCTTGGCGTAGATCGGGCGCTTGAGGTCGAGGGCATCGATGATGGCCCGGGGGCGCAGGTCGAAGATCTCGGCGATCGCCGCACTGATCCGGGCGGGATCCACGGTCTCGGTACCGAAGGTCTCGACGTAGGTTCCCACCGGGCGGGCCTGGCCGATAGCGTAGGCGATCTGGATTTCGGCGCGCTTCGCGAGACCGGCAGCCACCACGTTCTTGGCCACCCAGCGCATCGCGTAGGCCGCCGAGCGGTCGACCTTGGACGGGTCCTTGCCGGAGAAGGCACCGCCGCCGTGGCGGGCCATGCCACCGTAGGTGTCAACGATGATCTTGCGGCCGGTGAGGCCGGCGTCGCCGACCGGGCCGCCGATGACGAAGGCGCCGGCGGGGTTGAGGATGTTCTTGGCCCGGGAGATGTCCAGGTTGGACAGCGCCATGACCGGGTCGACGACGTGGGCGGCGAGGTCGGCGCGGAGCTGGTCCAGGCTGGCGCCTTCGGCGTGCTGGCTGGAAATCACCACTGTCTCGACCGAGACGGGACGGTCGCCGTCGTAGCCCACGGTGACCTGGGTTTTGCCGTCGGGGCGCAGGTAAGCGAGTTCGCCATTCTTGCGGACCTCGGTGAGCCGTTCGGAAAGGCGGTGCGCGAGCCAGATCGGCACCGGCATGTAGGAAGGGGTCTCGTCGCTGGCGTAGCCGAACATCAGGCCCTGGTCACCGGCGCCCTGGAGGTCGTAGTCGTCCTCCTGGCGTCCCTCGCGGGCTTCGAGCGAATTGAAGACGCCGCCGGCGATGTCGTTGGACTGCTGGCCGATCGAGACGGACACACCGCAGCGGGCGCCGTCGAACCCGTTGGCCGAGGAGTCGTAGCCGATCCCGAGAATGGTTTCCCGGACGATCTGCGGGATTTCGACGTAGGCGTCGGTGGTGACCTCACCGGCTACGTGGACCAGCCCTGTGGTGGCCAGTGTCTCCACGGCAACCCGGGACTCTGGGTCCTTGGCCAGCAGGGCATCGAGGATCGCATCGCTGATCTGGTCGCAGATCTTGTCGGGATGCCCTTCGGTCACCGACTCGGACGTGAAGAGCCGAAGCGAGGGAGGCGTGGACCCGTGAAAGTCAGGGATGTGCAGCGGTAAAGTCACTCAACTACCTTACTGGTTGGAAAACGGACGTCCGGCGGCGTGTGTCCCTGTGCTAAGGAGACGTTGCTTACGCCGGTTCAGGCGGGCGGGACAACCCGGCTCAGCTCGGCGCTGATGCGGTCAATCACGGCAGCCGCAACGTCGGACTTTGAACCCGACGCCTCTTGGGGTTCGGAGCCGGCACGGGAAAGGATGACTACGGAATTGGTGTCCTGCCCGAAGACCTTGTCCTGTCCCACGTGGTTGACCACCAGCAGGTCGCAGGCCTTGCGGCGCAGCTTGGCGGCGGCGTAGTCCAGGACGTCGCCGTCCGCGTCGCCGGTCTCGGCCGCGAACCCGACGATCAGCTGGTGGCGGGAGGCCGCATCCCGGGTCTCGACGAGCTCGCGCAGGATGTCCGGGTTCCGTACCAGCGAGATGACGGGATCGGCGACGTCGTCGCGCTTCTTGATCTTCGTCCCGGAAACATCCGCCGGGCGGAAGTCGGCGACGGCGGCGGCCATGATGATGACGTCGGAGTCGGCGGCGGCGTGCAGGGCGGCCTTGCGGAGCTCCAAGGCGGTCTCGACCTTGACCACGTTCACGCCGGCCGGCGGCGGGACATCCATATGGGCGGCCAGCAGCCGCACCTTGGCGCCGGCGTCGCGGGCGGCGGCGGCCAACGCCACCCCCTGCTTGCCGGAGGAACGGTTGCCCAAAAACCGGACGGGGTCCAGGGGTTCGCGGGTGCCGCCGGCGCTGACCGTGACGGTGAGCCCGGCCAGCGGACCCCGCGGTGAAGAAAGCACCGCATCCGGCGCCGTCGCGGGCACCGGCGGCGCACCGGCGAGTGCCAGGGCCGCCTCGAAGATGGCCTCCGGCTCCGGGAGCCGGCCCGGTCCGGAGTCCGAACCGGTCAGCCGGCCGGAGGCGGGCTCCAGCACGGTGATGCCCCGGCTGCGGAGCGTCTCGACGTTGGCCTGGGTGGCCGGGTGCTGCCACATTTCGGTGTGCATGGCGGGGGCCATCAGCACCGGGCAGCCGCCGGCCATCAGGAGGGTGTTGCTGAGGAGGTCGTTGGCCTGGCCGGTGGCAGCGCGTGCCATCAGGTCGGCGGTGGCGGGGGCCACGACGATCAGTTCGGCTTCGTGGCCGAGGCGGACGTGGTTGACCGTGTGCACCTCGTCGAAGACGCTGTTGCTGACCGGATGCCCGGACAGCGCCTCCCAGGTGGCGACGCCGACGAAACGGGTCGCGGCCTCCGTGGGGATGACGGTGACGTCATGGCCTGCTTCAGTAAAAAGCCGGAGGAGCGACGCCACCTTGTAGGCGGCTATCCCTCCCCCGACTCCGAGGACTATGCGCACGTGACCTCCGCCTGCGGCTGCGTAATTACTCTGCAGGTTCGATCGGCGTGGAAACGAGCTTGCCTTCGTTGATCTCGCGCAGCGCGATGGAGAGCGACTTCTCGTTCAGTTTGGTGTCGACCAGCGGGCCGACGTACTCGAACAGGCCCTCGTGCAGCTGGGCGTAGTACGCGTTGATCTGGCGGGCGCGCTTGGCGCCGAAAATCACCAGTCCGTACTTCGAATCGGCGGCTTTCAGCAGCTCGTCGATCGGCGGGTTGATAATGCCTTCAAGGTTCGTGGACACGAATTCTCCAAATTCTAACGGGCCGATGCGTCCCGGCGCCTAGCGTGGGTTCGGGGTCAGCCCCATGAGTGAAACAAGCTCGTCCGCTGCCCGTCTAACGTCATCATTGATGACGGTGTGGTCAAACTCCGGTTCAGCGGCTAGTTCTAGTTTAGCGGTTTCCAGCCTCTGCTGCTGTTCTTCCGCTGTTTCCGTGCCGCGGCCCACCAGGCGGCGGACCATTTCGTCCCAGCTCGGCGGCGCCAGGAAGACAAACTGCGCCCCGGGCACGGCCTGCTTGACCTGCCGGGCACCCTGCAGGTCGATCTCCAGGAGCACCGAACGGCCGTCGGCTATCGCGGCGTCCACCGTGCTGCGCAGGGTGCCGTAGCGGTTGCGTCCGTGGACCACGGCCCACTCCAGGAGTTCGCCGTTCTCGACCAGGGATTCGAATTCTTCGGCTGACTTGAAGAAGTAATGCACGCCGTCGACTTCGCCGGGCCGTGGGGGCCGGGTGGTCGCCGAGACGGAAAGCCAGACGCCGGGATAATTGTCCCGGATGTAGGTGGACACGGTGCCTTTGCCAACAGCCGTCGGGCCGGCGAGGACTGTCAGTCCCGGTTTCTTGCTCACATATTCCTTCGGGCGGGGTTGGGTCAGCGCGGCGGACCGGGCTGTTTGTCGTCTATAAAATCTACCAGCGCCCGGCGCTGGTGGATTCCCAGGCCGCGGACCCGGCGCGACGCCGCGATGCCGAGCTGTTCCATGATGGCCGCGGCCCGCACCCTCCCGATGCCGGGAAGCGCCTCGAGCAGTTCCACGATCCTCATCCGCGCGATCGCGTCGTCAGTCTCCCCGGCGCTGAGCAACTCCGCAATGGACAGCTCTCCGGTCTTGAGCCGGTCCTTGGCAGTGGCCCGGGTGGTCCTGGCGGCGGCGGCCTTGCCCAAGGCGTCGGAACGCTCCTGCGGAGTGAGGGGTCGCAGACTCACTGAATGCCTCCCTGCATACTCGGGCGGACCGCGCAAACGGCCCGGCCGGACGGGCCGAACAGCACCCCGGCCGGTGCCGCGGACTTGTCCTGAACCTACCGTCTTGGCGAGGCAGAAATCAATGGACAAGTTCAGCGCCGCATCCCCTGCGTCCGCCGGGTACTGTCCGCAACGTCCGGGGGCGCCTACGCCGCGCGCAGCTCCTCGAGTGTCCGCTGGACGGCGTCGCGCAGGTCCTGGATCCGCGGACCGGCGCCGAGGATGTCGCGGCTGGACGTTCCGAGCACCTGGCCATAGGCGCTCCCGAAGGTGCGGCGCAGATCCGCGGCCGTGGCCCCCTGCGCGCCGAGGCCCGGGGCGAGGATGGGGCCCCGCACCGCGGCGAGGTCAAGGTCCAGGTCCGTGAGGGCGGAGCCGACCGTCGCGCCGACGACGAGCCCGGTCGAGCCCAGCTCCCCCGCGTACCGCCGGTTCTCCGCCGCTGCGGCACGCACGATCCGGCGGGCCACGGAGTCCGCGCCGCCGACATGCTGGACGGACGCGCCCTCCGGGTTGGACGTCAGCGCCAGGACGAAGACGCCGCGGCCGGTCTGCGCCGCGAGGTCCAGGGCCGGGCGGAGCGATTCGAAGCCCAGGTACGGGCTCAGCGTGACCGAGTCGGCGGCCAGGGCGGACCCGTCGCGCAGCCAGGCGTCGGCGTAGGCGGCCATCGTGGAGCCGATGTCGCCGCGCTTGGCGTCGGCGATGGACAGCACCGAGGCCTCCGCCGCCGCGGCGAGGGTGCGCTCCAGCACGGCCATGCCCTGGGATCCGTGCCGCTCGTACAGCGCCACCTGCGGCTTGACCGCGGCAGCGAGCGAAGCCACCGCCTCCAGGACGGTGAGCGAGAACCGCTCCAGCCCGGCGACGTCGTCGTTCAGTCCCCAGCTGCCCAGCAGCGCCGGGTGCGGGTCGATCCCGACGCACAGCGGACCGCGGTCCGCCATGGCCTGGCCCAGCCGGGAGCCGAACGGCTCCCGGCTGGCCGAACCCGCGGTGGTGCCCGCCGGCATGCCGTCAGCCGGCATTCTGCGTGACCCGTTCCTGCACGAGACGTTCCTGCGACGCTGCTTTTTGCGATGCCGCCAGTCCGGCGGCGTGCTCCTGAAGGCTAGTGACCGACCATTCGTAGGTGCGCAGTGCCTCGATGGCCTGGACAGCGGCGTTGAACTCGGCGACCGTGGTGATGCACGGGATGCCGATCGACGTTGCCGCGGCGCGCAGCTCATAGCCGTCGCTGCGGGCCTCACCGCCCGAGGGGGTGTTGAAGACCATGTCGATCTCCCCGGCGATGACGAGGTCGGCGATGGTGCCCTCGCCCTCGGCGCTGGAACCCTCGGCGACCTTCCGGACCGGGGTGGCCTGGATGCCGTTGCGGCGCAACACGTCGGCGGTGCCGCCGGTGGAGACGATCTCGAAGCCGAGGTCGGAGAGCCGTTTGACTCCCATGATGACCGAGCGCTTGTCCCGGTTGGCCACGGAGACGAAGATCTTGCCCTCGGTGGGCAGCGCGTTGTTGGCGGCGGCCTGGCTCTTGGCGAAGGCGGTGTCGAAGTGCTTGTCGATGCCCATGACCTCGCCGGTGGACCGCATTTCGGGCCCGAGCAGTGAATCCACGACCTTGCCCTCCGGGGTGCGGAAGCGGCTGAACGGCAGCACGGCTTCCTTGACAGAGACCGGGGCGTCCAGCGGCAGCGTGGAGCCGTCGCCGGTTTCCGGGAGCATCTTGTAGGCCGTGCGGAGCTGGTTGACGGTGACGCCGGTGCCGATCAGGGCAGCCGCCTTCGCCATCTGCACGCCGGTCGCCTTGGAGACGAACGGCACCGTGCGGGAGGCCCGCGGGTTGGCTTCCAGGACGTAGAGCACGTCGGAGGCCAGGGCGAACTGGATGTTGATCAGGCCTCGGACACCCACGCCCTCGGCGATCGCCAGCGTCGCGGCGCGGACCCGCTCCAGCACGTTGTTGCCCAGGGTGATGGGCGGCAGCACACAGGCCGAGTCGCCGGAGTGGATGCCGGCTTCCTCGATGTGCTCCATGATGCCGCCGAGGTACATCTCGGTGCCGTCGTAGAGGGCATCGACGTCGATTTCGACGGCGTCCTCGAGGAAGCGGTCGATCAGCACCGGGTGCTCGGTGGTGATCTCGGTGGCGTTGGCGATGTAGCGCGAGAGGTTGGGCTCGTCGTAGACGATCTCCATGCCGCGCCCGCCGAGCACGTAGGACGGGCGGACCAGGACCGGGTAGCCGATCTCGTCGGCGATCTTCTTGGCGTCCTCGAAGGACACGGCGGTGCCGTTCTTCGGCGAGATGAGCCCGGCCTTGTCCAGCACCCGGGAGAAAGCGCCCCGGTGCTCGGCGAGGTCGATGGCTTCCGGGGAGGTGCCGAGGATCGGGACGCCGGCGTCGGCGAGCTGCTGGGCGAGCTTGAGCGGGGTCTGGCCGCCGAGCTGGACGAAGACGCCCATCACGCCGCCGGTGCGCTCCTCGGCCGCGATGACCTCAAGCACGTCCTCCAGCGTGAGCGGCTCGAAGTACAGCCGGGTGGAGACGTCGTAGTCGGTGGAGACGGTTTCGGGGTTGCAGTTAACCATCACGGTCTCGTAGCCGGCCTTGCGCAGCGCCATCGAGGCATGCACGCAGGAGTAGTCGAACTCGATGCCCTGGCCGATCCGGTTCGGGCCGGATCCGAGGATGATGATGGAAGGTTTGGCGTGCAGCGCGACCTCGTCCTCCTCGTCATAGGAGGAGTAGTGGTACGGGGTGTACGCGGCGAATTCGGCAGCGCAGGTGTCCACGGTCTTGTACACGGGGCGGATGCCGAGGGCCTGCCGGACGCCGCGGACGACGTCCTCGGCGTTGTGCGTCAGGGCGCCGATCTGCTCGTCGGAGAAGCCATGGCGCTTGGCGCGTTTCAGCATCTCCGGGGTCAGGGCGGCGGCCTTGCGGATCTCGACGGAGATCTCGTTCAGCAGCTGGAGCTGGTCCAGGTACCAGGGGTCGATCTTCGTGGCTTCGAAGAGCTGCTCCACGGTGGCGCCGCCGAGCAGGGCCCGCTGGACCTGGTGCAGGCGGTCCGTCGTGGGCCGCTTGGACTTCTCGATCAGCTCCGCGACTTCCCATTCCGGGACGTGGCTGAAGTCCAGCTGGGAGCCCTTCTGTTCCAGGGAGCGCAGCGCTTTCTGCAGGGCCTCGGTGAAGTTCCGGCCCATGGCCATGGCCTCGCCCACCGACTTCATTGTGGTGGTCAGGGTGGGGTCCGCCGCCGGGAACTTCTCGAAGGCGAAGCGCGGGACCTTCACGACGACGTAGTCCAGGGTCGGCTCGAAGGACGCCGGGGTCTTCTGGGTGATGTCGTTCGGGATCTCGTCGAGGGTGTAGCCGAGGGAGAGTTTGGTGGCGATCTTGGCGATCGCGAAACCGGTGGCCTTGGAGGCCAGGGCGGAGGAGCGGGAGACGCGCGGGTTCATCTCGATCACGACGACGCGGCCGGTGTCGGGCTCGACGGCGAACTGGATGTTGCAGCCGCCGGTGTCGACGCCGACCTCGCGGATGACGGCGATGGAGATGTCGCGCAGGCGCTGGTACTCGCGGTCCGTGAGGGTCAGTGCCGGGGCAACGGTGATCGAGTCCCCGGTGTGCACGCCGACCGGGTCGAAGTTCTCGATGGAGCAGACGACCACGACGTTGTCGTTCTTGTCGCGCATCATCTCGAGCTCGTATTCCTTCCAGCCCAGGATGCTCTCCTCGAGCAGCACCTCGGACGTGGGGCTGTACTGCAGCCCCTGGCCGACGATCCGGCGGAGGTCGTTCTCGTCGTAGGCGAGGCCGGAGCCGAGCCCGCCCATGGTGAAGGAGGGCCGGACGACCATCGGGTAGCCGAGGTCCTCGGCGGCGACGAGGGCCTCGGCGATGGTGTGGATGATGTGGCTGCGGGCCGATTCGGCGCCGCAGCGTGCCACAACGCCCTTGAACTTCTCGCGGTCCTCGCCGAGTTCGATCGCGGCGATGTTGGCGCCGATCAGCTCGACGTTGTACTTCTCCAGCACGCCGTTCTTGTCCAGGGCGATGGCGGTGTTCAGTGCCGTCTGGCCGCCCAGGGTGGGCAGGAGCGCGTCGGGGCGTTCCTTGGCGATGATCTTCTCGACCACCTCGGGGGTGATCGGCTCGATGTAGGTGGCGTCGGCGAACTCCGGGTCGGTCATGATGGTGGCCGGGTTGGAGTTGACGAGGATGACGCGGAGGCCTTCCTCCTTGAGGACGCGCAGTGCCTGGGTGCCGGAGTAGTCGAATTCGGCGGCCTGGCCGATCACGATCGGACCGGAACCGATGACCAGGACGCTCTTAAGGTCAGTTCTCTTGGGCATTACTTCGTATCCTCAGTCTTGGATTCGGTGGAAGTTTTGGTGTCCGCCATCAGCTCGATGAAGCGGTCGAAGAGGTACGCGGCGTCGTGCGGCCCGGAGGCGGCCTCGGGGTGGTACTGCACCGAGAACGCCGGGATGTCCAGGCATGACAGGCCCTCGACGACGTCGTCGTTGAGGCTCACGTGGCTGACCTCGACACGGCCGAAGCGCTCCTCGGGGGCCTGCGTGGCGCCGTCGAGCGGAGCGTCGACGGCGAAGCCGTGGTTCTGCGAGGTGATTTCGACCTTGCCGGTGCGGCGGTCCATCACCGGCTGGTTGATGCCCCGGTGGCCATAGCGCAGCTTGTAGGTGCCGAAACCCAGGGCCCGGCCCAGGATCTGGTTGCCGAAGCAGATGCCGAAGTACGGGATCTTCTCGTCCAGGACCGAGCGGAGCAGCTTGACCTGGTTGTCGGCGGTGGCGGGGTCGCCCGGGCCGTTGGACATAAAGAAGCCGTCCGGGTTGACCGCCTGGACGTCGGCCAGGGTGGCGGTGGCCGGCAGCACGTGCACGCGGACGCCACGCTCGGCGAACCGGATGGGGGTCATCCGCTTGATGCCGAGGTCGATCGCGGCGATGCTGAACCGCGGCTCGCCGTTCCAGCCCCAGTCCCTGGGCTCGACGGTGTAGGCCTTGTCCACGCTGACTTCCTCGGCCAAGCGTGAGCCTTCCATCGGGGCACTCGCCAGGACGGTGTCCACGAGTTCCTTGTCCGTGGCCCGGACCGCGTCGCCGGAGAAGATCCCGGCGCGCATGGTCTTGTGTTCGCGCAGGTGGCGGGTGATCGCGCGGGTGTCCACGCCCTGGATCCCGACGATCCCCTGCTCGATGAGTTCATCGTCCAGGGATCGTTCGGAGCGCCAGTTGGAGGCCCGGCGGGCGGCGTCGCGGACGATGTAGCCGGCCACCCAGATCCGGCGGGACTCGGCGTCGTCCTTGTTCACGCCGGTGTTGCCGATGTGCGGGGCGGTCTGGACGACCAGCTGCCGGGCGTAGGAGGGGTCCGTGATGGTCTCCTGGTAGCCGGTCATGCCGGTCGCGAACACGGCCTCGCCGAGCGCGGTTCCGGTGGCGCCGTAGCTGGTCCCGCGGAAGATCCGGCCGTCCTCGAGGACGAGGGCTGCCGGGGTGGATGCTGTTGCTGTTGCTGACACTGTTTCTTCTGACACTGCGTTGGGGTCCGTCACGTCGTTACTTTCCACTATCGGCATCGGCCTGAGGGGCCGCGGGGATCAAATTTTGCAGGGCGTTGAGGAGGGTGGTTTTGTCTTCGGCGTGCCGGGTGCGGAAACCGGAATCCAGTTCACGGCTGCCGAGCATCCAGCTGAGCACCAGCAGGCCGTCCTTTTCGACGAACTTGCCGGCCATGCCGCTTTCCTGCCGCACCCCGGTGAGGCTGGCGGCCGGGATGAAGACCGGGCCGGCGCCGGAGCGGTCGAAGAGCACACCCTGCGGGTGGACGCTGAGTTCGGCGTTGGTGCGGATGCCCAGGTTGTGCACCGCGATGCGGTCCAGCCAGTCCCCGGCGGTGGTGGAGGCCACGTACTGGCCGTCGGCGACGGCCAGGGCCGCGCCCAGTTCCGCCGGGATCTCCGGCAGCGGGTCGACGTCGGCCTGGCGGCGCAGCCGGTTCCGCCAGCCGACCGCCAGCAGGGCGAAGATGCCGGTGGCGAGGGCCAGCATGGTCATGAAGAACGGCAGCTTATCCATCAGTTGTGGCCTGCCGCCGCGGCGCCGGGCAGCTCAGGTGTCTCGGGGAGCCACCGGTACGGGGTGTTGAGTTTGCCGTCGAGGACGGTGGGATGGCCCTTGAAGAACGTCGCCACCACCTTGCCGGGAAGCTCCCGGCCGGCAAACGGAGAGTTACGGCCCATGGTTGCCATCTTAGAAGGGTCAACGGTCCAGCGCGCAGCCGGGTCCACGAGTGTGACGTTGGCGGGTTCGCCCACGTCGAGCGGGCGGCCCTGGTCCTCCAGCCGGCCGATCGCGGCGGGCGCGGTGGAGGTGACCCGGGCGAAGTCCGCCCAGCCCATCAGCCCGGTTTCGATCATGGTGTGCTGCACCACGGACAGCGCGGTTTCGAGCCCGGTCATGCCCATGGCGGCCTGCGCCCACTCGCATTCCTTGTGCTCATTCGGGTGCGGTGCGTGGTCAGTGCCCACGACGTCGATCGTGCCGTCGGCCAGCGCCGCGCGCAGGGCCTGGACATCGGCGTCGGTGCGCAGGGGCGGGTTGACCTTGTAGACCGGGTCGTAGCTGCGGGCGAGTTCGTCCGTGAGCCAGAGGTGGTGCGGGGTGACCTCGGCCGTGACGTTGACGCCGCGGGACTTGGCCCAGCGGATGATCTCCACGGATCCGGCCGTGGAGACGTGGCAGACGTGCAGCCGGGAGCCCACGTGCTGGGCGAGCAGCACGTCGCGGGCGATGATGCTTTCCTCGGCGACGGCGGGCCAGCCGGTGAGTCCGAGGACGGCGGAGACCTCCCCCTCGTTCATCTGCGCGCCGGCGGTGAGCCGCGGTTCCTGAGCGTGCTGGGCCACGACGCCGTCGAACGCCTTGACGTATTCCAGTGCGCGGCGCATCAGGACGGGATCGTGGACGCAGATCCCGTCGTCGGAGAAGACCCGGACGCGGGCCCGGGAGTCAGCCATCGCGCCGAGTTCAGCCAACTGCTCCCCCGCGAGGCCGACGGTGACCGCGCCGACAGGGCGGACGTCGACCCAGCCGGCGGTGCGGCCGAGGGTGAGGACCTGCTCGACGACGCCGGCGGTGTCCGCCACAGGGGTGCTGTTCGCCATGGCGTGCACGGCCGTGTAGCCGCCCAGGGCCGCGGCTCGGGTGCCGGTCTCGACCGTTTCGGCGTCTTCGCGGCCGGGTTCGCGCAGGTGGGTGTGGATGTCGACCATCCCGGGCAGGGCCACGAACCCGGCGGCCTCGATGACGGTCGCGCCGTCGGCCGGCAGGTTCTGCCCGCGTCCGGCGATGATCCCGTCGCGGATGAGGAGGTCTTCAGGGGCTCCGCCGAGGATGGCGGCGCCGCGGATCAGGTAGGCGCCGGTGCCTGCATCCTGTTGCTGTGATGCCATTAGTGGCTCTCCTTGGTGACGTGGGCGGAGGTGGTCTCTGCGGGGGTGAAATGGGTGGAGTTCGCCTGGTGCGCCGGTTCGCGGGTGTCCCCGGAGAGCAACAGGTACAGGGCTGCCATGCGAATGGACACGCCGTTGCGGACCTGGGCCAGGACCGTGGAGCGGGGCGAGTCGGCCGCGGCGGAGGAGATCTCCAGGCCGCGGTTCATCGGCCCGGGGTGCATGATGATGGTGTCCTTGAGGCCCAGGCTGTCCAGGGCGCGGAGCCGGGTGTCGTCGAAGCCCCAGCGGCGCGAGTATTCGCGGGTGGTCGGGAAGAAGGAGGCGTTCATCCGTTCGCCCTGCACGCGCAGCATCATCATCGCGTCGACGCCGCGGGCCAGGGTCTCGTCGAGGTCGTAGCTGACGCTGCACGGCCACTTTTCGACGCCGATCGGCAGCAGCGTCGGCGGGGCGACCAGGGTGACCTCGGCGCCGAGAGTGCGCAGCAGCCAGACGTTGGAGCGGGCCACGCGGGAGTGCAGCACGTCCCCGGCGATCGCGACCCGCATTCCGCTGAGGTCCGCTCCGCCGGACGGGGTGCCGGCCAGTTTGGACCAGTGCCGGCGCATGGTGAAGGCGTCCAGCAGCGCCTGGGTGGGGTGTTCATGAGTGCCGTCGCCGGCGTTGATGACGGCGGCGTCGATCCAGTCCGTGGCGGCGAGCCGGTGCGGGGCGCCGGAGGCCCAGTGCCGGATGACGACGGCGTCGGCCCCCATCGCGGAGAGCGTCTGTGCCGTGTCCTTGAGGGATTCGCCCTTGGAGACGGAGGAGCCCTTCGCGGCGAAGTTGATGACGTCGGCGGAGAGCCGTTTCGCGGCGGCCTCGAAGGAGATCCGGGTGCGCGTGGAGTCCTCGAAGAACAGGTTGACGACGGTGCGGCCGCGCAGGGTGGGAAGCTTCTTGACCTCGCGCTCCCCCACGGCCGCCATTTCCTCGGCGGTATCGAGGATGCGGATGGCGTTGGACCGGCTCAGGTCTTCGGTGGAGAGCAGATGCTTCACGCGATGGCCTCGATGACCACTTCGTTGACCGGCGCGCCGTCGATCGTATCGGTTTCGGCGAGCCGGACCCGGACCTTTTCGGAGGAGGAGGTGGGGAGGTTCTTGCCGACGTGGTCCGCGCGGATGGGCAGTTCCCGGTGACCGCGGTCGATCAGCACCGCGAGACGCACGATGCGCGGGCGGCCGAGGTCGATGATCGCGTCGAGGGCGGCCCGGATGGTCCGGCCGGAATACAGGACGTCGTCAATCAGCACCACAACTTTGTTGTCGATGCCGCTGCGGGGAAGCTGGGTGGGGTACGGCGGGCGCATCCCCTGGCGCGAGAGGTCGTCGCGGAACATGGTCACGTCCAGCTGGCCGACGATCGCGGCGGGGTCCACGGTGGGATCGGCCGCGGCAATCTTGGCGGCAAGCCGGACAGCGAGGGGGTAGCCACGGCGCGGGATGCCCAGCAGGACCAGGTCCTGGGAGCCCTTGTTGGACTCAAGGATTTCGTGGGCGATACGAGTGAGTGCACGGTCGATGTCGGCCTGGTTGAGTACCACTCGGGTGAGTACAACCTTGGCCGGAACCGGTGCTTCTGGAACAGAAGTCAACGCTCGTCTCCCCTTTCCCCGCCTCACGGGACGGAATTAAAAAAGGATTATTTGCGCTTCCAAATTACCACAGCGGGGTTGGCCTGCCGGCGCCGCCGGTCTGCGTTTAAGCTCACACGGACATAGGCTCGGGTGTATGACGACGAACGATCCGCGGCCGGGCCCCCACCACCCCGGCTATTCCCCCGGCGGCCAGCGGCCGCTTCCCCAGCAGGCCAACCCGACGTGGCTGGGGCACGTCCGGCCGGAGTACTACCAGCAGGCACCGGCGAACAGCCGCGGCCGGGTCCAGCCGGTCCCCCCGCCCGCCCTGCCGCCGGTCCGGGGCGGCCGCCGCTCTTCCGGCGTGGTGGGGCTAATGCTGGCCGGCGGGTTCCTGGCGTTCATCAGTCTGTTCCTGGTCTTGCCGTTCCTGCTGGGCAGCACCGGCATTTCCGGCTTTGTCATCGGCTTTATTGCCTCGCTGATTCCGCTGGGGACCGTGCTGCTGACGGTGCGCTTCATCGACCGCTGGGAGCCGGAACCCAAGCCGCTGCTGCTGTTCGCCTTTGTCTGGGGGGCGGTGGTCTCGATTGCGGTGACGATGCTGATCCAGCCCTATTTCTCGCTTGTTGCGGGACCGGCCTCGGGCCTGGACTACACGACCTTCGCCGTGACCGTCCAGGCGCCGGTGGTGGAGGAATTCGCCAAGTCCCTGGGACTGCTGTTGCTGCTGCTGTTCGCCCGGAAACACTTCGACGGCCCGGTCGACGGTGTGGTGTTCGCGTTCACGATCGCGGCCGGCTTCGCGTTCACCGAGAACATTCTCTACTTCGGCCGCGCGATCGCCGCCTCCAGTGACCCCGGCACGGACCTGGCGGTGGTGTTTTTCCTCCGCGGCGTCATGTCACCGTTCGCGCACGCCATTTTCACCGGCACCACCGGCCTGATCATGGGCTTCGCCGCACGCCGCTGGCACAACGGGCTGTCGGTGCTCGCGTTCGCCGTCGGCCTCGTTCCCGCGATGCTGCTGCACGGCGCCTGGAACAGCATGGGCCAGGACTTCCTGGCCCAGTACCTGCTGGTGCAGGTGCCGATCTTCCTGCTGACGGTCCTGGTCATCGTGCTGCTGCGGGTCGCGGAACGCCGGCTCACCCGCCAGCGGCTTGCGGAATACGCGGCGGCGGGCTGGTTCACCGGGGCCGAGGTGGAGATGCTGGCGACCCCGGGCGGGCGGCGTTCCGCCCTGCGCTGGGCCAACTCCGTGGGCCGGGGCCCGCAGATGAAGGCGCTGCTCCAGGCCGGGACCCAGCTTGCCTTCACCCGGCAGCGGATCCTCAGCGGCCGGGACGTGCCGGCGCACCAGCTCGATGAGCGGCACCAGCTAGCCGAAATCGCCGCCCTCCGGGCCGCCGTCATCCGCTAGGGCGTGTCAGGGTGCTGCCAGTTCCCGCAGCAGCTCAAATCCATGGCGGTCGACAGGCACTGCCGTGGCCGAGAGCAGGACAACTGCCGCGTTTGCCTCCCGGTCGAGGCCGATCCAGCTCCTGAACCCGCCTGTGCCGCCGTTGTGCCAGGTGATCCGACGGCCCCTGACGTCGATGGTGAGCCAGGCGGCGCCGATGCAAACTGCCGGTCCGGCGAAGGCCGCCACCGGATCGAGGGCGGAGCGGCCAGGGGCGGAGCCGTCCAGGAGCGCCCGGGCCAGCCGGGCGAGGTCCTGGACGGAGGACCGGATGCCACCAGCCGGGGCCAGGGCCTCGCCGGTCCAGGGCTGCCGGGGTCGGCCCCGGCGGCTGGTGCCGATCAGGGCCGCCGGGCCCAGTTCGCCGGGACGCGCGGGCAGGTACACCGAGCCAAGGGCCAGCGGCCTGCACAGCCGTGCCGCCACAAGGTCCCGGTAGCTCATCCCGGCACCGGCCGCGATCGCATGGCCGAGGAGTTCGAACCCCAGGGTGGAATACCGCGGCCGTGGCGCCTGCAGCCGGACCGCGCGGGCCTGCGCGAGCAGTTCCGCCAGGCTCTCCCCGTAGGGGTTCAGCCCGTTCAGGAAGAGTGACGCCGTCCGGCTCAGCGGGGACGCAGATCCGGGCATTCCCGGCGGAAGCCGGGGCAGCCCCGAGGCATGCCGGCTCAGGGCGCCCAGGCTGGCGCCGGCCGCCTCGCAGTCCCCCAGCGGGAGCAGCTCCCCGAGCGTGGTGGCCGGGGATATTTCCCCCCTCCGGCAGGCGTCCGCGTACAGCATCCCGGTGATCCCCTTCGAGATCGAGCCAATCTCGAAATCGGAGTCCGCGGCGACCCCGTTGAACGCCACGGTTGTCTTTCCACCGGCGATCGCGGCCGCGGCAAACCTCGGGTGCCGGGCTCCCAGCCGGGTCCGGAGCGTCGCCTCGAGCACCGCGTCAGTGTCCACCCGGCCACGATATCCGGCGCTTCAGCGCAGTGAAAGCCCTGACCGGAGACAGCAAGAACCCCGCCCGGGGTGGTCCGGGCGGGGTTCCTGGTGGAGCGTGGCGGGTCAGGCGAGCAGCGAAGGCTTCAGCTGCTGCAGCCGGCCCAGCAGGCCGTTGATGAACGACGGCGACTCGTCCGTGGAGAGGGTCTTGGCCAGTGCCACGGCCTCGCTCACGGCAACGCCGTCGGGAACATCGTCGTTGTAGAGCAGCTCCCAGGTGCCGATCCGCAGGATGATGCGGTCCACCGAAGGCATCCGCTCCAGGGTCCAGCCCTGCGAGTAGGTTTCGAGGAATTCGTCGATCGCCGTCTGGTGGGAGACCACGCCTTCAACGATTTCAAGGGTGTACGGGTTGACGATCTGGTCCGTCTGCTCCCGGCGGGATTTCAGTACATCGAACGCCGAAACGGAACGCTGTTCCGCCTCAAAGAGAACATCCAGGGCCCGGTTGCGGGCCTTACCGCGTGCACTCACTAGTCGTTGACCCGCCCGAGGTAGCTGCCGTCGCGGGTGTCGACCTTGACCTTGGTGTTGTTCTCAACGAACAGCGGCACCTGGATCTCGTAGCCGGTTTCGAGGGTGGCGGGCTTGGTGCCGGCCGAGGAGCGGTCGCCCTGCAGGCCCGGCTCCGTGTAGGTGATCTCAAGCACGACGCTCGGGGGCAGCTCGATGTAGAGGGGGTTGCCCTCGTGGATGGCGATGTTCACCATCTGGTTCTCCAGCATGAAGTTGGTGGCGTCACCGACCGTTGCGCCGGGAACCGTGAGCTGGTCGAAGTCGGCCGTGTCCATGAAGACGAAGTCCGCACCGTCCTGGTACAGGTACTGGTAGTCGCGGCGGTCAACCGTGGCGGTCTCGATCTTGAGTCCGGCGTTGAAGGTCTTGTCGACGACCTTGCCGGACATCACGTTACGCATCTTGGTGCGCACGAACGCTCCACCCTTGCCGGGCTTGACGTGCTGGAACTCAATGATGTTCCAGAGCTGGCCCTCCAGCTTCAGCACGGTTCCGTTCTTGATGTCGTTAGTGGTTGCCACTGTATCCTCTGGTTTCGTTTTGGGCTGCTTCTAGCCGCCAGCCGGTTTATGCCAGGCAAGCATGCCGAATGGCCCGCCAGCGCGTATTTATCAAAAATCCAAGATCCATTCTACCGGTTCTGCAGGTCCGCCGCCGGACGCTCCCCTGCGGGACCTCCGCGGAGGTCCCTGCTGCGCGGTCTCAGGAATCGCGGTCCAGCACATCCCGGGCGCGCTGGACCGCCACGGCGGACGCGTAGATCAGGGCCGCGTCGGCGGACCCCGCAACACGAAGGTCCAGCGCCTCGGTGAAGGATTCGACGGCGGCGGCGATGTTGCCGCTGGCAAAGTAGGACCGTCCGAGGTGCTCGCGGATGACCGCCTCATCCGGTGTGCCGCGGGTCTCTGCGAGCAGCTGGCGGAACAGTTCCACGGCCCGGTCCAGCCGGTTGGAGACCCGCAGGACGTCGGCTTCGAAGATGCGCAGGCGCAGCGAGGAGGGGTCGCTGTACCGGGCCTCGGCGAGCAGTTCGGCGGCGTCGGCGGGGTGCCCTGTGACGAGGAGAACGAAGATCCGGTCGCCGGGGTCCGTCGAGGCCGCCAACGCCTCGGCGACCGCGTCCGCGTTGACAATTTGCGGCACGAGGCTGTCGGGATTGATCTTGATCCCGGGGAACCCGGCATCCGGCCAGTCGCTGGTGCCGCCTGGGAGGAAACCCATCAGGAGGCGATCTCCTGGTAGGCGGCGAACAGCAGGGAGGTGTCCGGGACGTCGAGGATGCCGGGGCGGGCCACGCCGTCGAGCACCACGAAGCGCAGCAGGTCGCCGCGGGACTTTTTGTCCCGCCGCATGCCGTCGAGCAGCGCCTGCCAGCGGTCGCGCCGGTAGGTGATGGGCAGCCCCAGGCTTTCCAGGATGCTGCGGTGCCGGTCGGCGTCGGCGTCGCTGAGGCGGCCAACGCTGCGGGCCAGCTCGGCGGCGAACATCATGCCGACGGAGACGGCAGCGCCGTGTCGCCAGGAGTAGCGCTCGACCAGTTCGATCGCGTGGCCCAGGGTGTGGCCATAGTTGAGGATTTCGCGCTGGCCGGTTTCTTTGAGGTCTTCGGACACCACCCTGGCCTTCACCGTGATGGCGCGTTCGATAAGTTCCCGTACGGCGTCGGAGCGCGGGTCGGACACGGCGGCCGGGTCCTTTTCGATCAGCTCGAGGATGGCCGGGTCTGCGATGAAGCCGCATTTGATGACCTCGGCCATGCCGGAGATCATCTCGTTTTTGGGCAGGGTGTCCAGGGTGTCGAGGTCCGCGAGGACACCGGCCGGCGGGTGGAACGCGCCGACGAGGTTCTTGCCTTCGGCGGTGTTGATGCCGGTCTTGCCGCCCACGGAGGCGTCCACCATGCCGAGCAGGCTGGTGGGCATGTGGATGACCTTGACGCCGCGCAGCCAGGTCGCTGCCACGAACCCGGCCAGGTCGGTCACGGCTCCGCCGCCGACGGCGACGACGGCGTCCGATCGGGTGAAGTCGTTCTGTCCCAGCACCTGCCAGCAGAAGGAGGCCACCTCGATGTGCTTGCCTTCTTCGGCGTCGGGGATCTCGGCGGTCAGCGCCGTGAAGCCGGCCGAAGCGAGTTCCTCCCTGACGGTGTCGCCCGTGAGCCGAAGCGCCCGCGGGTGGATGACCAGGACACGCTTGACCCGCTCCCCCAGCAGTCCGGGCAGGCTGGCCAGCAGGCCGCGGCCCACCACGACGTCGTAGTTCTCCCCGGGCGTCTGCCCGGTGACCTTGATGACGGTTGATTCGGTGATCACTTTTCAACTTCCTTTGTCGCCGCTGGCGTGGGTACGGCCGCGGTTCCTGTGGCCTCAAACCCGCGCAGCGCATCTTCAAGCCGGTGCGCGATGACTGGAACAGATCCGTTCCGGACATCGATGACCACGTCGGCCAGCCGCTCGTAGACCGGCCGCCGGGTGGCGAACAGCGTCTTCCATCGTTCCATGGCATCTCCGGCCAGCAGCGGCCGGCCGGAGTTCCTGGCAATGCGTTCCGCCACGGTGTCCGCATCGCATTCGAGGTAGACCACGGTGCAGTGCCCCAGCAGCTGCTGGGTGCCGGAGTCCAGCACGGCGCCGCCGCCCAGTGAGATGACCGTCCGGCCGCCCCGCGCGTCCTCGATGGCGCGGGCGACAGCCCTGGCTTCAAGCTCGCGGAAGGCGTGTTCACCGCGGCTGGCAAAGATTTCCGCGATGGATCCGTGGTTGGCCACCACCACGACGTCGGTGTCCACGAAGGGGGCGCCCAGCTGCTGGGCAAGCTGCTGTCCGATGGCCGATTTTCCGACTGCCATCGGGCCGATCAACGCAATGGGCCGGGCAGCCCTCGGGGCCGGCACTGCCGGTGTTTCGGCGGGCACTAGTGTCCGATCGAGTCCAGGGACGCCGGAATGTTGTCCAGATAACCCTTGATGTTGCGGGCAGTTTCCTGCACGGAATCGCCGCCGAACTTTTCCGTGACCGCCTCGGCCAGCACAAGCGCCACCATGGCCTCTGCGACGACCCCGGCTGCGGGGACCGCACAGACGTCGGAACGCTGGTGGTGGGCCTTGGCGGCCTCTCCGGTGCTCACGTCGACAGTCTTGAGGGCGCGCGGCACGGTGGCGATGGGCTTCATCGCGGCGCGGACGCGGAGCACGTCGCCGATACTCATGCCGCCCTCGATGCCGCCGGCGCGGTTGGACGTGCGGATGATCCGGCCGTCGGCGTCCTTGACGATCTCGTCGTGGGCGGCCGAGCCGCGGCGGGACGCGGTGAGGAACCCGTCGCCGACCTCGACGCCCTTGATGGCCTGGATGCCCATCAGGGCAGCCGCCAGCCGCGAATCGAGGCGGCGGTCCCAGTGGACGTAGCTGCCTAGTCCCGGCGGGAGCCCGTAGGCGAGGACCTCAACGACACCGCCGAGGGTTTCGCCTTCCTTGTGCGCAATGTCGACCTCGGCGACCATGGCGTCGGAGGTTTCGCGGTCAAAGCAACGCAGCGGGTCGGCGTCGAGGGCCAGGACGTTGTCCGGGACCGGCAGCGGCCGGCCCTCCGGGACCGAAGTAGTGGCGATCGCTACCGTGTGGGAGACCAGCTCGATGCCGAGCTGGTTGAGGAATGCGGAGGCCACGGTGCCCAGCGCCACGCGGGTGGCTGTTTCGCGGGCGCTGGCTCGCTCCAGCACGGGACGCGCCTCGTCGAAGCCGTATTTCTGCATGCCGGTGAAGTCGGCGTGGCCGGGCCGGGGGCGGGTCAGCGGGGCGTTGCGGGCCTGGTCTGCGAGGACCTCGGGGGCCACGGGGTCGGCAGACATGATCTGCTCCCACTTGGGCCATTCCGTGTTGCCGACCTGGATGGCAACGGGGCCACCCTGGGTGATGCCGTGGCGGACGCCGCCGAGGATTGTGACGACATCCTGCTCAAACTTCATCCGCGCGCCGCGGCCGTAGCCGAGCCGGCGGCGGGCCAGCGAATCGGCGATCTGCGCGCTGGTGAGTTCAACACCGGCGGGCACGCCTTCGATTATTCCGACCAGTGCCGGGCCATGGGATTCACCGGCAGTCAACCAACGCAACATAAAATCCATCCTGCCACGTAAGGGCGTTAGAACACCCGTCGGGGCGCCCCGACTGCGTCACACATCACATCAATGACTTCAGCCGGCACGGCCTCTCCCAGGCCGGTGAAGTGCCGGACCTGCTCCACGGCCTGGTAGATGAGCATCTCGAGTCCGGGGACAACGGTGCCGCCGGCTTCCTGCCAGGCGGAGGCGATCCGACTGGGCCAGGGATCGTAGGCGACGTCCAGCAGCACGCCTGGCCTGGCCCCTGCACCATGCCTCGACGCCCCGGCTGCGCGCTGCGCGAAGAGCTTCGCGAGTTCCTCCGCGAGCAGGTCCGCGGCCCGGGGCGGCAGCGTGGAGATGACGACGTCGGCCCCGGCGACGGCGGCAGCAGCCCCGGCCAGGGGAAGGACCCTGATGGGAAGGCCGATCGCGGCGGCGGCGGCCCGCGCCTCCGCAGCGCGGGTGACTTCGCGGACGAAGATCTCGGCGTCCGGCGCGCCCAGTTCCTTCAGCGCCGCAATTGCAGCTGCCGAGGTGCCGCCACCGCCGAGCACGACGGCGGTGGGCGCGGCCACGGCCCCGGCATGGTGAAGTGCGTTGACGATTCCGGCGACGTCGGTGTTGTAGCCGACCAGGCGGGTGGCGCCGGCGCTGTCTCCGGCCGCCGGACGCTCGAAGGCGACTGTGTTCACGACGCCGAGGTCGCGGGCAACGCCGCGCACCTCATCGACCTCGCGGACCATGGCCGACTTCAGCGGCATGGTGACCGACAGCCCGCGCCAGCCCTCCCCCTGCCGCACGTCTTCCCGGACACGGGCCATGAAGGCCGGCAGCGCGTCCTCGGTCACGTCAATGGCCGAATAGTTTAGCGGCACACCCAGGTGGGCGTACGCCGCCCGGTGCAGCGCAGGGGACTTGGAATGGCTGATCGGGTGCCCGAGCACGGCGGCCCGGAACGTCATACGCAGCGTCCAGGGTTTTCCTCACACCAGGCGTTGTACCGGGCCACGTAGCCGTTGTGTTCCGCCAGCGTCTTGGAGAACAAGGTTTCCTTGGTGTCCAGGTTGATCGTCACCCAGTAGAGGTAGTCGTTCGTCTTGGGCTTGGCTGCCGCGTCAATCGCGGTCTTGCCCGGTGAGCCAATGGGTCCGACCGGCAGGCCCTGGTTGGCGTAGGTGTTGTAGGGGTTGGACTTGTCGGCCTTCTGGTCCTCGTCAATGTGGAAGCTCTTGATCCCGAGCCCGTAGGTCACCGTGGCGTCGGACTGGATGAGCCCGTTCGTCTCGAGGTTGTCCGGCTTGAGTCGGTTGTAGATCGCGCCCGCCACATCGCCGTACTCCGCCTGGCCGCCCTCGGCCTGCACGATGCTCGCGACCGTGACGACGTCGTACTGCTTGGCGGGATCGGTGACGCCCTGGGAGGTGAGCTCGTCCAGGGTCGTGGTCACAAGCTTCTGCAGCACGTCCTTGGCCGGGGTGCCGAGCGGGAACCGGTATTCGCCGGGGGCGAGGAAGCCTTCGAGGTTCGCGGCCTTGGCGGGCACGCCGAACTGAGCGGGCGAGTCGCTGAGCTCCTTGAGCTGGGCGACCGGCACACCGGCGCCCGCGGAGATGGCCTCAAGCGATTCGCCGATTCTGAGCCCGGCGCTCAGTGCGAAGTACATGACCTTGCCCTGGTCTTTGTTCAGCAGCACGGCCACGGCGTCGGAGTTCTTCATTTCCTTGCGCATGGTGAAGTCCCCGGGGGCGAGCGCCCCTCCGGAGGCCACGAATTCCCGCAGGAACGTGTCGGCGTCCGCCACCACCTTCTTGTCCTCGAGCTCGGTCGCCACGGACCTCGGCCCGGCGCCCGGCGCCACGGTGATCACTACCTCGCCGGTGCCGGGACCCGGGTAGTCGGCCGCCGTGTCCCCGCCGAGGAGGGGCTTGAGGAACTGCGCGCCGACGGCGACGGCGACAATGAAGACCGACAGGGTCAGCAGCAGCGCAAGGAAGCGCCGCCGGCGGCGGACCTTCTTGGACGGGCCCTTGGACCTAGGGATGGCGGCACCTCCGGCCAACACAACATGGCCGTCTTCCTCGTGGTATTCAGCAGGGCCCCCTTCGACGCCGTCGGAGACATAGCGGGCATCGTCGGGGTGGACGGTGTGGCCGTCGTGGACCTCAGCGTCGTAATGCGGTTCGCGGGCAGTGTCGTGGCCCGGCGGGACGTCGCCCTGGTGGTGCAGGGCATTTTCACGGGCAACACCGCCGGCGTACCCGTGAACGGGTTCATAGTATTCGGGTTCGTCGTGGGCGGATCCCTGGTGCACGGCTTCCTCATACACGGGCGCTGCCGGGACAGGCTCTTCGTGCACGGCGTCGTCGTGGACGGTCGCTGCCGGGACAGGCTCTTCGTGCACGGTGGGGGCTGCCGCGGGCCGGTCCGGCGCTCCGGCAGCCTGGATCGGCGGCGTCTGGACCGTATGAGCGGCGGCGGCGGCGTCGGCGTCGGCGTCGGCGTCGGGGACCGAACCGTGCCCGGCGACCGGCGCGGTAGGGGGAACGTCGTCGTGGGTCTCGAAAGCCTGCGCCGGGATAGCGCCCTGACCCTCGGTCCCCTGGACCTTCTGTTGGGCCCTGAGCTCTTTACGGGTCAGCGGTCGGCCGACGCCGCCGAAAACGTCACCGGAGGAGTCGTCACTGTTGACCGGGCTCACTGTAGCCTTCCATTTTAGGCAGAATGCGTTGGGCAGAATGTGTGTCTGGTGCCGGGCCGGCCTGAGCGCCATCCCCGGTTGGCCCCGGCGTGGACTCCGCGTAAACGCGGACTCCGACCTCCGTCCCCCTGGCCTTTTGCATATCAATCGCGTGTTGCAGGATACCTGCCGCTGCAACCTGATCAACTACTTTACGGTGATTTCGGCTGCTCATGCCAGCTTCGTGCAGGCTTCGGTGGGCCGACACCGTGCTCAGGCGCTCGTCGACCAGCCGGACCGGAACAGCGGCCCCGTACTCCCCCAGTTTACCCGCCAGTAGTTTTGCATAGTCCGTGGCCATCCGGGCCGAGGCATGTTCCTCGCCCTTCATCGTCCGCGGCAGCCCGACAAATATCTCTACGGCGCCGAGTTCTGCGGCCAGATCCGCCAGAATCCGCACGTCGGTGTTCTTTTTCGCGTTCCGTTCCAGGGTGCGCAGGGGGGTGGCCAGGATGCCGTCACGGTCGCAGACCGCCACGCCGACCCTGACAGTACCGACGTCTACGCCGAGCTTGACGCCCCGGGGGTAGCCGCCGGGCACAGCTGGTTCGTTCACGGTCTCGTCCGTTATCGCCGGGTAATGGCGTCCACGACGGCCGTGAGCGCGGCGCCGACCTTGGTGGCGTCCGTGCCGCCGCCCTGGGCGACGTCGTCCTTGCCGCCACCGCCGCCGCCGAGGATGCCGGCGGCGAGGCGCACGAGGGCACCTGCCTTGACGCCGGCTGACCTGGCAGCTTCGTTGGTGGCGATCAGGATCACGGGGCGGTCATTGCTGACACCGGCGACGGCGACGGCGGCCGGCTCGGAGCCGAGACGGGTCCGCAGGTCCAGTGCCAGGCCGCGGAGGTCATCTGCGCCGCTGACCTGGCCGGCGTCGTGCGCGATGACGTTGATGCCGGCGGCGTCCTTGGCGGTGCCCACGAGCTGCGCGCCTGCTGCCGTGAGCTGTTCCTTGCGCAGGCGATCGAGTTCCTTCTCGGCCGTTTTGAGTTTGGTCAGCGTCGTGGCGATCCGGTCCGCGAGCAGACCGGAGGGAACCTTGAGCATTTCGGTGAGTTCGGTCACCAGGGCGCGTTCCGCGGCGAGGTGGCGGAAGGCGTCCATGCCGACAAAGGCCTCGACCCGGCGGTTTCCCGATCCGACGGACTGTTCCCCGAGCAGGGAGAGGCTGCCGATCAGCGAGGTATTCTCAACGTGCGTGCCGCCGCAAAGCTCACGGGACCAGGCGCCGTCGATCTCCACGACGCGGACTTCGTTACCGTAGTTCTCACCGAAGAGCGCCATGGCACCGAGGGCCTTGGCCTCGGCGAGGCCCATGATCCTGGTCTCAACCCGGTAGTTGTTCCGGATGGCGATGTTGGAGACTTCCTCGATTTCGGAGCGGGTGGCCGGGCTCAGGCCTTCACCCCAGGCGAAGTCGAAGCGCAGGTAGCCGGCCTTGTTGAAGGAGCCGCGCTGCAGCGCTTCCGGGCCGAGGATCTGGTGCAGGGCCGCGTGCACGATGTGGGTGCCGGTGTGGGCCTGCTCGGCGGCGTGCCGGCGTTCCCGGTCCACGGCTGCCTGCACCAGGGAGTCGGCGCCGATTTCGCCTTCCCGGACGATGGCTTTGTGTACGCTCAAGCCTTTGATGGGGCGCTGGACGTCCAGGACCTCAACGACGAAGCCGTCGCCGGTGATCAGTCCGGTGTCCGCGGCCTGGCCGCCGGCCTCGGCGTAGAACGGGGTCTCGGCCAGGACCAGCTCAATTTCGTCGCCCGTGGAGGCCTGGGCGACCTTGCGCCCGGCGGCGAGGATCCCGCGGACCTTGGACTCTCCCTTGAGCTCGGTGTAGCCGGTGAAGACGGTCTCGCCGGCGGACAGCAGCTCCTGGAAGGCGCTGAGATCCGCGTGGGAGCCCTTCTTGCCCTTGGCGTCTGCCTGGGCACGCTGGCGCTGTTCGAGCATGAGCTTGCGGAACTCGGGCTCGTCGACCTTCAGGCCGGCCTCTTCGGCCATTTCGAGGGTGAGGTCAATCGGGAACCCGTAGGTGTCATGCAGGGCGAAGGCGTCGGGGCCGGAGAGCGGCCGGCCGGCGGCCTGGGACTCCTTGACGGCGTCCTCGAGGCGGGCCGTGCCGGAGGCGATGGTGCGCAGGAACGCCTTCTCCTCGGCGTAGGCGATCCGGCTGATCCGGTCGAAGTCCGTCTCCACGATCGGGTACACGCCCTTCATGGCGTCGCGGGAGGCGGGCAGCAGTTCCGGCAGGCAGGCCTTTTCGACGCCAAGCAGGCGCATGGAGCGCACGGCGCGGCGGATCAGGCGGCGCAGCACGTAGCCGCGGCCTTCGTTGGAGGGGGTGACTCCGTCGGCGATCAGCATGAGGGAGGAACGGATGTGGTCCGCGACGACGCGCATCCGGACGTCATCGGTGTGGTGCGGGTCCTTGGGGGACTCGGCCGAGGTGTATTCCCGGCCGGAGAGCGCCGCTGCCCGGTCGATGACGGGGCGGACCTGGTCGGTCTCGTACATGTTCTCGACGTTCTGGAGGATCATCGCGAGACGTTCCATACCCAGGCCCGTGTCGATGTTCTTCTTGGGCAGCTCGCCGGTGATGTCGAAGTCCACTTTCGAGCGCACGTTGTCGATCTGGTACTGCATGAACACGAGGTTCCAGATTTCCACGTAGCGGTTCTCGTCCGCGATCGGACCACCCTCAACGCCGTAGGCGGGGCCGCGGTCGTAGTAGATCTCGGAGCAGGGTCCGGCCGGACCGGGCTGGCCGGTGGACCAGTAGTTGTCCGCCTTGCCCATCCGCTGGATCCGCTCGGCGGGCATTCCCGTGTTGTTCAGCCAGAGCTGCTCGGCCTCGTCGTCCTCTTCGTAGACGGTGACCCAGAGGCGCTCGGGCGGCAGGCCGTAGCCACCGTCGTCAACGCCTGTGGTGAGCAGTTCCCACGCGAACTTGATGGCGTCTTCCTTGAAGTAGTCACCGAAGGAGAAGTTGCCGCACATCTGGAAGAAGGTGCCATGGCGGGCGGTTCTGCCGACTTCCTCGATGTCGCCGGTCCGGATGCACTTTTGCACGCTGGTGGCGCGCTTGTAGGGGGCTACCTCCCGCGCGGTCAGGTACGGGATAAACGGCACCATGCCGGCGACCGTGAACAGCAGGGAAGGGTCGCTGGAGACCAGGGACGCGGAGGGAACCGCCGTGTGGCCCTTGCTGACAAAAAAGTCGATCCAGCGCTTGGTGATCTCCTGCGACTTCATGAGCTGATTACGTACCCTTCAATATTCACTGCGTCTGTTGTTGCGTCTGCGGTTCGCGCGTGTGGTCCGCGGGAACGGTGTGGTCCCGGCCTTCGGCCGTGCCGGCGGCCCTCGTGCGGGTGCCGCCCTCTTTCAATTCTCTCCCGGCTAGCGCCGGACTGCATCCCGGCCGGCAGTGCCGTGGCCGAGGGCCTTTTCCAGCCCGGCATCGATGCCGGTTTCCATGCCGAGGGCAATGCGGAGTTCGGTTTCGCGCTCGTTCATACCTTCGCGGACGGCGTCAGCGAAGTCGTACAGGCCGTCGGCGAGCCGGCCCACGGCCCGGTTGAGCCCCTCAGGGCCGAGGTTGGACTGCGCCTCGGTGATTTTGCGGAACGCGATGACGCCGATGGCGACGCCGATTCCCATCCAGATGATTCTGTTCATGTCAGGTTCTCCAGCTGGGATTAGCGGCTGCGGCGGCCGGTGGCGGGCTTCTTACGGGCTGAGAAGGCCGCCCGAACGCCGTAGCTGAAGGAGGCGACCTTGATCAGGGGCGAGCCCACGGTGGCGGCGACGAGCGAGGACAGCGCCGAGATGTTGGCCGAGGCGTCGGAGACGTTGTTCGCGATCCCGTCGACCTTCTTCAGTTGCTCGTTGGTGGTGGAGACGGTCGCTGTGACTTCGTCCATGAGCGGGGTCGCGCCGTCGCTGATCGAACGGATCGAGGTCCGCACTTCGTCGAACACTCCCCCGAGCTTCAGAATCGGCACGGCGAGCAGCAGGACCAGCAGTGCAAACACTCCGGCCGCGATCAGGCCGGCAATATCGCCACCAGTCATAGTTCTTCATCTCCTTGTTGCGTTGTGTCCCTGCGGGCGCCTCCGGCTGACACAGCCGGCAACCGCAGAAGTCCCCCAAGTACCTTACATACAAAGAAGCCCGCGGCGCTTGCCACGGGCTTCTTTGTAAGGTGTCGCGTTGGATCTAGCGTGCGTAGAATTCCACGACAAGCTGCTCTTCACAGGTCACGGGGACCTCGGAGCGCTTGGGGCGACGGACCAGGCGTGCCTGCAGGGCGTCGAGCTTGACGTCCAGGTAGGCGGGAACGATCGGCAGGACGTCGCGGTGTGCGCCGGCTGCTGCGACCTGGAACGGAGGCATGGTTTCGCTGCGGCTGTGAACGTGGACCAGCTGGCCCTCAGAGACGCGGAACGACGGGCGGTCAACGCGGATGCCGTCGACCAGGATGTGGCGGTGGACAACCAACTGGCGGGCCTGGGCGATGGTGCGGGCGAAGCCGGCACGCAGCACGAGGGCGTCGAGACGCATTTCGAGCAGTTCGATCAGGTTTTCACCGGTCAGGCCCTTGGTGCGGCGTGCTTCTTCGAAGGCACGGGTCATCTGGGCTTCGCGGATGCCGTACTGGGCGCGCAGACGCTGCTTTTCGCGCAGACGTACGGCGTAGTCGGAGTCCTGCTTCTTGCGGGCACGGCCATGCTCACCGGGGCCGTACGGGCGGCGCTCCATGTACTTGGCGGCCTTGGGGGTCAGAGCAATGCCGAGGGCACGCGAAAGGCGTGCGGTCCGGCGAGCACGAGTGTTGTTAGCCACTTGTGTCCTTCCAATATCTGCGGTGTGTCAGTGTTACTGGCCTCCACGATGGAGAGCATCGGCCAACCGCTGCCTTTTGCTACTGGGCACAGGGCAAACCCATCAGAAGAACATCGCAACAGCGTGCAATGCTGAAATCAGGTGGATTGTGCGTCCGTGCCTTGCCAGACAACGAACAACCCTACCATGTCGGGGCCGGCGGACCGTCAGGTCCTGGCATGCACACCCCGCCCGCTGCGCCGCCCGAACGATGCCGCGCCCACCAATTCGACCGCCACGAACGGGGCGGAGCCGGCAACCCATTCGTCATGGCCGGGCGGAACTGCGTAGGTATCGTTGGCGCGGATAGTGGAGCGCAGCCCGTCGGAGGATTCCATTTCCATCTCCCCCGGGATGCAGAACCCGAGATGGTGGTGTTCACAGAGCTCGGTCTGTTCAAGGGGTCTGACGGACTGGGAGCACCGCCAGCCCGGGCCGAGGAGCAGCCGCGCCACCGAGTAGTCGTTGACGGTGACGAGATCGAATGCGGCGTTGTCGGGGCACCGTTTCCTGTCCGGCAGATCAATGGACTTGACGGCCAGGGCGGTGTGCCGCTGCCCCCACCAGGCACGCACGTTCAGCAGGTCCTTGCTGACTTAAGTCCACGTCAGACCCCGGGGCCGGGAAGTCAACGTGCACTTTCCCGGCCCGCCGGTCACTTGCCGCGGATGATCCTGCGCAGCCGCTCCAGCCGGGTGGAGATGTCCCGTTCTGCGCCGTTGGCGGTCGGCTCGTAGTAGTTGCGCCCCACGAGGTCGTCCGGCGGGTACTGCTGCATGGCCACCGAGTGGGGGGCGTCATGGGCGTATTTGTAGCCCTGCCCGTGGCCCAGCTGTTTGGATCCCGGGTAGTGGGCATCGCGCAGGTGCGCGGGGATGCCGACGCCCAGCCCGGCGCGGACGTCGGCGATCGCCTGGTTGATCCCCATATATGCGGCGTTGGATTTGGGTGCCGTGGCAAGGTGGACCACAGCCTCGGCCAGGATGATGCGGCCCTCGGGCATGCCGATCAGCTGGACGGCCTGGGCGGCGGCGACGGCGGTCTGCAGCGCCGTCGGGTCAGCCATTCCCACGTCCTCGGCAGCGGAGATGACGATGCGGCGGGCCACGAATTTCGGGTCCTCCCCCGCTTCGAGCATCCGGGCGAGATAGTGCAGGGCGGCGTCGACGTCGGATCCCCGGATGGATTTGATAAAGGCGCTGGCGACGTCGTAGTGCTGGTCGCCGGCGCGGTCATAACGCACGGACGCGACGTCGAGGGCACGCTCCGTGTGCTTGAGTTCGATCTTCATCGGAGCTTCCCCGGCCGCTTCGGCGGCTGCGCCGGCCACGACTGTGTCCGTATCATCCGCGTCCCCGAAGGCGACGCCGGCCGCCGCTTCGAGCGCGGTCAGCGCCCGGCGGGCGTCCCCGCCGGAGAGCCGGACCAGGTGCGCCAGTGCGTCGTCACTGAGTTCCACCTTGCCGCCGAGCCCGCGGGCGTCGGCGGCGGCCCGCAGCAGCAGCCCCTCGACGTCGGCGTCAGTGAGCGGCTTGAGTGTCAGCAGCAGGGACCGCGAAAGCAGCGGGGAGACGACGGAGAAGGAGGGGTTTTCGGTGGTCGCGGCGACCAGAACCACCCAGCGGTTCTCGACGCCGGGCAGCAGCGCGTCCTGCTGGGCCTTGTTGAAGCGGTGGATCTCATCCAGGAACAGCACGGTGGTGGTCTTGAAGAGGTCGCGGGCGGTGAGGGCTTCGTCCATGACCCGGCGGACGTCCTTGACGCCGGCGGTGATGGCGGAGAGCTCGACGAACTTCCGGCCGGGGCCCTTGGCGATCACGTGGGCGAGCGTGGTCTTGCCGGTTCCGGGAGGACCCCAGAGAATCAGTGAGCTGGGCCCCGCGGGACCGGTGGCGTCCGTCCCGGCGGCGAGCTGGCGCAGCGGCGAACCCTGTCCGAGGAGGTGCTGCTGGCCCACCACGTCATCGAGCGTCCGCGGACGCATCCGGACGGCGAGCGGGCTGCGCGGGGAGGGGGCGCGGCCCTCCCCCGGTTCCTCGGTGTCGCCGTCGTCCTCGATAGCGCCGCCGCTGTCCCGTCCTGCGCCAAAGAGATCATCCACATAGATAGGCTACTTCTAGTTCCCGCCCGCCCCGACACCCTCACAACGGAGACTGCGCCATGACAAGCCCCGAGACCCGTGTGGCGTTCGTCTCCGGCGCCCGGCTGCCGGGCTGGGTGGAACGCTTCGCCGCGAGCCACGGCGCCCTCAGCGAGGAGGAGCTCGACGGCGGGCTGCAGCTGAGTGCCGCGGACGGGGCCGTGGCGCTGCTGCAGACGCCGTGGCCGGTGGACGGCCGTCCGGGGCACGGCAGCGACGCCGTCGCCCGCCTCGCCTCCCTGGCGTCCCAGCCACGGAGCCTCGGGGCCCTGCTGATCCGGCGCGGAGGCTATTCCGTGGCGGTGGTCAGCGGCGGGGCGGTGCTTGCGTCCAAGACCGGCACCCGGCACGTCCAGTCCCGGACGGCGGCCGGAGGCTGGTCCCAGCAGCGCTTTGCCCGGCGGCGGGCGAACCAGGCCGATGCCCTGGTGGAAGCCGTGGCGGACCATGCCGCCCGGATCTTCGCGGATCACCGGATCGCATACCTGGCGCCCGGCGGCGACCGGACCCTGGCCGAACAGGTCCTCGCCGAACCGGTGCTGAAGCAGTACGCCGCGCGGCCAAGGCTCGCGTTCCTGGACGTCCCAGACCCACGTGCCGCGGTCCTGAAGAAGGCCGCGGCTGACCTGTGCGCGGTGCGCATCCTGGTGACGGATCCGCCGGCGTAAGTCGATTTAGTCAACATACTTATCGTTGAGGCGAGTTGGGCCTAAAATGACATCCCCGGCCGCCAGATGCCGGCGGTCCGACTGTAGCGAGAAACGCTATGGGAGTGGATGACAAATCGGCAAGGCCGCCCACAAGCTAGCGGGCAAAGGCAAGGAAGCCGCTGGCAAAGCCTCAGGGGACGAGAGCCTGACGGCTGAGGGCAAGGGCGACCCGGCCGCGGCCGGCGCCAAGCAGGCCCGGCGTCAAGCAGGCCGGCGAAAAGGTCAAGGACGCGTTCAGGGACTCATCCAGAGAGTAACCGGACGAAAGTGCAAGGGTGCAGCTCCCCGGCGGGGCCGCAGCCGTGCTGCGTCAAGTCCGGGACTAGCCATTCGACGGCGTGGAACGAAGTCGCGACGCCCAGACGACGCCCCCAACGATCTGCAGAAGACTCATGGCACGTGTCAATCGGGGATGCTCGGCCCACATACGCATGCATTTGCGCCACGGCTCCGGGCCGAACTCCCACCGGGTCGAGTGCTGCACCGGAAACAACGCTCCGATAACACCGTCGCCGATGGCCATCATGGCTACGGATTCCGCAATAAGAACTTTCATGAGAGCCTCCGTGAAGTGCGGCCGTCGAAGGCTGGTCCGGCAATCCGGCCGAAAGGGGGCGTGCCCTGTTCACTCCGATTGTTCTCCGGCAGCGACCAGGGCACCCAGTGCTGAAAGGCCCTGCACCAGCCCCAACCCCCACGTCTGGTCAGGCGCCCAACTCACCCGAGCACCACAAGCAACGCGGGGTCAGATCCCGCCCACTAAGCCGCCCGACATCGGCCGTACCTGACCCCGCGTTGCGTACTAGATTGGTCCGATGACGGATGAAGAGGTTCTCGCCGGCGGTAACTCGACCCTCGTCACGAGAGTCGGCCAGACCGTGCGGTGGAGCGCTGGGCCGTGGACGCCCGCCGTTCATGCGTTCCTCGAAGCGCTCCGCGCCGCGGGCGTCAACGAGGTCCCCGAACCCCTTGGCCTGGACGAACACGGCCGGGAAGTCCTCACTCGATCATCCACTCGCCGCCAGGGGACCTACCCCGGATTTTTGCCGAGTTTTTCCGCGTCCTGGCGCCCGGGGGCCATGCACTGCTCAGCTTCCAGGTCGGCGAGGGCCAACGGCATCTCACACAGGCCTACGGGCACGAGGTGTCGCTGGAGGCCTGTTTCTTCACACCGGAGATCGTCGCCGGACACTTGACCGGCGCCGGCTTCACCGTGGTCGCTCAGATGACACGCCAAGCACGTGCGCACGAAAAGACGCCGCAGGCTGTCCTCCTCGCTCACCGGCCAGCCAGGGAGAAATAGACCCGTCGGGAACGGCAACCGCCGAAGCGACCTGAGGCGCGCCGTTCTAGCAGCCGGTCAGGTGGCGCTTGGGCCGTTCCTGCCGGTAGAGGTACCGGCCGGCTGCCTGGAAACCGGCGCGGGCGTAGAGCTCCCGGGCGCCGGCATTGGAGGCCATCACCAGCAGCCAGTAGCCGCTGAGGCCCCGGGCATCCCCTTCGCGCAACAGGCCGCGCAGGATCCGCGTGGCATGGCCGTTCCGCCGGGCATCCGGCCGGGTCGCCATGCAGTACAGCCCGCCTGTCCCGCCCGGCGGAAGGGCAAGGCGTCCGACGGCGGCGGGCCGGCCGTCGTCGTCCCGCACCAGGGCGTAAAGCGAGTCGCAGCGTTCGAGGATCCCGCGGGCGACGGCGAGGGCTGTGTCGTCGCCGCGGCCGTCCACGCTCCACCACAGCCGCAGCCACTCCGGGGAGGGCGCGGCAGAGATCTCGACGCCGCTGTCGGTGCCCGGGGAATCCGTGCCGCCGTCCCGGACCAGCACCAGGGTCTCGGACTGCCGGGTGAACCCTTCCTCGTCCAGTACGGCGTTGAGCAGCGCCGAGCGCGTGTCCTCGAAGACCTGGAAGATCAGCGGCAGCCGGCGGTTCCGGTACCACAGGCGTGCCTCCCGGAGCGTGGCGAGCAGCCCGTGGGGGTCCGCCCCGGGCTCGCGGGGCCAGACTGAGTTGGCGCGCTGCGTCACGCCGGAGGAAGCGCGGAGCACCCAGCCGCCGGATTCCTCCCGTTCGGCAGCAGGCCAGGCGGCGTCCATCAGCTCCTCGAGCCTGGTCATCGGTTCCGGCTCCATGGGGCCCCTTTCCGTCCGGCACATTGCCCAGTACTTCCCGGGAGTAGTCCGGGACAGCAACAGCGAAGGCTCCCCGGTTGCCCGGAGAGCCTTCGCTGCTGATCACATCGGGCTACTTGGTTCCGTCAGCCTTTTTGGTTTCGGGCTTGAAGTCCACGCCGGCTTCCTTGCGCTGCTGAGCCGTGATCGGAGCGGGAGCCTGGGTCAGCGGGTCGAAGCCGCCGCCGGACTTGGGGAAGGCGATGACGTCGCGGATGGATTCGACACCGGCCAGCAGCGCGACCACACGGTCCCAGCCGAACGCGATGCCGCCGTGGGGGGGAGCGCCGAACTTGAAGCCCTCGAGCAGGAAGCCGAACTTGGTCTGCGCATCGGCCTTGTCCAGGCCCATCAGCTCGAAGACCCGTTCCTGGATGTCGCTCTGGTGGATACGAATGGAGCCGCCGCCGATTTCGTTGCCGTTGCAGACGATGTCGTAGGCGTAGGACAGTGCGGATTCGGGATCCTTGTCGAAGCTGTCCATGAACTCGGGCTTGGGCGAGGTGAACGCGTGGTGCACGGCGGTCCACTGCCCGGCGCCGACGGCGACGTCGCCGGATGCGACGGCCGCTGCGGCCGGTTCGAACATCGGGGCGTCGACCACCCAGCAGAAGGCCCAGTCGCCCGGGTTGATGAGGCCGGTGCGGTGGCCGATCTCCACGCGGGCGGCACCTAGCAGGGCGCGGGACGGTGACTTTTCGCCGGCGGCGAAGAAGATGCAGTCGCCCGGTTTGGCGCCAACGGCCTCGGCCAGTCCGGCGCGCTCGGTGTCGGTCAGGTTCTTGGCCACGGGGCCGGCGAGTTCGCCGTCTTCCTTGAACAGGACGTAGGCCAGTCCCTTCGCGCCGCGCTGCTTGGCCCATTCCTGCCAGGCATCGAGCGCGCGGCGGGCCTGGGAGGCTCCGCCCGGCATCACGACGGCGCCGACGTAGGGTGCCTTGAAGACGCCGAAGTTGGTGTCCTTGAAGAACTCGGTCAGCTCGGTGAGTTCCAGGCCGAAGCGCAGGTCCGGCTTGTCTGAACCGTAGCGGGCCATGGCGTCGTGGTAGGTGATGCGCTGGATCGGCGTCGGGATTTCGACGTCGATCAGCTTCCACAGTGCCTGGACGATGTTTTCGCCGAGCCGGATGATGTCGTCCTGCTCGACGAAGCTGGCTTCGATGTCGAGCTGGGTGAACTCCGGCTGGCGGTCCGCGCGGAAGTCCTCATCGCGGTAGCAGCGGGCGATCTGGTAGTACTTTTCGAAGCCGCCGACCTGCAGGAGCTGCTTGAACAGCTGCGGGGACTGCGGGAGTGCGTACCAGGACCCCGGCGCCAGGCGTGCGGGGACCACGAAGTCACGGGCGCCTTCCGGCGTCGAGCGGGTCAGCGTCGGGGTTTCGATCTCGACGTAGCCGTCCTGGTGGAGCAGTTCGCGGGCCACGCGGTTGGCCTCGGAGCGCAGGCGCATGTTGCGGGCGGGGCCGGGGCGGCGCAGGTCCAGGTAGCGGTGCTTGAGGCGGGCTTCCTCGCCGACTTCGACGTGCTCGTCGATCTGGAACGGCAGCGGCTCGGAGGTGTTGAGGATGGTGACCTTCTCGGCCATGACCTCGATCTCGCCGGTGGCCAGCGCCGGGTTCTCGTTGCCCTCGGGGCGCCGGGAGACGGTGCCGGTCACCTGCAGCACGTACTCGTTGCGCAGCCCGTGGAAGACTTCCTCCTCACGGACGACCACCTGGGACACCCCCGTTGCGTCGCGGAGGTCAACGAAGGCGACACCACCGTGGTCACGACGCCGGCCGACCCAGCCGGCGAGGGTTACGGTTTGTCCAATGTGCTCGGAGCGAAGGGATCCGAGGTCATGTGTGCGCAGCACAGCACGCCTTTCTGAAGAAGACAGAGGGAAATCAAAAGTTCAATAGGATCGCTACTGGAACGATCCCGTTCGAGTTTACCCGCTGGAAAGGCCCCTCCCGCCATGGCAAGCCGCCATCAGAGCACGCCCCGCCCGGACCGGCGCACACCCGGGCAGCTGCAGCGCCGCCTGGGCGTTCTGGATTCGACCGCAATCGGTCTCGGGTCCATGCTGGGCGCCGGCGTGTTCGTGGTCTTCGCGCCCGCCGCTGCACTGGCCGGCCCCCTGCTGGCCGTCGCGGTGGCCCTGGCCGGGGTGATCGCGTACTGCAATGCTGTGGCCTCGGCCCAGCTGGCCGCCCAATATCCCGCCAGCGGCGGCACCTATGTCTACGGGCGGAAGCGGCTGGGCGAATGGCCGGGTTTCATCGCAGGCTGGGGCTTCGTGACCGGGAAGACTGCCTCCTGCGCGGCGATGGCCCTGACGTTCGGCCACTATGTGGCTCCGGACTTCGCGACGCCGCTGGCGGTGGCCGCCGTCGTGGTCCTGACCGGCGTGAACCTGCTCGGCATCACCCGGACGGCGCTGCTGACCCGGATCCTGCTGGGGGTGGTGCTCGCCACCCTGGCGTTCGTGGCGGCCGCGTCGATTCTGGGGCCGCATCCTTCCTCGAACGGCGCCGCCGGCGCCGCCGGGGCGGGCGGCTGGGGTGTGCTCCCGGCGGCCGGGCTGATGTTCTTTGCCTTTGCCGGTTATGCCCGGATCGCGACACTGGGCGAAGAGGTCAAGGACCCGACCCGCACCATTCCGCGGGCCATTCTCGCGGCCCTGGCCGCGGCGTTCACCATTTACCTCGGGATGGCGCTGCTGCTGCAGTCGCATCTGCCGGCGGAACAGCTGGCCGGCTCGACCGCGCCGCTGCTCGACGCCGTCGCCAGCTCGCAGCTCAGCGCCGGCGCCCCGTTCGTGCAGGCCGGCGCGGCCGCCGCGTGCCTCGGCGCGCTGCTGGCACTGATCACGGGCGTGGGCCGGACCGCGATGGCGATGGCGCGGGAACGTGACCTGCCGCCCCCGCTCGCCCGGGTGGGCGGCGCGCATACCGTTCCCTACGTCGCCGAACTGACCGTCGCGGCCGCCGTCATCGTGCTGCTGGTGAGCACCAACGTGCTGACCATCGTGGGCTTCTCCAGCTTCGGCGTTCTGATCTACTACTCGGTGACGAATGCCGCCGCCTTCACGCTGTCCGCGCGCCCCTGGCATGCCCCACGCTGGCTCAACGTGCTGGGCTTCCTCGGCTGCCTGGTCCTCGCCGTGACCCTGCCGCCCGCCTCGGTGCTGGGCATGGCGGCAGTGCTGGCGGCCGGTGTGGCCGGGCGCTTCCTTGTGCTGTGGCGGCGGCTGCGGCTCCGGAAAGCAGCCGCCTAGGCTTTCAGGACGCGGACATGCAGGTCCTCTGCGGCCGGAGCCCAGGTGGCCGGATCGGCGTCGACCTGCTCGCCGGAGCGGATGTCCTTGACCTGGTGGTTGCCGTCGTCGTCCGTGAACCAGACGAAGGGAATGCCGCGGCGGTCCGCGAATTTGATCTGCTTGCCAAACTTCTCGGCCTTGGCCGCCACCTCGGTGGCGATCCCGCGGCTGCGCAGCTCCGCGGCGACGTCCTGCGCCGCGCCCCAGCTGTCATCGCTGTTGAGCGCCACCAGCACGGCGGTCGGCACGGAGCGTGTTGCCTTGGCGAGGTCCTGGCTGAGGATCCGGGAGACCAGCCGGGTCACGCCGATGGAGAGGCCGACGCCGGGGAACTTGCGGTTGCCCTTGCTGGCGAGGGCGTCGTAGCGCCCGCCGGAGCAGATCGAGCCGAGCTGTTCGTGCCCCACCAGGACGGTTTCGACCACGGTGCCGGTGTAGTAGTCCAGGCCGCGGGCGATGCTGAGGTCGGCGACGACCTTACCGGGCGCCCGCTGGACGGCTGCGGCAATGACCTGCTCCAGTTCGGCCAGGCCCTCCTCGAGCAGGTCGTTGCTGACCCCGAGGGCGCGGACCTGCTCCACGAAGGAGGTGTCCCCGGTGCGGATCGAGGCCAGTTTGAGGGCGGACTGGGCCTGCCCGTCGGTGGCGCCGAGCTCGGTCTTCAGCAGCTCAGCCACCCTGGCCGGGCCGATCTTCTCAAGCTTGTCGATGCTGCGCAGCACGCCGGCGGTGTCTGTGAGTCCAATGCCGTTGTAGAAGCCCTCGGCCAGCTTGCGGTTGTTGATCCGGAGCAGGAACGCCGGGATCGGCAGGGCACTCAGGGCCTCGGCGATGACCAGCGCAATCTCGACGTCGTAACGGAACGGCAGCTCGCCGTCGCCCACAATGTCGATGTCGGCCTGGGTGAACTCGCGGGCGCGGCCTTCCTGCGGACGTTCCCCGCGCCAGACCTTCTGGATCTGGTACCGGCGGAACGGGAAAGCGAGGTAGCCGGCATTCTCGACGACGTACCGTGCGAACGGCACGGTGAGGTCGAAGTGCAGCGCCAGAGCGTGCGGATCGCCTCGGTGCGACGTGGCGGCGCCTGTAGCAGTGCCTGTGGAGCTTTCGTCGTCGTCCTGGAGCCGGCTCAGCCCGTAGACCTCTTTGTCGATTTCGCCTTTGCGCAGCAGCTGCCCGACCGTCTCCACCGCGCGCGTTTCAATGGAGGAAAAGCCATGGAGTTCGAAGACCCGGCGCAGCGTGTCCAGCACATGCAGCTCCACCAGCCGCTCCTCGGGAAGCCACTCGGGGAATCCGGACAGGGAGGCGGTGCGTGCCATGGTGGATTTTCTCCTCAGGTAAAACCGGCCGGAGTCTCCTGCGCCGCGCTGCGGCCGAAACGGCCGTCCGAAACGGGGATCAGATGGGCGGCAGACAAGCCGGTCATGCATAAACTGTGTGCGGCAGTCAGTTTATGCGTTCCGCGCCCGCAACTTCTAATGCGGCCGGCCACGCCCCGGCTGCCGGCAGCTTTACCGCTGAACACGCGACGGCGCCCACGCGCCGCCGCGGTTTCGGCCCTACACCCAGGAGGACTTTTGGCGGCCAGTTCACGGAGCGCCCGCGAAGCCAAGCGGCGCGTCCAGCAAATGGAGGCGAAGCGCGAGCTGCGCAAGGAGCAGGACAAGCGCCGCAGGCGCGACAACATCCTGGCCGTTGGAGCCGGAACGGCTGCGGTCGTCGTTGCGCTGGTGCTGCAGCTGACGGTATTTTCCTCCAATCCCACCGAGGACGAATACGCCGCTGCCCAGGCCGGGCTGACCACCCCCTCGGCCCCGCCCTCGCCCTCCCCCAGCAACGCCGACAACATCCCGAAGCCAGAAACGGCGGCCGGCCAGACCTTCACCGGCGAACTGAAGCTCAACAGCGGCACGCTCGGCGTCGAACTGGACGGCACGAGCGCACCCCAGGCGGCCGCCGTCTTCAAGTCCCTCGCGGATCAGAACTTTTACGCCGGGCTCAACTGCCACCGGCTCACCACCGCGGAAACCTTCGGCGTGCTGCAGTGCGGCTCCAAGGCCGGCGACGGCAGCAGCGACCCGAGCTTCGCTTGGGGCCCGCTGGAGAACACCCCGCCGGACAACACCTACCCGGCCGGAACCATCGCCGTGGCCCGGAGCGGAGGGAACGCCTACGGCAACGGCACCCAGTTCTTCATTGTGTACAAGGACACCGTCATCCCGGCCGACGCCGCGGGCGGTTACTCCGTGGTGGGGAGGGTGACCTCGGGACTGGATGTGGTGACCAATATTGCGGCCGCCGGCCTAAAACCGGGTGATAACGCCACAGACGGCGCCCCCGCGGAACCAGTCACGATAGACTCGTTCTCTCTGAAGTAACCAGCCGTCGCCCTTGCGGCCACGGCCCCGGTATTTCCCTCCAAGCGAAAGACTTCTAGCGGTGACAGACAGTCAGAAATCCGACGAAACAGTGTCAGCAGCAGCTGCCAACGAGACCGAAACGGAGGCTGGGTTCGTAGGACACAGCCCGGAAGAGGGCGCAGCACGGGCGACAGACACTCCCACCGGCACGGAGCCGGAGACGGCAACCGAGCCCGAAGCGGCAGCTGCTCCGGCAGCGGCCGAGCCCGCACCTGAGGCTACCGAGGTTGCGCAGGCTCCCGCCGCCGACGTTGAACCCGAGGCTCCGGCTGAGGAAGCCGCGCCGGAGGCTCCCGCCACTGCAGCGCCCTCCGCGCCGCGTCCGGCGCCGTCACCGGCAGCGTTCGCCGCCCGGCCGAAGTCAAAGCCCTCCCCGGCAGCTCCGGCAGCCGCACCGGCCGCTGTGTCCTCCGCCGCCTCGCTGGCCGAAGCCGCACGCTGGGGCCGCGTCGAGGGCGACGGCCACGTGTTCCTGACCGTCGACGGCGAGGAACATCCCGCCGGCCAGTACCCCGGGGTCAGCGATGACGAGGCCCTGGGCTACTTCGCCCGGAAGTACGACGACGTCGTGGCGCAGATTGTCCTGCTGGAACAGCGCGTGAACTCCAAGGCGCCCGCCACGGACATGCAGAAGACCGTCACCCACATGCGGGAGCAGCTTGCCGAACGCAACATGGTGGGCGACCTTCGCTCCGCCGAAGCCCGTTTGGACACCCTGGCGACGCAGATCTCGGAGCTTGAAAAGGCTGAGAAGGCCGAACACGACGCCGTCCGTGCCGCCGAACTGGCCGCGCGCGAGGCGATCGTGGCCGAGGCCGAAGAGATCGCGGGCCACGACCCGGCCCAGATTCAGTGGAAGACCTCCAGCGCCCGGATGAACGAACTGTTCGAGAGCTGGAAGACCGCACAGAAGAGCGGCGTCAGGCTCGGGCGCAGCAACGAGGACGCTCTTTGGAAGCGTTTCCGTGCCGCCCGGACCGTCTTTGACCGGCACCGCCGCGCATACTTCTCCCAGCTGGACAGCACCAACTCGGCAGCCAAGGCCGCCAAGGAAAAGCTGATCACCGAGGCCGAGGCCCTCTCGACCTCGACCGACTGGGGCTTTGCCGCCGGCGAATACCGCCGTCTGATGGATGAGTGGAAGGCGTCACCGCGCGCCAGCCGCAAGGACGACGACGCCCTCTGGGCCCGGTTCCGGGCCGCGCAGGACGTCTTCTTCACCAACCGGCAGGCAGCCAACGACGAGATCGACCAGGAATACGGCGCCAATCTGGTGGTCAAGGAAGCCCTTCTCGCGGAAGCGAACGAGCTGCTTCCCATCAAGGACCTCGCTGCCACGAAGAAGGCGCTCCAGTCCATTCGTGACCGCTGGGAAGAGGCCGGTAAGGTTCCCCGCGCCGACATGGGACGCGTTGAAGCCGGACTGCGGAAGATCGAAGACGCCGTCCGCAACGCCGAGGATGAAAACTGGAAGCGCTCCAACCCGGAGACGAAGGCCCGCACCAACAGCGCACTGACGCAGCTGGAGTCGGCCATCGCAGGACTCAGGGACGACCTGGCCAAGGCCGAGAAGGCCGGCGACGAGCGCAAGACCAAGGCCGCCAAGGAAGCCCTCGAGGCCCGTGAGGCTTGGCTGGAACAGCTCGAGAAGTCGGCGAGCGAGCTCTCCTAGCAACAGGAACCACAACGCCCGCTGTTCGAAGCTGGTCCAAGCAGGCCCCGCACCGGTTATCCACATGACCGGGTCGGGGCCTGTTTGCTGTGCCCGGGACCGGACACGATGGCTAAATGGTCATTCTTCACGGCCCGCCCCATCACAAGCCAGCCCAGCACAGGCCAGCCCAGCCCAAGCCGGCCCCGCCCGACCTGCCCCTGTCGGAGCTGTACTCCCCGGGGGCACTGTTCTCCTGGCCCGAGCTCCAGGCGATGGCGTCCGACGGCGTGCTGACGCAGCTGTACCAGCGCGGCTACCTGCCGCCGGGGACACGGCCCACCCCGCAGCTCCGGGCCCGTGCAGCGTCCGTTCTGGTTAGTCCGGCCATCCGCCAGCGGGTCGTCGCGGGAAGGATGACGGCGGCCTGGATCTATGGCTGTGCCGCTGAACCGGACCGGCTCGCCATGCTGGTGGACGCCAACCGGCGGATTTCCAGTCTGCGGTCCACCCGGGGCTGCACTTTCCATGAGGTGCGCCTGGGCCCGTTCGATGTCGTGAGCCTGGGCGGGCTGATGGTCTCCAGCCCGCTGCGGACCTCAGTGGACATCGCCCTGCATGTGGACCCCGGGCGTGCGGTGCCGGCCCTGCGGGCGCTCCTGGGCAAGCCGGAGCTGGGCCTGCGGCTGCGGCTGCTCGTGCACGCCGTTGAAGCCACCCCCGGTATGCCCTACCGGAAGGTGGCCCTGGCGAAGCTCGAACAGCTGCGGGCCGGCCCGGCCCCTTAGCGCCGGACAACAGGCCCCTCGACCTGCCTTAGCTACGCCGCCGGTTGCCCGTGGTCCGGTAGACGTCGAAGACGCCGTCGATGCGGCGGACGGCGCTCAACACGTGGCTCAGGTACTTGGGGTCGCCCATCTCGAAGGCGAACTTCGAGATGGCCACCCGGTCCGTGGACGTGTGCACGCTGGCCGCCAGGATGTTGACGTGGTTTTCCGACAGGATCCGTGTCACATCCGAGAGCAGCGACTTGCGGTCGAGGGCTTCAACCTGGATTTCGACCAGGAAGACGCTTGACTGCGTGGGCGCCCACTCGACCTCTACGATCCGGTCGGGTTGCTCCAGCAGTCCGCTGACGTTGGTGCAGTCCGTCCTGTGCACGGAGACGCCGGAGCCGCGGGTGACGAAGCCCAGGATCGGGTCCGGCGGCACCGGGGTGCAGCACCGGGCGAGTTTGACCCAGACGTCGTCCACGCCGCGCACCACGACGCCCGAATCGGAGTACCGGGTCTTGGTCACCTGGGTGGGAATGGAAATCTCGGTGAGGTCGTCCTCGGGGGTGTCATTGCCACTGAGGCTCTCCACCAGGCGTTCCATGACGGACTGGGCGGAGGTGTGCCCGTCGCCCACCCCGGCGTAGAGGCCGGAGATGTCAACGTATTTGAAGTCCTCTGCGACGGCGGCGAGGGCGTCGTGCGTCATCAGGCGCTGGAGCGGGAGGTTCTGCTTGCGCATCGCCTTGGTCAGCAGTTCCTTGCCGCGGTCGATCGACTCTTCGCGGCGCTCCTTGCTGAACCACTGCCTGATCTTGTTGCGGGCCCGGGCGCTCTTGACGAAGTGCTGCCAGTCCTGGCTGGGGCCGGCGCCCTCAGCCTTGGAAGTAAAGATCTCCACCCAGTCGCCGTGGTTCAGCTCGCTGTTGAGCGGGACCAGCTTGCCGTTGACGCGGGCGCCGATGGTCCGGTGGCCCACCTCGGTGTGGACGGCGTAGGCGAAGTCCACGGGCGTGGAGCCGGCGGGCAAGGCCATGACCTCACCCTTGGGGGTGAAGACGAAGACTTCCCGGGCGTTGATTTCAAAGCGCAGGGAGTCCAGGAACTCGCCGGGGTCGGAGGTTTCCTGCTGCCAGTCCACCAGCGACCGGAGCCAGCCCATGTCGCCTTCGCGCGGGCTTCCGGGCCCGGCCGCCGCCCTGTTCGGCTGGTCCTTGTACTTCCAGTGCGCGGCGACGCCGTATTCGGCGCGGCGGTGCATCTCGTGGGTGCGGATCTGGATCTCCACGGGCTTGCCGCCGGGGCCGATCACCGTGGTGTGCAGCGACTGGTACATGTTGAACTTGGGCATCGCGATGTAGTCCTTGAACCGCCCGGGGAGGGGGTTCCAGCGCGAATGCATGGCGCCCAGGGCCGCGTAACAGTCCCGGACGGAGTCGACCAGGACGCGGACGCCCATCAGGTCATTGATGTCGTCGAAGTCCTTGTCCCGGACGATCATCTTCTGGTAGATCGAGTAGTAGTGTTTCGGCCTGCCCGTGATGGTGGCCTTGATCTTGGCCTCGCGCAGGTCCTCGGTGATCTGGTTCCGGATGACGGAGAGGTTCTTCTCCCGCTCGGGGGTCCGGTCCCCCACCATGCGCACGATTTCCTCGTAGACCTTGGGGTAGAGGGCTGCAAAGGAGAGGTCCTCCAGTTCCCACTTGATCGTATTCATGCCGAGCCGGTGCGCCAGCGGGGCGAAAATTTCCAGGGTCTCCCGCGCTTTGCGTGCCGAGGACTCGGCGGAGACGAACCGCCAGGTCCGGGCGTTGTGCAGCCGGTCAGCCAGCTTGATCATCAGGACTCGGATGTCCTTGGCCATGGCCACGACCATCTTGCGCACGGTCTCGGACTGCGCGGCCTCGCCGAAGCTGACTTTGTCCAGCTTGGTGACACCGTCCACCAGCATGGCGACTTCCGGCCCGAACTCGGCCTTCAGGTCCTCCAGGGTGTACGAGGTGTCCTCGACGGTGTCGTGCAGGAGCGCCGCTGCCAGCGTGGTTCCGCTGAGCCCGAGCTCGGCCAGGATGGTGGCGACCGCGACGGGGTGGGTGATGTAGGGATCGCCGCTCTTGCGCTTCTGGCCCCGGTGGCAGCTTTCCGCCACGACGAAAGCGCGCTGGATGAGGTCGAAGTCCTCTTTAGGATTGTTGGCGCGCACGGTGCGCAGCAGCGGCTCGAGAATGGGCGAATAGGCGGGGGCGCCGCGCCCGGTCAGGCGGGCGAGGCGGGAGCGGGTGCGTTCGCGCCGGCCGGGGAAGGTGGGGCGTGCGCCCGAGCTGTCCACCGGGACCAGCGGATCGGCGCGTCCGGGAGCCGCCACACCAGTCTGTGAACCCTGGCCTGGGGCCTTATCCGCCGGCGCTGATGGCACCGGCGTCGAACGTTCTTCCAATGGAGCACCTCTCCGAACCCGTTAATTCTTCCAGTGTATTCCCGCAGCAGGATACTTAGATAACCGGCGGCAGTGCGCCGACGGGCCGGAGAGCGTCACGAATGACGTTCTCCGGCCCGTTGGGGACCACGGGGAAACCCCGTGGTCGGCCGGTCCGGCGGGACCGTGGCGGCTAAGCCGTGGCCGGCTCCGCCGGGGAGTCGGTCTTGGCGCCAGCATGGGCGCGGCGATGGTGCACACGCTCGGCCTGCTTGACCAGCTCCGGTTCGCCCCGGCGCAGCCATGCGTAAAGCGGCGCTGCGATGAAAATCGTGGCTGCCGTGCCGATCAGGATCCCGACAAACAGTGCCAGCGAGAGGTCCCGCAGCGTTCCGGCGCCCAGCAGTCCGGCACCGATGAAGAGGATGGCCCCGACCGGGAGGATTGCCACCATCATGGTGTTGATCGAGCGGACCAGGGTCTGGTTGACGGCCAGGTTGACTTCCTCGCCGAACGTCCGTCGGGTGGAGGCCTGCAGGTCCGCGGTGTTCTCTCGGATCTTGTCGAAGACCACCACTGTGTCGTACAGCGAGTAGCTCAGCACTGTCAGGAACCCGATGATGGCCGACGGCGTGACTTCAAAATCGCTGAGGGCGTAGACCCCGGCGGTGACGAACATCGTCACGAGCATGCCCACGATTGCTGAAAGCGACATCTTCCAGGTCCGGAAGTACAGCGCCATCAGCACGGCGGCGAGTCCGACGAAGATCGCAAGGCCCAGCAGGGCCTGCTTGGTGACGTCAGCACCCCAGGTGGGACCGATGAAGGTCGAGGTCACCTCGTTGTCGGTCACGCCGTAGGCCGAGGTGAGGCCTGCCTTGATCTGGAGCGTCTCATCTTCCGTGAGCTTGTCCGTCTGAATCCGCATCGTATTGCCTGCGACGTTCGCCACCCGCGGGACGGCGCCGGGGACAACGTCCTCGACGGCTTTCTCGCCGATCGCAGCGTCGGTGGTCTTTACGTTGGAGACGGTGAATTCGGAGCCGCCGCGGAATTCGATGCCGAGGTTAAAGCCCCCCTTGACGACCGGCAGGAGGATCGACAGCGCCACGAGGACGGCCGCGATCAGGAACCAGATCTTTTTGGATTCGACGAAGTCGTACGAGCGTTTGCCCGTGTAGAGCTCATTACCGAAATTGGCGAAACTGGTGGCCATTTAGTTGCCCTCCTTGGACGCGCTCTTGGAGGAGCCAGCAAGCTGTTCCTGTCGTTCCGCGAGGCGTCGTTCTGCAATGGTCATCCGGCGTTCGGCCTCAGCCGTGGCGCCGGTATTCTTGGCGCGGATCGCGGCAACAGCAGCCGGCTTGTCCGCGGGCGTGCGGAACCGGCCCGCGCCCCGGTACAGGGGAACGGCGCCGAGGGTCTTCGGGTCCAGTCCGGAGAGCGGGTGGCCTTCCCCGAAGAACTTGGTGCGGGCAAGCAACTGCAGGGTTGGGTGGGTGAACATAAAGACCACGATGAGGTCGGCGATGGCCGTCAGGCCGAGGGTGAACGCGAAGCCGCGGACGTTGCCCACTGCCACGAAGTACAACACCAGGGCGGCCAACAGGTTGACGGCCTTGGACGCCAGGACGGTGCGCTTGGCACGCTTCCAGCCGTTCTCGACTGCCGAGACGAGGCCGCGACCCTCCCGGAGCTCATCGCGGATACGTTCGAAGTAGACGATGAACGAGTCCGCGGTTTGGCCTATCGCCACGATGATGCCTGCGACACCGGCAAGGGATAGCCGGTAGTTCTCGGTCCAGCCCAGGATGTCGATGGCCAGGAACGTCAGCGCGCCGGCCACCACGAGCGAGGCGACGGTGACCAGGCCCAGTGCCCGGTATTGGATCAGCGAGTAGACCACCACCAGCAGCAGGCCGATCAGGCCGGCGAGCATACCCATCCGGAGCTGCTCGCCGCCGAGGGTTGCCGAAATCTGCTGTTCGCTCTGGATCTCGAAGCTGATTGGCAGGGCGCCGAAGCGGAGCTGGTCGGAGAGGGCCTTCGCTGACTCCTCGGTGAAGCCGCCAGTAATCTGCGGACGTCCGTCTGTGATAACGGCGAGGGACCGCGGAGCGGAAATGACCTGGTCGTCGAGGACGATCGCGAACTGGGACTTCGGATCCGAGCCGCTCTGGGCCCCGCCAGCGATGTAGAACTGATACAGCCGTTCGGTGACGTCCTTAAACTTGGCGGTGCCTTCTTCATTGAACTGGATGTTGACAGCCCACTCATTGGTCACGGCGCCCTGGGCACCGCGCTGCAGCTGGAAGGAAGAACCCGCGATGTCGGCGCCCTTGACCTCAACCGGGCCCAGGATGTACTTGATCGCCGGCGAGCTGGCGGAGGCCGGCTCGCAGGTGACCAGCGGTTGGGTCGGGTCGGAGCGTTCCTGCTTGTCCTGCGAGGGGTTGTCACAGTCGAGCGTCTCGAACTTTTTGTAAATTGCGGGGGTGACCCAATTCACGTCGCTGCCGTTGGTGGGCTCAGCGGTGGGCTGGGGCAGCTTGTCGTCCGGGGTCAGTGCCTCCGCGGGGACGGCTGCGCCCGGACCGGCCTGGAGGACGGGCCGGAAGTTCATGTCGGCCGACGCCTGGATCAGCGCGCGGGTTTCCTTCGACGGTGTGCCGGGCAGGCTGACGACGACGTTGCGTCCGGACTGCGTGCTGATCTCCGCTTCCGCGACGCCCGAGCCGTCCACGCGCTGGCGGATGATCGCCACGGCCTGGTTGAGCTGTTCTTCGGTGATGTCCGAACCGCCCTCCACCTTGGGCGCCAGTATCATCTGGGTGCCGCCTTCAAGGTCCAGGGCAAGCTTGGGGGCCCAGCTCGCCTGGCCGGCCATTGTGCCGCCTGCCAGGACGGCGGTCAGGACGGCGAGGATAACGCCAAGCCAGACCAGCACCCTGAGGGCTGAATTTTTGGGGCCAGTTCGTGCCATTGTCGATCTTTCTATTGTTTACGGAGGAAACCGCCGGGCGGCCCGGTCGGGCCGCCTCGGCGGTGGCCCGCAGCCGTTACTTCGCGGGATAGCTCAAACAGGCAGACTAGCTGTCCTTCTTGCCTTCGTCGTTGAGGCGGCGCAGGGTTTCTTCCGGCGTCTCGTCGCGCGGCGCGTCGCTGACGGGGGCGGCGCTCCCGGCCTTGTCGATGCTGAGCGAGGAGGCATCGTTGGGAACGACCGTGGGCTCTTCTGCGGGGACGGCCGGTTCGACGATCTTGGTGACGGCCTGGCGGTGAACGGTGGCGGTGTTACCCGGGGAGAGTTCCAGCAGGACCTTGTTCTCCTCATCGTCGATCTCAACGATCCGTCCGTACAGACCGAAGCTGGTCATGACCTCGACACCCGGAGCGAACTTCGACTGGAGCTGCACCTGCTGCTGCTGGGTCTTCTTGTTGCGGCGGAACATCATGAAGACGAAGACGCCGAGCATGGCGAACAACAGGATGGTCATGATGTCGATGCCGCCGCCGGCCTGCGGCTGGGTCTGGGCAGAAATAAGTCCGAACACAGGGTTAGTTCCGTTCTGTACTTGCGTAGCTGGTTTACAGCAACGTCCGCTTCGCTCCGGGCTGGCTGGGAATCATGCTCAGCCGACGGCGGCCAGGTGCTGGCCGCGCGCAGAAACAAAGACCCGAACGTGCCGAGCGTCATTCCAGTCTAAAGGGAAAAGGTTACGGAGCGGTGCTATTGACTATTACGGATCCATTCCGGAGCGGAGTCCTGGCCCTGCGCGTCCGGCAGGCCAGAGCCGTCGTCCTCGGCCGGGAAGAGCTCGAGCGGGTCCTGGGCGAAAATTCCGGGCGGCACCGCGAAGCCGAGGTGTGTCCAGGCCGGGGCGAGCGCGATGCGGCCCCGCGGGGTGCGTCCCAGCAGTCCCTCGCGGACGAGGTAGGGCTCGGCGACGGTTTCCACCGTCTCGGTCTCTTCGCCGACGGCTATGGCCAGGGTGGACAGGCCCACGGGCCCTCCGCCGAATTTGGTAATGAGGGCCTCCAGAACGGCACGGTCGAGCCGGTCCAGTCCGCGTTTGTCGACCTCATACATGTCCAGAGCCGCGGAGGCGGCGCGGGCGTCGATCTGCTCGATGCCGTGCACCAGCGCCCAGTCACGGACCCGGCGCAGGAGCCGGTTGGCGATGCGGGGCGTGCCGCGGGAGCGCCCGGCGATTTCGCTGAAGCCGGCGGAGTTGACCTTGAGGTCCAGGAGTCCGGCGGAGCGCCGAAGGACGAGCTCCAGTTCGGCCACGGAGTAAAACTCGAGGTGGCCTGTGAAGCCGAAGCGGTCCCGGAGTGGTCCGGGCAGCAGGCCGGCGCGGGTGGTGGCGCCCACGAGGGTAAAGGGCGGGAGTTCGAGGGGGATGGCGGTGGCGCCGGCACCCTTGCCGACGATGATGTCGACCCGGAAGTCCTCCATCGCCATGTAGAGCATTTCCTCAGCCGGCCGGGACATCCGGTGGATCTCGTCGAGGAAAAGCACTTCACCTTCGGAGAGCGAGGACAGGATGGCTGCCAGATCGCCGGCGTGCTGAATGGCGGGGCCGCTGCTGATCCGCAGCGGGGCGTTCATCTCAGCCGCGATGATCATGGACAGCGTGGTTTTGCCCAGCCCGGGAGGTCCGGAGAGCAGGACGTGGTCGGCGCTGCGGCCGCGCAAGCGCGAGGCCTCCAGGACAAGGGAGAGCTGCCGGCGGACCCGGTGCTGGCCAACGAAGTCGTGCAGGTTTTTGGGCCTGAGGGCGGCTTCGATGACACGCTCCTCCGGTTCCTCTCCCCCGGCGACGATCGACGGCTCAGCCACGGGCGCCTACCCTGTTACCGGCGCGGGCGCCGTCCTGGCCCAGCCAGCGGAGGGTGGCGCGCAGGATCTCGGCCACGTTGCCCTTCTCTGCCAGTTCGGGGGAATCAGCCAGGGACGTGTCAATGCTGGACGTGGCGTCCTTCTCGGACCAGCCCAGGCTCGTCATGGCGGCGACGACCTGCGGCTTCCAGACCGCTTCGGAGGAAGCTGCCGGGGCCGGGGCACCGGCAGCGGTTCCGAGCGGCACGAGCTTTCCGGCGAGCTCCAGCACGATCCTGCCGGCGACCTTGGGGCCTATGCCGGGCACCTTGGTGAATGCCTTGCCGTCGCCGGAGTGCGCGGCGACGCGGATCGCCTCGGGCTCGTGCACGGCCAGCACGGCCAGCGCCAGCCGGGGTCCGACGCCGCTGACGCTGAGCAGGATATCGAAGACTTCGCGTTCGTCGTCGCTGCCGAAGCCGAACAGGGTGAGGGAATCCTCGCGGACGATCAGGGAGGTGAAGAGCTTCCCCTCCTCGCCGGTGCGGAGCCTGCTGAGGGTCTGCGGGGTGGCGTTGACGCTCATGCCGGCGCCGTTGAGGTCGATCACGGCGGACGACAGGCCGACGTGCGCTACGGTTCCGCGGAGAAAACTGATCAAAGCCGGGCTCCTGAAAATTCAGCTGAAATAGAGAACCGGGAAGAACCGGCTATCCGAACATATCTACGAATACCCTACCAAGCCATGGGGCGGCACCGGCGGACATTCAGCGTGTACGGCGCGCTTTCGCCTCCGCGTCCGCCCAGGCCCGCTGGGCCGGGGTCAGGGACAGGCTGCCCGGTCCTGTCGTGGCGACCGCGGCGCCGCTCCCGGCCCGCCAGGCGTGGGTAATGGCCAGCGCGAGGGCGTCGGCGGCGTCGGCCGGGCGGGGTGGGGCGTCGAGCCGGAGAATCTTGGTGACCAGTTTGGTGACCGCATCCTTGTTGGAGGTGCCGCTTCCGGTGACGGCGGCCTTGACCTCGGACGGGGTGTGCAGGGCCACTGGAATGCCGCGGCGTGCGGCGGCGGCAATCACCACGCCCGAGGCCTGGGCCACGCCCATCACGGTGCTGACGTTGAGCTGCGAGAAGACGCGTTCGACGGCGAGGACGTGCGGTTCGTACTGGTCGAGCCACTCGTCGATGGAGGTGGCGATGACCAGCAGGCGCTGGTCGAGGCTCTCCTCCGGGGAGGTTCCGACAACGCCGAACGCCACCATTGTGGCGCGGCGGTTCTTTTCGACGTCGACGACGCCGATCCCGCAGCGGGTGAGGCCCGGGTCGACGCCGAGGACGCGGAGGGTCACTCGGATTCCAGTGCGGCCTGCACTTCGTCGCTGAGGTCGGCGTTGCTGTAGACGTTCTGGACGTCGTCGAGTTCCTCGAGGGCATCGACGAGTTTCAGGAACTTCTTGGCGGCGTCGAGGTCCAGCGGGACCTGCATGGAGGGGACAAACTCTGCCTCGTCGGTGTCGTACTCCATCCCGGCTTCCTTGAGCGCATCGCGGATCCCCTGGAGGTCGGTCGGCTCGGAGTGGATCTCGAAGCTGTCGCCGTTGTCCTTGACTTCCTCGGCGCCGGCGTCGAGGACAGCCATGAGGACGTCGTCCTCGGTCAGCCCGTTCTTCGGCAGCGAGACCACGCCCTTGCGGGAGAAGAGGTAGCTGACCGAACCCGGGTCGGCGATGGTGCCGCCGTTGCGGGAGATGGCGAGCCGGACCTCGGAGGCAGCACGGTTCTTGTTGTCCGTGAGGCATTCGATCAGCAGCGCGGAGCCCTGCGGCCCGCGGCATTCGTACATGATCTCGGTGTAGTCCACGACCTCGCCGGTGAGGCCGGCGCCGCGCTTGATGGCGCGGTCGATGTTGTCAGCGGGGACCGAGGTTTTCTTGGCCTTGGTGACGGCGAGTTCCAGGCCAGGGTTGCCGGCGAGGTCCGGGCCGCCCATGCGTGCGGCAACTTCGATGTTCTTGATCAGCTTGGCGAACGACTTGGCCCGGCGGCTGTCGAGGATGGCCTTCTTGTGCTTGGTCGTCGCCCATTTGGAGTGGCCTGACATGCTTTACGCTTCTCCTCTGATCATTCGAATAAACAATTCGTGCACGCGCTTCTCCCCCGTCACTTCCGGGTGGAAGGAGGTGGCCAGCAGCTTGCCGGAACGCACAGCAACAATTCTAGCCGTCCCGGCCAGCGCCTCGGGGTGGGAGGCCTTGGAAGGTTCCACGGAGGCGAGGACCTCCACACCGGCGCCGACGCGCTCCACCCAGGGCCCGCGGATGAAGACCGCGTGGACCGGGGCCACGCCATTCCCGGTGGCGCTGAAATCGAGGCCCCTGAAATCGAGATCCGTCTCGAAGGACTCGCGCTGCCGGCCGAAGGCGTTCCGGCGCACCGTGATATCCAGGCCGCCGAAGGTCTGCTGGGGGTTGCCAGCCAGGTCCTTGGCGGGGTCGGTGATCTCCTCCGCGAGGAGGATCATCCCGGCGCAGGAGCCGTAGACCGGCAGCCCGTCCCGGATGCGCTGGCGCAGCGGGTCGCGGAGCCCGAAGGCGCGGGACAGTTTGTCGATGGTGGTCGATTCGCCGCCGGGAATGATGAGGCCGTCGAGGCCGTCCAGTTCGGACGGCCGGCGCACGCCGACGCCCGTGGCGCTGGCCGCTTCCACCGCGTGCAGGTGTTCGCGGAAGTCGCCCTGAAGTGCAAGGACGCCGATCCGCAGCCCTGTTCCCACATGGGAGGAGGGCGCAGAAGTGGGGTTGGTCATCGGACCAGCATAGTCGTCCGGGCACGTCGCCGGCGGCCTCCCGGCGGGCTTCCATGCTGCCGCTGGGATATATTACAAAGCATGTTTTACTTCAGCGTTCCGCTCGGCAAGCTCGTCCGCCGGGTCTCCCGGCTTAGGGGCGGAGGCTCTGCCCTTCCCGGGCTCGTGGTCGAAAAAATCGACCCCGGCTTCATGCGCAGGACACTGTCCACGTTGCCGCACGGCGTCGCCGTCGTCAGCGGCACGAACGGCAAGACGACCACCACCAAGATGGTGGTGGAACTGCTGGAGAGCCAGGGCCTGAAGGTTTTCACGAACCGTACCGGCAGCAACTTCACCCGCGGGGTGGCCGCTGCGCTGCTGGGCGAGGTGGACTGGCGGGGCCGGCTGAAGGCGGACGTGGCCGTGCTGGAACTGGACGAGGCCCACGCGGTGCACTTCGTGAACCAGGTGCCGCCGCGTTACTGCCTGCTGCTGAACGTCCTGCGGGACCAGCTGGACCGCTTCGGCGAGATCGACAAGACGGCGCAGCTGCTGCAGCACATCGCCTCCAAGACCACCGGTACGGTGGTGCTGAACCGGGAGGACCCGCGTGTCGCGCGGATCGCGGACACGCTCAAAACAGCCACGGCCAGCGGTCCCGATGTCCTTTACTTCGGCCTCGACGATTCCCTCCTGAGCACCTTCCCGAACGACGACGAGATGCGGGCTGCCCCCGGCAGCCCGGTTCCGCCGGCTCCCGCGAAGCCGCACGCCGACGTCGTGCTGCGCCGGGTGGGTGCGGCCGATGCGGATTTTGAGTACGACGGCGTCACGGCCACCACCGCGATGAAGCTCCGCGGCGTCTACAACATCTTCAACGCCGCGGCCGCGCTGACCCTGGCCAGGGCCATTGCGGTGCGGGACCCAGTCCAGGGAGAATCAGCCGTCGCGGACAACGAGGCACTGCTCAAGGCGCTGTCCCAGGTGGCGCCGGCGTTCGGGCGCGGTGAGAGCCTCGTCGTCGACGGCCTTCCGCTGGACCTGGTCCTGGTGAAGAACCCCAGCGGCTTCCGGCTCGGACTGAAGTCCTTCCCGGCCGCGGGGTACGCCACGATGATCGCGATCAACGACAACTATGCTGACGGCCGGGACATGTCCTGGCTCTGGGACGTCGAATTTGACACCCTCCGTGAGGGCGGTGTGGACCAGTTGAGCGGCTCCCGCGCTTACGACATGGCGCTTCGCCTGCAGTACGACGACGTCGCGGTCGGGGCAGTGGATACCGAGATTGCCCCCGCCCTGGCGGCCTTCATCAGTGGCGCCAAGGACAAACCGAAGCGGGTCTTTTGCACCTACACAGCGATGCTGGCGATCCGCCGCGAGCTGTCCAAAATCACCACAGTGGAGGTGGTCTCATGACCCCCCAGCCCCCCGCCAGCGAATCCAGCCCGCCCAACGAGTCCGGCCCGCCCAGCGCATCCGGCCCGGCCAGCGAGTCCAGGTTTTCCTTCGGGCACGAGCTTCCGCCCGAGGAATCCCCGGCCCCCAGCAAGGGCACCATCCGGGTCCTCCAGCTGTACCCGCGGGACATGAACATCTACGGCGACTGGGGCAACGCCCTGGTGCTGGCCCAGCGGCTGCGCTGGCACGGATACACCCCTGTGCTGCTCGAGTACAACGTCGGCGACGAATTCCCGTTAGACATCGACCTGGTCGTCGGCGGCGGCGGGCAGGACAGCGGCCAGCTCGTCATCCAGGATGACCTGCTCTCACGGGAAACCGTCCTGAAGGAGCTGGCCGAGGACGGCACTCCGATGCTGGTGATCTGCGGGCTCTACCAGCTGTTCGGAAGGTTCTTCAAGACCCGGACGGGGTCCGTGATCCCGGGCATCGGCGTCCTGGATGTGGAGACCCAGGGTACCGACCAGCGCCTGATCGGCAACGTGTCAGTGTCTTCCCCCGAGTTCGGCACCGTTTTGGGGTACGAGAACCACAGCGGCCAGACCACGCTTGGTCCGGGCGTGTCACCGCTGGGCACCACGGCCAAAGGCACCGGCAACAACAGCAGCGACTGCCAGGAAGGTGCCCGCTACCGGAACATCGTGGCGAGCTACCTGCACGGCTCGCTGCTGCCCAAGAACCCGGCGCTGGCGGACTTCCTCATCCGGACCGCCGTCGAACGCAAATACGGCAGCTTCTCCCCCGGCACCCCGGACGACACCTACGCCGTCCTCGCCCGCGAGCACGCCGCCCGCCGCCCGCGCTGAAGCCCCGAATTGGTATTGATCGCAATGACCCTTCCTCCCTCAAGGATGTCGTGGAAAGTCAAAGCGGACAACGGCCCCTCGGGCGCCACCGCGGCGTTGGCACCCTGCTGCTTACGCACATCAGCGTCTTCAGAAGTCTGACCCGTCACAGCGAAGGGCTGAACGCGACGGCCAAGACGCTGTGCGAGGTATCCGGGTAGCATGGGTCTCGCTGGCCGCGCCCTGAGATCTGTCGCTCATCCGTTGCCCGAATGGAGTAAGCCATGGTTACCGATCCAGATCCCGAACTGGTTTTCGCCATCCCGGGCGACCTTTCAGCGCCCACCGGCGGCTACGCCTACGACCGCAGCCTCCTGGCCAACCTGCCGGGCTCCGGCATCCGCGTACAGCACCTTCAGCTCCCAGGCTCGTGGCCCACTCCCACGGCAAGAGACGTCGAACAAACCAGGCGACGGCTCGCATCGCTTCGGGACCGGATCACGGTCATGGTGGACGGACTCGCGTTCGGGGCGTTCCCGGACTCGCTGCTCGAGACGTTGGACCATGGGACCGGCCATCCGCTCGTGGCCCTCGTTCACCATCCACTGGCACTCGAAGCCGGGCTCGCGGAGGACGAACGCCTAATGCTCGCGAGAACCGAGCGCCAAGCCTTGGCCCGCGCTGTCCATGTGATTGCGACCAGCGCACTGACGGCCCGGACTCTGACTCGCGACTACGGCGTCCCGGCCGGGAAGATCACGATTGCCTGTCCAGGGACACCGCCAGCCTGCCGCGCAGGAGGCTCCGACCGCACGCGCGGGGCGGAACTGCTCTGCGTGGGGTCGGTCTCGCCGCGCAAAGCCTATGGCGTCCTTGCCTTGGCACTTTCGCATCTGACTGATCTGGACTGGCACCTTACTATCGCAGGTGAGACTGACCGGGTGCCGGGCGAGCACGCCCGTGTGGCCACCGCCGTCCAGGCCCACGGCCTTGCCGGCAGGGTCACTTTTGCCGGTGTCCTGACGGCAGATGAGCTTGAAGCCGCCTTCCACTCCAGCGACCTCTTCGTCATGCCCTCCCTCTATGAGGGCTACGGCATGGCATTGGCGGAGGCCATGTCCCACGGTCTGCCGATCATCTGCACCACCGGCGGGGCCGCTGCCGAGACGGTGCCGGACGGCGCGGCTATCAAGGTGCCGCCCGGCGACGCGCTTTCCCTCGGCAGCGCTGTCCGTTTACTCTTGACCTCTCCGCAGCGCCTCGCCGCCCTCGGGGAGCGCTCCTGGGCCGCCGGACGGACTCTGCCGCCCTGGTCTGATACTGCCGGTCGGGTCGCTGACGTCGTGCGGGCCATGGCCCGGTCACTCCCGGAGCCCGCGGCATGAGCGGCTTCAGCCCGGAGTGGCTGGACCTGCGCGAAACGGCCGACCACCGGGCACGGGATTCGGCTCTGGAACAGCAGCTCGCTACCCACTTCGCGGCGCGCGCGCACGTCAGCGTGGTGGATCTGGGCTGCGGTTCCGGGTCCAACCTGCGGGGCACCGCGCAGTTCCTGCCGGACCACCAGTCCTGGCGGCTGGTGGACTACGACCCTCAGCTGTTGACATGGGCCCGGGAACGCCTGGTCGATTGGGCTGACGACAGCCGGTCCGAGGGCGCCCTCCTTCGGCTGCGCAAAGACCACAAGCGCATCGACGTCAGCTTCGCCGAGGCTGACCTCACCCTCGAGCTCACGCAGGTGTTGACGCCGGCTCCGGATCTTGTCACGGCCGCCGCACTGTTCGATCTGGTTTCGGAGCCCTGGCTGGAGCTCTTCACGGCCGCCCTCAGCGTGGCCGGGCTGCCGCTCTACACCGTCCTGATCTACGACGGCCGGCAGGAATGGCAGCCGATCCACCCGCAGGACGGGCGTGTGCTCCGCGCGTTCAACAGCCATCAGCAGTGGGACAAGGGCTTCGGTTCGGCCACCGGTCCGCGGGCCTCGGCTGTGCTGGCCGGGCTGCTCGCGGCGCGCGGTTATGCCGTGCACACTGCCGCCTCGCCCTGGCTGCTCGGACCGGAAGACTCGGGTCTCCGGCGCGAACTCGCCACCGGCATCGCCGCCGCCGCACTGGAGACTGGGGACGTTGCACCGGAGGAAGTCGCCGACTGGCTGGCCGCCCGCCGGGAGCCGGGCCGCGCCACGATCGGCCACTCCGACATTTTCGCCACCCCCTAGCTGTACTGAGCGCGATGTTTCGGTGCGCCGCACCGAGGCGTTCCCGTCCCACAGCGCCACTCAGCTGCTCCGAGCCGCCGCAAAGCAGCGCAGCGCCGCGCGGCTTTGGTCGTCTGGCCCGCGCCGGACAGTCCGCACAGCAGGTGGACAGTCGGCGGTTCCGGAGCAGTCGCGTGTCCGACGTCATCGTCGCGAGCTATCTGCACGGCTCCCTGCTGCCCAAGAACCCGGCGCTGGCGGATTTCCGCATCCGGACCGCCGTTGAACGCAAATACGGCAGCTTCTCCCCCGGCACCCCAGACGACTCCTACGCCGTCCACCGGCCACCCGGCGACGGTCTCTCCGTCCGGACCGCCCGCCTGCGGCTGTTCAACCGTTATCAAGCGGGCAACGCGCGGGGACGACGGCGTACCTCGGCTGCGCCGTCGGAGTGGACGAAGGGCAGGAGGTGCTCGACGTCGGCGGCCTCGCGCGCCTGTCGCGCAGCAGTGACTACGGGGCCATCTTGGCCGCAGGGGTTCAGCCCGGAGGATCCCATACTGCGACGGTAGTCCTCAGGGGCCGGTACAGTCTTCGGAAGTTCCTCGGCATACTCTTTCAGTGCTCGCCCATAACCATCAAGCGTTGGTATGAGAGCCAGCAGTGCGCTCCATAGAGCGCCCCCTTAACGGCCTTCGTCGTATAACGCAAGCGCGAGAAAGGCTTGGCGTGCTGCTCCGGGCGTTGCGCGTTCTCCATCGAGCCGTGCCTCAATCGCCTGCCGGTAAGGCCGTCAGTCGATGCTCCAGCGTGCGTATCAGCCTTTGCTGTGTCCGGCGAACGCCAGCACGTCCTGCGCGATGCGTCCGCTGGAGGCTGCCCGGAGATGGCCCTTGCCTTCGTACCAGATGAGAGTGCAGTCCGGGATCAGCCCGGCTGTCTCCTGGGCGGCCTCGCGGGGGAAAAACTGGTCGGCGCCTCCGCAGATCATCAGCACCGGCCGCCGGATGATCGGGAGCACCGCCCGGGAATCGAAGGCCATTTCGCCCTTAACCTCGGTGAGGACATCCTGGGAGGGGAAATCGGATCCGCTCAGCAACCGTCGGCTGATCAGGGGACCAATCAGCCGCCGCAACCACTTCAGGCGCCGGCCCGGCAGCAGGTACTCGGCGAAGACCGTCCCGGCGCCGTTCAGGTCGCCCCCTTCGAGGGCCGTGGCCATCCGCGCATCGACGTCCTTGCCCCAGTCGCTCAGCTCCGCGGCGGTGACCACCATGGCGATATGGCCGAAGGAGTCCGGATGCCGTGCGGCCAGATACTGGCCGATCATGCCGCCGAAGGACTCAGCCACAACGACGTCAACGCGGCCGCCGAACTCCTCGGCGATGAGCCGGGCATAGTCCTCCGCCATGTCGGGGATGCTGTGCTCCGGCGGCATGCCCCGGCGCCGGGTGACGACCCAAACGGCGTATCCGGCGTGGAGAAAGGCATCGAACTGGCGCCGGAACATCCGGCGCAGCATCCCCTGGGGAACCGTGCTCCCCGGGCCGCCCTGGATGAAGAGGAGTGTCTTGGGGCCGTTGCCCCAGCTCAGATAGGCCATGCCATTGGGGAAAGTCCCGTTCCGGGGTTCCCGGTCCGCCGTCGATACTCTGCCCACTAAGGCCTCCTGTCCGGGTGTGACTGGGGCCTATTTTGGCCCCGCGTCTCCATCAAGGTATTCGCCGGCCGGTGTCAGGGCAAGATCCGCAGGCCCTCCGACGGTTGGGGCCCTCGAAAATCGCGGCCAGGCGCCTGACGTCCGCCGCCTCGATTCGGTGGGAGCCCGCCTCGCACCGGTCGGCGCGGCCGGCCGCCCGGTCGATGGAAGCCTGCAGCGGTGTCCGGACATAAATGAACGACGACGGCGGCCCCGGCAGTCTCTGCCCAGCCAGCCCGGTCAGCTCGCCTCCCCCGGCTCCACTGGTTCCAGTCAAGGACCACGTCGGTACCGCCATCCAGGACCTGCTGTGCGGCATCCCAGACCAGCACCTTGCAGGTTTCAGTTAATCTCCCCGGCCTTCCAGGCGCTACGGTTCCTTGGTGATGAGCAGTTCATGGGCGCCCGCGGCCGCTGCCCCCAGCGACTCGACCGCGGCCTGGGTGCGCTGGCGGGTGGCCGTGTCCGCCGCGGCACCGGCGCAGGAACCCTGCGGGGTGTCGGAGGCAACCGAGCACCAGCGGTAGGGACCGCGGACCATCACCGACGGCGCCCAGGCCAGATCGGAGGCGGTCCACGCACCGGCGGCGTCCTGGCTGAACTGGACCCGGACCAGCAGGCCCTCGTTGTTCACCACATAGTTCGGCGAGAGCTCGGTGATCGCATTACCCAGACCGTAGGCAATCCAGGTGCCCTTGTACTGCTCGATCGGCAGGACCGAGTGCGAGTGGTGGCCGTAGATCATGGTGAACTGGCCGCTGTCCGCGAGGGCATGGGCGACGCTGATCTGCTCGGCGTTGGGCACGCTCGAATATTCCTCGCCGGCGTGCATCGCGCCAAGCACAATGTCCGCGCCCAGGTCCCGGGCCCTCTTCGCCTTGACGATCATGACCTCGGGGTCGAGCATGTCCACCTGCCAGGCCGCCTCCGGGAGCTGTCCGTTCAGGCCGTAGGTCGCACTGATCACGGCGATCTTCGCCGCCGCGGTCTGCAGGATCAGGATGCCCTCGGCGTCGGCTGCGCTCCGGTAGGACCCTGTGTGCTGCAGCCCGGCGGCGTCGAGGGCATCCAGGGTGCGGACCAGCCCGGCGGTGCCGCGGTCGACGGTGTGGTTGCTCGCGGTGGTGCAGGCCTGGTAGCCGACCTGCTGGACGGCCGGGATGATCTGTGGCGGAACGTTGAACGAGGGGTACGCGGAAAACGGTCCGGCCGGGCCGGCGACGGGTGTCTCCAGGTGGCAGACGGCGAGGTCACTCTTCTCGATGTACCTGCGCTGACCCTCCAGCAGCGGCCCGAAGTCCAGGCCCTTGGCGCCGGCGGCCAGGGCATCCGCGCGGGCCTGTTCCCAGAGCTGGGCGTGGACCAGCATGTCCCCCGTGACCACTACCGAGGCGCAGCGGACGGCCGCGCAGCCGGGCCCCTTGCCCGGCGTCGGCGTCGGGGAAGGGCTCGGGGTACTCGACTGCGTCGTTCCCGGGCTCTGCACCGCGGCCGAAGCGGCGGTGCTCCCTGCGTCCGCCGCGGAGCCTGAGGCAGTGCTTTCGGGCTGGGCGCCGATGCCGCAGGAGGCCACAGAGGCCACCAGGGAGAACGCTGCGGCGGCGGCGAACAGGCGGCCGCGCAGCTGGGGGGTGATGGTACGCATGGCGACCATACTACGGCGGCAAAGGGTGCCAACACGCGGAGCAGACCATTGAGACTCAACCCATTACATGAAAGAGTTATTTCATGACCAACCCCCTCATGAGCCCCAGCCCCCTGCCATTCGGCCTGCCGCCGTTCGCGGACATCACCGACGAGCACTACGCCGAAGCCGTGGAGGCCGGCCTCGCCGAGCACCTCGCTGAAATCCAGGCACTCGTGGACACCGCGGAGCCTGCCACCTTTGAGAACACCGCGCTGGCCATGGAGCGGTCCGGGCAGCTCCTGCAGCGTGCGGCGGCCTCCTTCTTCACCCTCGTCTCGGCCGATGCCACGGACCCCATCCGCGATCTCGAAACCGTCCTGTCCCCGCGGTTCTCGGCCCACCAGGACGCCGTCTACCTCAACCGTGGACTGTTCGAGCGATTTGCCGCGGTCAACACGGACCAGCTCGACGCCGAGTCCGCCCGCCTCGTGGACGAGTACCTCAAGGAGTTCCGCCAGTCCGGCATCCAGCTCGACGGCGCCGGCCAGGAACGGCTCAGGGCCGTCAACGCCGAGCTCTCCCGGCTCGGAACCGAGTTCGGACAGCGGGTGAAGGAAGGAATGAAGTCCGCCTCGCTGCTGCTCGACGACGCCGCCGCACTCGCCGGGCTGCCTGCTGACGATGTTGCCAGCGCCGCCGAAGCCGCCCGCACCGCCGGGCACGAGGGCAAGTTCCTGCTGACTCTCATCCAGCCCAGCAACCAGCCCGCCCTCGCCGCCCTCGAAAACCGGGAGGTCCGACGCCGCCTGTACGAGGCCTCCATCGGCCGCGGCAGCGACGGCGGCGCCCACGATGTCCTGGAACTGGCCAAGGACATGGCCGGGCTCCGCGCCGAGAAGGCAGCGCTGTTGGGTTTCGCCAACTACGCCGAGCTGGTCGTGGACCAGCAGACCGCCCCGGACTTCGCAGCCGTGCAGACCATGATGAACCGGCTGGCGCCGGCCGCCGTCCGGAATGCCGACGCCGAGGCCGAGGCGCTGGCCAAGGTCGCCGGCCACCCCCTTGAGGCCTGGGACTGGGCCTATTACTCCGCGAAGGTCAAGCTCGAACGCTACGCCGTGGACGAGCAGGCCCTGCGCCCCTACTTCGAGCTGGACCGCGTCCTCAACGACGGCGTGTTCTTCGCCGCCAACGCGCTCTACGGCATCACGTTCCACGAACGCGCCGACCTCGCCGGTTACCACCCGGACGTGCGCGTCTGGGAAGTCCGCAATGCTGACGGGACCGAACTGGGCCTGTTCCTGGGCGACTACTACACGCGCGAATCCAAGCGCGGCGGTGCCTGGATGAACTCCCTCGTGGAACAGTCCGGGCTGCTCAACACCCGGCCCGTGGTGATCAACAACCTCAACATCTCCAAGCCGCCGGCCGGGGAACCCACGCTCCTGACCCTGGACGAGCTCCGCACCACGTTCCACGAGTTCGGCCATGCCCTGCACGGCCTGTTCTCCGCGGTCACGTATCCGCGCTTCTCCGGCACCTCCGTGCCGCGGGACTTCGTGGAATACCCCTCGCAGGTGAACGAGATGTGGATCATGTGGCCGGAGGTCCTCGCCAACTACGCCCGCCACCACGCCACTGGCGAGGCGCTGCCGCAAGAGGTTGTCGACAAGCTCGACGCCGCGCAGCTCTGGGGCGAGGGCTTCGGCACCACGGAATACCTGGGCGCTGCCCTGCTGGACCTCGCCTGGCATGTGCTGGACGGATCCGAGGTGCCCGAGGATGTCCTGGAGTTCGAGGCCAAGGCGCTGGCCGCGGCCGGCGTGGCACACCACCTGATCCCGCCGCGCTACCGCACCGGCTACTTCCAGCACATCTTCGCCGGCGCCGGTTATGCGGCGGGCTACTACTCCTACATCTGGAGCGAGGTGCTGGACGCCGAAACGGTGGAATGGTTCAAGGACAACGGCGGCCTCACCCGGGCCAACGGGGACTTCTTCCGCGCCGAACTGCTTTCCCGGGGCAACAGCCGCGACCCGCTGGATTCCTTCCGCGCCTTCCGCGGCCGCGACGCAAAGCTCGAACCGCTCCTCAAGCGCCGCGGCCTCGACTAACCCCGCACCCACCCCCATCGGCTGCTCCGCAACCGCCCTTTTGGAGCCCCATAAGGGCCGTTGCGGAGCAATCGGCGGGGAAACAAACGACGACGGCGGCGAGCCACCAGAAAGGTGACTCGCCGCCGTCGTGGTTGGTGCTTTGGTGCTGTTACCAGCCGCGCTCGGCGAGGCGGTGCGGGGCCGGGATCTCGTCCACGTTGATGCCGACCATGGCCTCGCCCAGGCCGCGGGAGGCCTTGGCGATCTCGTCCGGGTCATCGAAGAAGGTGGTGGCCTTCACGACGGCGGCGGCACGCTGGGCCGGGTTGCCGGACTTGAAGATGCCGGAGCCGACGAAGACACCGTCGGCGCCGAGTTGCATCATCATCGCGGCGTCGGCAGGGGTGGCGATGCCGCCGGCGGTGAACAGGACCACGGGGAGCTTGCCGGTGGCGGCAACTTCCTTGACCAGTTCGTACGGGGCCTGGAGTT